>CAJUFK010000227.1 GCA_910585535.1 uncultured Angelakisella sp. | reverse complement strand
TTATGATGATGCTTTCCTTGCCGATGTTCTTCGCTCTCTTCATGCGTAAGCCCTGACCTTCCTCCAGAAAGGTCTTTTTTTCTCTTTCATTTTGTGGTATACTATTTCCAATAGTACCAAAAAATGAAAGTTCCGCTCCAGCAGCGAGAATCGGGTGGCATTTATGAACGAAACACCAAAAGCCGGCGCCATCGCCGGACGCAACCCTGTCCTGGAACTCCTCCGCTCCCCCAGAGAGGTGGAATGTATCTATCTGCAGGCCGGCCTGGAAAAGGGCCCTGTGGGCCGCATCATCGCCTTGGCCAAGGAGCGGGGCATCCCCGTAAAGGAAGCCGCCCCGGAAAAGCTCCAGGCCCTCTCCGGCATCGCCAGCCATCAGGGGGTGGCGGCCATCCCCGCCGCCGAAAGCTACGCCTCCCTGGAGGACATCTACCACCGAGCCGGGGACAAGCCCCTCTTTGTGGTGCTGGCAGACGGGGTGGAGGATCCCCACAACCTGGGGGCTATCATCCGCACCGCCGAAGCCGCCGGGGCCCACGGGGTCATCATCCCTAAGCGGCACAGCGCAGGGCTCACCGCCGCCGCCGTCAAGTCCGCCGCCGGAGCCGCCGCCCACCTCCCCGTGGTTCGGGTGCCCAACCTGGCCTCCCTGATGGACCAGCTGAAACGGGAGAAAAACCTTTGGTTCTACTGCGCCGATATGGACGGCCAGCCCTGGTGTTCGGTGGATTACGCCGGGGCCGTGGGGCTGGTGGTGGGATCCGAGGGCGCCGGGGTGAGCCGGCTGGTCAAGGAAAAATGCGACTTTGTCGTCTCCCTTCCCATGAACGGAAAGATCAATTCTCTTAACGCCTCGGTGGCGGCGGGGATCATCCTATATGAGGTAACCCGCCAGCGTCTGGGCCTCCGGGCCAAATAGGGAGGTTGTAACAGTGCCGGATAAAAATTACAACGTAGACGATATTCTCCAGGAGATCCGCAGGAAACAGGGCGGCGCTTCCCGGGATGTCTCTGCGCCAAAACCGAAAAAACAAGCACCTCGGGCCAGCCTTCCGGAGGAGGACGAGGATGTGGTAGAATACCAGCCCCGCCGCCGGGAGGCTTCCACCGAAGCGCACCGTACCCGGTCGGTTCGGGAGGACTGGCCCGAGGAGGAGGACGAACCGGAGTACCAGCCCCCCCGCAGGAAGCCCACCCGCCGGGAAACTC
>CAJUFK010000226.1 GCA_910585535.1 uncultured Angelakisella sp. | reverse complement strand
TTCTTTTTGAGGTAGGACAGGTCGATAACGGTATAGGGGTTGGAAAGGTCCACATTGGTCTGATGGTTAAACGCCTTCGCCGAGCCGCCCACAAAGCGGTTTAGAACAATAGCCAGCCGGTCCGCCTTTGGGTTGTTCCGAAGATTCCTGTAAAGGTCCCCCAGGACCGGCATGGGCCGGAAGCGGTCCGGGTGGGCAGGGTCCCAAAGGGTCCGGTTATCGTTGGTGATGCCGAAGTCCCCGTAGGTCTTGACCAAGGCCTCGTCCAGCAGCTGCTCCTCGATATTGGTCATCTCCGGCATGATGATAGAGAAGAAAATCAACAGGTTATCAATTTTCATGGAAAGATAGCTCTGCTCCTCCAGCTCCCCGTCCAGCAGGCGGTTGGCGCTGTTGTCCGTGGGGCGTATCTCCATAACATTGATACAGTGGGGGCTGCCGGTGGAGATGCGGATAAACTGCCCGACCATGGCCTTCACTGCCCTGGCGTACTCGTGGCCCTTCAGGGAGGCGATGATGGTGGTGGCGATGTGCTTGCGGCGCATCCGGGTAGCCATACACTGCTCAATGACCGTCTTGCCGCTGCCGGTGGTCCCCATAATAGCCATATGGGGGTTTTTGTATTTCCGCTGGTTGAACAGGTCCAGGATCACCAGGGAGTTGTTATGCTCGTTGGTCCCCATAAGGATGCCGCTGTCGTCGCAGATCTCAAAGGAGGTGAACAGATGGGTGCTGGCGGCGGTGTTGGTAAGGATATTTCGTCTGCCCAGCCGGTACAGCTTGGGGGAGAGCTTTGCCAGCGGCAGGGTGGAGAGAAACGCCTCCTCCTGGAGATAGGCGCAGTATTTCAGGGTGATCTGCTTGGCTGTCATCATCTTCACCACCTCGCTCACCCGGTTCTCCAGGTCCTTCCGGGAGAAGGCTTTGACGGTGACCAGGACATTGAGGTAGTAGAACTCCTGCCCGTCATTCAGCCCCCGCTGGAGATAGTAGCCGGATTCCATAATGTCCCCCATCTTGTTGAAGTCGGCGCTGGTGCTGGAGACCTCCCCTAATTTTGCCTTGTTGAGCCGCAAGTTTCGGGAAACCTGGACCTGCATCCGGTCGGCGGGCATCTTATGGAGAAACAGATCCACATCAATGGCCTCCCCGGCGTTTATGAGGGGGGAAAGCCAGGCGGCCCCCACCAATGTCTTGAATCCGGTGGAGGGGATCTGGAGGTAGGCGTGATAGACCCCGTCAATTACCACATACCGGGGGTGGCGGAAATCCAGATCATCCGGGCAGGCGTAGTCAGCGGTACACATCTCCTCCAGGTTGCCGCCGGCCAGCCGCAGCTTAAAGGCCCTGTCTATCTTATCC
>CAJUFK010000225.1 GCA_910585535.1 uncultured Angelakisella sp. | reverse complement strand
TCCTGCTGAAATTTTCTTCCGTTTTTCTTTGCACTTGACTTGACAATTCCCAGCGGCAGAAAGGAGGTCCGCCGGAAGGGCAAACGCCGTTGAGCCATCAACCGCTGCCAATCCCCAGGATGGAATCCCAGAGATGGGACGCTCAAAGGGCCGCCGCCCAGCGGTGGGGGATTGGGCGCGTGCCGCACCCACCCGTGCTTCCCCGGCGCTCCGCGCCTAACGGTTGTGCAGGGGCGTAGGTTGTGCCTGGAGTCGGAAGCAGCAGAAGGCGGAAGGTAGCAACACCCCTTGCCAACAAAACAAGCCCCCCAGGGGGACGCTTTTTGAACGGACGGACCTGGGGTGGCTTGTATAAGAGCAACCGCTAGGTTCTGCTCCTGATTGCCGCCGCAGTTCGGTGTTCCCCACTGCGGCGAGGAACCAGCCCCTCGTGCTAGCGCCGCACGGCGGCGGAAAAGGGAGGGACAGCCTCGTTTCTATCTTTGCTGCGATCCGCTTCCAGGCGCAAATGATCTTGCTATCCTTTCGGAAATGTGCTACAATAAAAACAGAATAACACAGGGAAGGAGCCCCTGCCCTTATGATGCAGTCCCACTAAAAAGGTATCAGCAGATGTTCCCAGGACCCCAGGCTTGGCTTGAGGTCCGATTGCTGTTGCCTTTTTACGAAAGGACTGTTTTTTCATGCCTGAAAATAAGAGCCAGAGGGCCCTATGGCTGATGTACCTAATCGCGTTCCTCCAAGGGATGGTCTTTTACGGCCCGGTGGCGACCCTTTACCGCACGGCGGCGGGGGTGACAGTGGGGCAGATCGCCCTGATCGAAAGCATCTCCTACCTGCTGATGATCCTCCTGGAGATCCCCTGGGGACTGGTGACCGCCCGGATCGGGTTGAAGAACACCCTGGCGGTTTCCTGCATCCTCTATCTCGTCTCTAAGGTGATCTTCTGGCAGGCGGAGAGCTTTGGGGGATTCCTGGCCGAACGGGCTTTGCTGGCGGTGGTGCTTACCGGATTTTCCGGCTGCGATACCGCCTATCTTTACCGGTGCGCCGGGGAGAAGGAGGCCCAAAAGGTCCTTGGGCGGTTTGACGCCTGGGGGATGGCGGGGCTGCTGGCGGCCAGCGGCATTTTTAGCGGGTGGCTGGGTGGACGGTACCGCCTGGCCGCCCTCCTCACGGTGCTAAGCTATGGAGCGGCGGCCCTGGCGGCGCTGTTCCTCCTCCCTGTGCCCCTGGAGGCCCCGGACCGGGCCACGGCAGGGGAGCAGCTGCGGGCCCTGGGGCGGAGCCTCCGGAGGGATCCCAAGTTCCTGGGGTTCCTCCTGGCCTGCGCCGGCCTGGCGGAAAGCTGTCAGCTCTGCACCGTCTTTTTCTGCCAGCCCCTCTACCAACGGGCAGGGATGCCGGAGCCCATGATGGGGGTGTGGTACGGCGCCGCCACAGCGGCGGGGCTGTGCGGGGCGTTTTCCCACCGGGCCGTCCGCCTCCTGGGGGAGCGGCGGTTTGGGCGGGTACTCTTTGTCCTGGCGGCGCTGCTCTGCGCCGTCCTGGCGGTGGCCCCCTGGGGGACGCTCTGCGGCCTTTGTGTGGTCCTGCTGCGGATTGTTTCGGCCCTGTTTTTACCTTTTGCGGCCACCCAAAAGAACCGCCAGGCGGAGGGTGGTCCCCGAAGCGTTTTGCTCTCCGGGTACGCCATGGTGGGGAGCCTTGCGTCCAGTGTTATCAACTGCGGATTGGGGCAGCTGGCGGACCGCACCCTCCCCGGCGCAGTCCTGGCCTGCGCCCTTATCACTCTCGGCCTAGCGGCCGCAGGCGGACCCTCCCCGGCGCTCCGCGCCTAAGGGTTGTGCCGGGACTTGAGTTGTGCCTG
>CAJUFK010000224.1 GCA_910585535.1 uncultured Angelakisella sp. | reverse complement strand
GTTTTACCCATAAGCTAAATCACAGACCTCGCAAATGCCTTTCCTGGAAATCTCCTGCTGAAATTTTCTTCCGTTTTTCTTTGCACTTGACTTGACAATTCCCAGCGCCAGAAAGGAGGTCCGCCGGAAGGGCAAACGCCGTTGAGCCGTCAACCTCTGCCAATCTCAAGAATGAAAACCCAGAGATGGGACGCCCAAAGGGCCACAGGCTACAAAAAGGCAGTGCGTTTTCAATCAGACGCACAACCCAAGATAAAGAAATCCCCCCGGAGTAGGAAGCTGTATTCACAACCATCTGACGCCATCTGGCCGGGCCTTTTTCCGCCCGTCTGGCATCTCCCGGTTATGAATACAGCTTCTAAAAATAAGGGTCCCCGTCTGAAGGCCTAAAATCAACCAGTGGATAACAGCGCCGGCCCGGAAACAAAACTATTGCTCCCGCCCCTCCGCCGCCAGACGGCGGACCAAAGCGGCTACCTGACCGGGGGTGGCGGTCTCCTCCCGCTTTACCTGGGTAAGCCAGATCTCCACCCCAAGTTCGTCCTCCAAAGCCTCCAAAAGCTGTACCAGCGCAAAGGAATCCAGCAGGTTCTCCCGGTAAAGATCCAAACCGGGGTCCTCCAGAACCCGGCTGTCTTCACAGACCTCCGCCAGAATCTCCAGCGCCCGGCTTTCTATGGCGTCCATCCTGCCGCCCTCCCTTCATTCGATCCTGAAGCATCCGTCCCGCTGCCGCCCGGTCCAGCTTGCCCTGGGGGGTCAGGGGAAGGGCGTCGGTCAGGAGGATCCGCTGGGGCATCAGGGCCGGGGGCAGGCGCTCCCCCAGGGCCCGCATCAGACCGGAGGCCCCGGCCTCGTAGCCTGGGGCGGTTGCCACCAGGGCGGCCAGCCGGTCCCCCACCAGCCCGGCGGCGGCTCCCGTCACCTGGGGCAGGGCCAAAAGATTCTGCTCCACATCCCCCAGCTCCACCCGGTACCCCCGGCGCTTCACCTGAAGATCCCGCCGCCTGTGAAAGTACAGCTGCCCCTGCTCCAGCCGCCCCAGGTCCCCGGTCCGGTACCAGGGGAGACCGTCTTGGGAGAAGAAACAACCTGCTGTCAGTTCCGGAAGACCCCGGTAGCCTCTGCCTACCCCGGGGCCTCCAATGAGGATCTCCCCCTCCTGCCCTTCCGGGAGAAACTCCCCCCTCTTCCCGGCGATGGCGATGGACACCCCCGCCAGGGGACGGCCTACGGGAAGGGGCTTCCCCTTCTCCGCCAGTTTCCAGGGAATCTGCGTCAGTGTGGCGGCAACGGTGGCCTCGGTGGGGCCGTAGGCGTTTATCACCCTGGCCCTGGGGAAGCGCTCCATCAGCGCCAGAACCAGGCCAGGCTCCAGGATCTCTCCGCAGAAGAAAAAGAGGGAGAGCCTGGGCAGCATCTCCCTGCCGAAGGCGGGGTCCCGAAGCCAGAGCCGGGCAAAGGAGGGGGTGGAGACCCAGCAGGTGGCCCCGCTGGCGGCCATCTCCTCCCCCAGGCGGGGGAAGTCGGTCCCCCGGGAGGTGTCCAGCCAGACCACCCGGTCCCCCCTGGCCAGTCCCTGCCATAGAGGCAGGACGCTGAGGTCGAAGTTCCAGGGGGCGTGGGTGAGCCATACCGCCTCCCCCGGGGGCTCCAGGGGAAGATCCCAAGTGGCGTCCAGGAAGAAGTCCAGGTTATCCCGGGTGATCTCCACCCCTTTGGGCCGGCCGGTGGAGCCGGAGGTGTACATAAGATAGGCCAGACCGGGAAGGTCGGGCCCGGCGTCCTCCACATCCTGGATAATTTGATTCTGGCGGAGGACCGGGGCGGCGGGGTCCAAAACGACGTAGGGCCGCCCGGAAAGAAGGCACCCCAGCATCCCGGCCACGGTATCCGCTCCCCGGCCCCCTGGAAAAATCACGGGATGGTGTTTTTTCCAGGCGGAAAGGACCTCCACCTTATGGCGGCTCTTCTTTCCCAGTTCGCCGTATGTCATCTGTTCCCCGCCCATCCAAAGGGCCGCCTTGTTTGGGGTGGAGGCAGCGTGAGCCAGGATCCGCCGGGTCAGGG
>CAJUFK010000223.1 GCA_910585535.1 uncultured Angelakisella sp. | reverse complement strand
AGCGCCACCTTGCCAAGGTGGAGGTAGCGAGTTCGAGCCTCGTAACCCGCTCCATTTTTTGGCGCCATAGCCAAGTGGTAAGGCAGAGGTCTGCAAAACCTTCACCCCCGGTTCAAATCCGGGTGGCGCCTCCAGCGGGGAAGCCCCGCGGGCTCTCCCTACGGCGGCCTTCGGCCTTACCAGTCGAAGGCCGCTCATTTGTGCCTGGAATCTTAGAGCTTATTCAGGATCTCCAAGTGCGCCGAAGTGGCCGGGATTTTTCTGCCCTGCAAGGCACAAAAACGCCGTCCAGCCTGTATGGCTTACAAGTTTTTGTAACGCCGCAGGGCGGAAAAGGACCGGCCAAGGCGGCGTGCAGGGAGATTCTGAATAGGCTCTTAGGCAGAAGAATTTGATGAAATGCTCTGCCCGGTTATCCAGGCGGGGCATTTTTGTGGTAATGGACGGCAGTCGTAAGAAAGGATGTATCTTGTATGTCTGGACATTCCAAATGGAACAACATCAAGCGGAAGAAGGGCGCTTCCGACGCGGCCAGGGCCAAGGTATTCACCAAGGTGGCCCGGGAGATCTCCGTGGCGGTAAAGGAGGGCGGCCCCGACCCGGCATCCAACGGCAAGCTTCGGGACTGCATCGCCAAGGCCAAGGCCTGCAATATGCCCAACGACAACATCGACCGCTGCATCAAGAAGGCGGCGGGGAGCGACAACAAGGACTCCTACGAGGAGATCGTCTACGAGGGATACGGCCCCTGCGGCGTGGCTGTCATCGTGGAGACTCTTACAGATAACCGCAACCGCACCGCCGGGGATCTGCGCCACTACTTTGATAAATGCGGCGGCAACCTGGGCCAGAACGGCTGCGTGGCCTTCCTCTTCAACCAGAGCGGCCTCATTCTTATTGACAACCCTGACGAGGAGCTGGACGAGGAGAAGGTAATGGAAGACTGCTTCGACGTGGGCGCCGAAGATGTAAACTTCGAGGAGGAGTGCGTGGAGGTCCTCTGTGCCACCGCCGACCTCCGGACTGTCCGGGAGGGGCTGGAGGCCAAGGGCTACACCCTGTCCTCCGCCGAAGCCGCCTACATCCCCACCACCTACACCGCCATCCCCGACCAGGAGCAGGCGGACAAGATGGCCAAGCTGCTGGAGCTGCTGGAGGACAACGACGACGTCCAAAGCGTCTGGCACAACTGGGAGGAAGCCTGACCCGGGGCCTTAAAAGCAAAGAGAAAGACCGGCCTATGCCGGTCTTTTTTGTTCTAACCGCTGCTCCCCCGCCTTAAAAAACAAGGCGGCTGGCAGCAGGCACCAGCAAAATCAGGACGGCCCCCACCACTGTCACGGCGATCACTGTCCAGAACTGCTTTTTCTCCTGCTTTGTCAAGGCGTTGTACCACTCCACAAGAAAGACCTCCTTTTCCCCTGGCGTCACATCTGCCAGACCTCCGGGTTGGTGGACGAGACCGCCCTGGCCCCGTTCCCCAGGACCTGGTTCACGTCGTCCCTGTCGCTGATGAGCCCACCGGCGATAATGGGCAGACGGCAGGCGGCGGTAATCTTTCGGATCACCTTGGGCATGGCGGCGGGGAGAATCTCGATCATATCCGGGACATTGGACTCTGCATACTTATAAAAGTTGGACAGGGCCCGGGAATCGATGAGAAAGACCCGCTGGATGGCCAGCAGCCCCTGCTCCTTGGCGGCCTTTACCAGGGGGGCCTTGGTGCTGATGATCCCATCTGCCCGGGTCTTTTCCCGGAGGAAGGAGACCGAAACATCCTCACTGGAAAGCCCTCCGATCAGGTCCAGGTGAACCACGGCCAGCTTATTATTGGCTTTGATCCGGTCCACCAGTCCCGCCACGGTGCAGATATTCCCGTAAAGAAGGAAGATGATTTGGCAGTCGGTACCCAAGGCTTTTTCCAGTCCGGAGTCATCCTTTACCGCCGCGATGATGGGATTTTCAAACAGAATGTCCTCCAGCTGCTTCATATCCATATCAGCATCCCCTTTCCAACATTCGGTTTCTGAAAACAGTATACCACATTTCCATCCCCCAACCAATAGCCTCCAAAAGAAAATTGGTGGGCTAGCGCCCACACGCACACCCTCCCCGGCGCTCCGCGCCTAAGGGTTGTGCCGGGACTTGGGTTGTGCCTGGAGTCGCAGACTGTAAAAGGCGGAAGGTAGTAACACCCCTTGCTAGGTTGCGGGGGGCGATTTTGCGCTTCGGACCAAGCGCCGTTAAGTCTCCAGGCAGGACCCATGATAACTACTGCGTGACGAAGGGTCTAAAAGTTTCGCTCAAGCCTTTTCAAAGGCTTGCAGGTCCAGGGC
>CAJUFK010000222.1 GCA_910585535.1 uncultured Angelakisella sp. | reverse complement strand
TTTCCGGGGACATCGGCAACACCGACCAGCCCATCATCCGGGACCCGGACTACATTACCCAGGCCGACTACGTGGTCATGGAATCCACCTACGGCAACCGCCTCCACGAGGGAAGCGGCTACACCGTGGAGGAGCTGGCCCAGGTCTTTGACGAGACCCTTCAAAAAGGGGGGAACGTGGTCATTCCCTCCTTTGCCGTGGGGCGCACCCAGGAACTCCTGTACTATATCCGGGAGATGAAAGCCCAGCAGCTGGTCACCTGCGACCCGGACTTTCCGGTCTATGTGGACTCCCCCCTGGCCCTGGAGGCCACCGAGATCTATTCCAGCGATCTGCGGGGCTACGCTGACGAGGAGGCCCTGGCGCTGCTGGCCAAGGGCTTCCAGCCCATCCGCTTCAGCAACCTCCACCTCTGCCGCAGTTCCGATGAATCCCGGATGCTCAACATGGATAAAAAGCCCAAGGTCATCATTTCCTCCAGCGGAATGTGCGAAGCCGGACGGATCCGTCACCACCTGAAGCATAACCTTTGGCGGCCCGACTGTACCATCCTCTTTGTGGGATACCAGGCCAACGGAACCCTGGGGCGGCTGCTGGTAGACGGCATCGACAATGTAAAGCTGTTTGGCGAACGCATTTCGGTCCGCGCCCGGATCGTCAACTTCCGGGGGATGAGCGGCCACGCCGACAAGGCCGGACTGGAACGGTGGATTGGCGCTTTTGCCGAAAACAAGCCCAAAAAGGTCTTTGTGGTCCATGGCGAAGAGGAGGCCGCCCTCACCTTTGCCGAGACCATCCGGAGCCAGGGCTTCAACCCCATCACCCCGGACTTCAAGGCGGCCTATGACCTTATTGAGGACCGGCTGGTGGACGCCGGCGTCCCGGCGGCTTCCCTCCACCTCCGCGTCTCGGTGAAGCGGAAGATTTCCCCCGCCTATGTCCGTCTCCAGCAGATGGGCCAGCGCCTCCTGGAAGTCATCCGCCACAACGAAGGCGGCGCAAACCGGGATCTTTCCAAGTTCGCGGATCAGATCCAGTCCCTGGTGGACAAATGGGACCGGTAACCGTCTGCAACAAAACGAAGCCCTCCGTCAGCAGCTGCTGGCGGAGGGCTTTCCCATTTAGCGATTCCCCACTGGTATTGTTTGGTTTTTGGTTCTTTCCCGGTTATGCCTGGATGTTCAGTTCTCCGCCCACCGGCGCCGCTGCCGCTCCCTCCGCAGGGACTGCGGCCACATCCGAGGTCACCACAGGCGTTCCCGGCACCCCGGCGAAGTTTTCCAGCTGGGTCTGGTACTCCAGCCGGGTGGCGGCCATCTCCTGCTGGTAGTGGTTGTCGATTTCCGCCTCCTTGATGTACCCATGCTCCCGGATCATCCGCAGCTTCTGCTGCTTGCGAAGCTCCCGGCGGAGGGCCAGGGCCTTCCCCCGCTCCCGCTTGGCCTCCAGGCGCTTGCGGCGGATCTCGGTAAACTCCTCCTTTTGGAGGTCCCGCTTCTTCTTCCCGGCCCTGGTCACTGCCTTTTGCAGCTGGCTGATGGCCGCCTGGATCCGGGGGCCGTCCACGCTGTCCGCCTGGCGCTTTTGGGCCTGGAGGTAAGCGATCTGCCGCCGGGCATACCCCGCCGCAGATCCCGCCTGCCCCTGGGTCCTGGCCCGGGCCAGTCGGGCGTAGGCCTCCATGGGGATCTCCCCATAGTTGGTCTTTTTAGGGATCTTAAAGCGGTCCTTCCGCTCCTTAGCCCGCTTTTGGGCCTCCAGCATCCGCTCCATCAGGGTGGTGGTTTCGTCCTTTTCGGTGGGCAGAGAAAGGGCCCGGGTGACTGCGGGCGTTTCCTGGGGAAAGGCGGGGATACCGCCGTCCTGAACCGCCTCAGTCGCCGCCTCCTTTCCTGCACCCTGAATCTGGGTTTGGGCTGCGGGATCCTCCCATTTAGGGGCTTGGATAGAGACGCCCCCCGATACGCTGGAAACTGCCATACCGCCTTCCTCCTCTCGTGGTCTATCTATAATTACTATTCGACCAAAACGTGAAAATCAAAACCTTTACACCCTCCCCGGCGGCGGGCTAGCGCCCGCAGGCACACCCTCCCCGGCGCTCCGCGCCTAAGGGTTGTACGCTGGCTTGAGTTGTGCCTGGAGTCGGAAGCAGTAAAAGACGGGAAGTAGTAACACCCCTTGCCAGGTTGTAGGGGGCGATTTTGCGCTTCGGACAAAACGCCGTTAAGACTCCAGGCAGGACCCACGATAACCACTGCGTAACAAAGGGTCTAAAAGTTTCGCTCAAGCCTTTTCAAAGGCTGGGCGTAGCCCACGTGCCCGAAGGGGCAAAGCCCCGTCAGGGCTGCAGGTCCAGGGCGGCGCCCTGGTCGCCC
>CAJUFK010000221.1 GCA_910585535.1 uncultured Angelakisella sp. | reverse complement strand
GCGGATGAGAAGACGGAACTGATCGTCATATCCGATGATGTGAGCCTGGACGTATACAAGGGGGAGACCCTGGGCATTGTAGGGGAGTCCGGCTGTGGCAAGTCCACCTTCGGCAAGACCATTATGATGCTCAACACCCCCACCGGGGGCCAGGTGCTCTTTAACTACGAGGGACAGTTTAAGGACATCACAAAATTTACCAGCCAGGAGCTGTTCCAGTTCCGCAAAAAGGTCCAGATGGTGTTCCAGGACCCCTACTCCGCCCTGAACCCCTTAAAGAAGATCTACACCGCCTTTGAGGAGCCCCTGAAGGTCCACGGGATCAACACCAAGGAGGAGCGGGAGAAGATTATGGAGGACGTGCTGCGGATGGTAAACATCCAGCCCGACTACCTCCTGCGCTACCCCCACGAGTTTTCCGGCGGCCAGCGCCAGCGGCTCTGCATCGCCCGGGCCCTGGAGGTCCGGCCGGAGGTGCTGATCTGCGACGAGCCGGTTTCCGCCCTGGATGTCTCCATCCAGGCCCAGGTGCTCAACCTGATGAAGAAGATCCAGAAGGACCTGGGGCTCACCTACCTGTTTATCGCCCACGACCTTTCGGTGGTGCAGTATATGTCCAACCGCATCGTGGTGATGTACCTGGGCAAGATTGTGGAGATCGCCGATTCCCGCGCCCTCTACGACGAGCCCCTCCACCCCTACACCCGGGCCCTTCTTTCCGCCATCCCCGTGCCCCAAATCCACCAGGAAAAGAAGCGCATCGTCCTGCCGGGGGAGGTGCCCAGCCCCATCCGCAAGCCCACCGGCTGCGCCCTCCATCCCCGCTGCCCCCACTGCACCGAAAAGTGCAAGCAGGTGGATCCCGTCCTCACCCGCTACAAGGACGGGGAGCACCTGGTGGCCTGCCACCTTTACGCAAAGGAGGACTGAGGGCTTTGGCCCCGGCCATCCGGACACATTCATAGGCTGAACCAATCGCCAAGCCGCACAGGGCGGCGATTGGTTCAGCTTCTCAAAGAAAGCAAAGGAAGCGAAGGACATGAACAAATATCTTTTTTTAGACCGCAGCTGCCTCCAGCCCCAGGGGATGGACAATGTACGCCTAATGCTGGCCGCCGCGGAAAAGGACACCGCCAACAACCCCCTGTTCCACGAGGATTTCTTCAGCACCCCCTCGCTGCCCTGGGAGGCCCGGTACGATAACGCCTACCCCAACGTCATCTACGACCCCAAGTACCAAAAGTACCGCTGCTACTACACCTTCTGCTCCAAGGACGAGGAATCCACCTCCACCCCCCGGGCGGAGCGGGCCAAGCGGGACTACCGCCCCATGCCCACCCGCATCGCCTCCCTGGGGTACGCGGAAAGCGACGACGGCGTCCACTGGGTAAAGCCCAGCCTGGGGCTGGTGGAGTTTGAGGGCAGCCGGGAGAACAACATGATCTTCCGGTACGCCCACGGCACCGGCGTCTTTTTGGACGCGGAGGAGACCAACCCGGCCAAGCGCTACAAGCTGGTAACAAAGGTGGAGTACCCCGGCAGCCGCACTTTTATGGCGGTGAATTTTTCGGAGGACGGCATCCACTGGGGGGAGATGATCCCCTGGCCCCGTTGGAACCCCCCGGCGGATTCCCACAACTTCCCCTTCCGGGACAGGGTGGACGGACTCTTTAAGGTCATCACCCGGGTTTGGCGCAACGGGGTGCGGGTCTCCGCCATCTGCGCCAGCCGGGACTTTATCAACTGGAGCGAGCCGGTGGAGATCCTACGGGGAGACGGCTTTGAATCCCAGGTTTACTCGATGCCCGTCTTTTGGTACGACGGCCTTTACCTGGGGCTGGCCTCCATGTTCCACGAGGGGGACCGTTCGGCGGAAAACTTCGACACGGTGGACCTGGAGCTGACCTACGCCTCCGCCTGCGACCGGTTTGACCGCGTGGCCCCTTACCAGTACCTGATCCCCCGGGGCAAGGGCAGCTACCCCGACGGCGACTTTGACTGCTGCTGCATCTATGCCGCCGCCCCCATCGATATGGGGGACGGACGTCTCTGCATCTACTACATGGGGGGCAACGGGCAGCACACCAACTTCCGGGAGACCTCCTTTGCCCGGGCGTTTTTGCCCAAGGACCGCTTTGCCTGGTACGAGGCCCGGCAGGAGGAGAAGGAGGCGGTTCTCGCCACCGGACGGCTGAACATCTACGGCAACGAGCTTTCGGTCCTTGCGGAGGCAGCGGAGGGGGGCAATGGTCGGTGGCGGTGTGTCCCACCTGGAAGAGCAAGCCCTTTGAGGGCTTTGGCTTTGAGGACTGCACCCTGACCCTCGGGGAGGACGGCTACACCCGTAGCGTGGAAGCGCCAACTGATGGAGCTGGAGAACGCCA
>CAJUFK010000220.1 GCA_910585535.1 uncultured Angelakisella sp. | reverse complement strand
GGCCCGCAGGCCTAGTCGCGAAGCGACTCGTTCCCGCCCGCAGGCGGGAACACCGAATACGGCCAACTGAGTGGAGGCCGGAAACGCCCGGACGGAGCTAGGTGGGAATGGAAAACCAAGGTGCCATCGTCACCACCGCCGCCGGAGCCCATCCCTAGGGGACGCACCAGAAACCGTCAAGCAGAGACGAGCAGGGACTGTACAACCCGAGACAAACGGGGCGGCGGGTTGGATCATCAGCCACAGGCCGGAGTCCTTTGGCCGTTCTCCGGGGTCCAGGGGCGAGCCCCTGGGCGCTCTTTGCCTCCTTTCTGGCGCGCCAGAAAGGAGGTCCGCCGGAAGGGCAAACGTCGTTTAGCCATCAATAACAGCCAATCCCCAGAATGAAAACCCAGAGATGGGACACCCAAAGGGCCACAACCTATAAAAAGGCAGTACGTTTTCAATCAGAAGCACAGCCTATAGCAAAAGACAAGGACATACAACCCCCAGGCGCGTTAAAGCACCCGCTCCGCAAGAAATACCGCCGCGCAAGCCGCAATGGCAACCGTCAATAATCCCTTTTCCATGGAAGCCAAAAGAATCCCTACAGCCACTCCGCAAATCGCCGAAACCGGACTGGCCGTCGCAGAAAAAACTGCCGGGAAGGTCATTGCGCCAAGTACCGCGTAAGGAACGTAAAAAAGAAAGTCCCGCAGCCACCGGCTCCCCAGCTTCCCCCGGCAGAGTACCAGCGGTACCGCCCGGATAAGATAGGTTACCACCGCCATCACCGCAACATGAACAAGAAACCGGTCAGGCATCGGGGATCACCTCCTCCCTGGGGAAGAGCCAAGCCCCCGCCCCCGCCGCAGCCAGAGTGGAGAGAATAATGGCAAAGCCGCTTCCGATCACTTGGGAAAGAGGAGTCCAGGCAATGAGACAGCTGAGAAGAACGGCCATCCCCAGCACCCGCCGCACCGCCGGGATCTTCTTTGCCGGGGGAACGATAATGGCCAGGAACATCCCGTAAATGGCGATCCCCAGGGCCGACTGCACCGCCTCCGGCAGGATGGACCCCGCCGCCGCCCCCAGAATGGTTCCGATGCTCCATCCCAGGTAGGGGGCGATCATCAGCCCGTAAAAATACCGCCGCCCTACCGCCCCGGCTTGGGAGGAGGCTACAGCGAACACCTCGTCGGTGTTGAGAAAGGCCATGAGAAGCCGCTCCAGCACCCCGATCCCCGGGGCCAGCTTCTGGCTGAGGGAGAGGGACATCAGCGCATAGCGCAGATTGATGACCAGCTGGGTCAGGGCCTGCTCCGCCAGAGGGGCTCCGGCGGCGATGAGGCCCAGCCCGGCAAACTGGCCGGCAGAGGTGACGTTGGTCATAGAGATCAGGGCCGCGCCCCAGACAGGCACCCCAGCCGCCACGGCGGAGATGCCAAAGGCAAAGGAGACCGAAAAGTATCCAAGGCCGATGGGGACCCCGTCCCCCAGGCCCTTGGCAAAGCTGTTTTGTATCATAGACGGGTCACTCGTCCCCTTCGTCGTCGTTTTCCGCCACCTGGCGGAGGGCCTCCCGGATGTCGTCCCACCCGTACCCTCTCCGTTGGAGGGCGGCGGCTACCTTCTGGCGGCCTTGGGGCTCCCGGAGCTTTGGGAGGTACTTCTTCTGCACCAGTTCCACAATGGGGCCGATCTGGTCGGTGTCCTCCAGTTCCTCCATGATCTCATCAATAACCTCCCGGTCCAGCTTCCGCTGGTAGAGGGCCTGGCGCACCCGGCCCAGGCTGTATTTCCGCAGATGGAGAAGGTCCGCCGCCAGCCGGCGGCCGTAATCCAGGTCATTGAGAAGTCCCAATTCCGTAAGGCGCTGGATGGTGGCCTCCACCGTTTCCGGGGGATAATGCTGGCGCAGTTTTTCGGCCAAGGCTCCGGCGCTGCGGGAGGAATACTCCAGAAGGGTGAGGGCTTTTTCCTTACAGGACCAAGCTTCATCCTCCAGGCGGATCTCCTCCAGGAGTTCCACGGGAATGTTTTTGCCAAGGGCCAATTCGGGGCGGGCCAGGAAGATGTCCTTATGTACAGAAAAGAGAAACTCCCCATCTGCGAACACAGCGAAGCGGCCTTTCTTTGTTTCCGAAAGGCGGGTGATGGTCATAGGCGGGGGCCTCCTTTTAGGCGGGTGGGGGTAGTGTGTCTTATTATGATAGCACAGATTTGGGGAAAAGAAAAGGGTTTTTGGCAGAGAATAGGCGAAGGGCGGCCCTGCGAACGCAGGGCCGCCCTCTTCCGCCTTTTACTAGTTACATCTCCAGGCACAACCTAAGTCCCGGCACAACCCTTAGGCGCGGAGCGGCTCTAGCCCGAAGGGCTCGTTCCCCACCGCAGTAAGGAACACCGAATACGGCCAACTGAGCGGCGGGCTA
>CAJUFK010000219.1 GCA_910585535.1 uncultured Angelakisella sp. | reverse complement strand
GCGGCCACCTCCTCGGAGTAGCCCCGGTCCTGGGTCATCTCCATGCCCAAAAAGACCTCGTTCTGGTCCTTGCCGTAGATCATGGTCCCCAGCCGTTCGCTGAAGCCGTACCGGGTCACCATGGACCGGGCGATTTTGGTGGCCCGCTCGATGTCGTTGGAGGCCCCGGTGGAGATGTCGTCCAGCATCAGGCTTTCCGCCATCCGGCCCCCCAGCAGGGTGCAGATGTTCTCCTCCATCTCCTTCTTGGTCATGTACATGACGTCCTTTTCCGGCAGGCTGAGGGTAAAGCCCCCTGCGCCGCCCCGGGGGATGATGGAGACCTGGTGGACCTTGTCCTGGGTGGGGCAGTGGTAGGTGACGATGGCGTGACCCGCCTCGTGGTAGGCGGTGAGCTTGCGCTCCTTCTCGGTGACCACGTGGGATTTCTTCTCCGGCCCCACAATGACCTTGATGGTGGCCTCCTCGATCTCCTCCATGGTGATGGCCTTCTTGTCCTTCCGGGCGGCCAGGAGGGCGGCCTCGTTGGTGAGGTTCTCCAGGTCGGCGCCGGTGAAGCCGCCGGTGGTCTTGGCGATCACCGCCAGGTCCACGTCGGGGCCGATGGGCTTGTTCCGGGTGTGGACCTTTAGGATCTCCTCCCGGCCCTTGACGTCGGGATAGTTTACGGTGATGTGCCGGTCAAACCGTCCCGGCCGCATCAGGGCGGGGTCCAGAATGTCCTTGCGGTTGGTGGCCGCCATAACGATGACCCCCATGTTGGGGCCGAAGCCGTCCATCTCCACCAGCAGCTGGTTGAGGGTCTGCTCCCGCTCGTCGTGGCCGCCCCCCAGGCCCGCCCCTCTGTGGCGGCCCACGGCGTCAATCTCGTCAATAAAGACGATGCTGGGGGCGTTCTTCTTGGCCTGCTCAAAGAGATCCCGGACACGGGAGGCGCCCACGCCCACGTACATCTCCACAAAGTCGGAGCCGGAGATGGAGAAGAAGGGCACCCCGGCTTCCCCGGCCACAGCCTTGGCCAGCAGGGTCTTGCCGGTTCCGGGAGGTCCCATCAGAAGCACGCCCTTGGGGATCCGGGCCCCCAGGTTGTTGAACTTTTCCGGGTTTTTCAGAAACTCCACAATCTCCTGGAGTTCCGCCTTTTCCTCGTCGGCTCCGGCCACCTCGTCAAAGGTGACCCGGGTGCCGTCGCTGGGCAGCTTGGCCTTGGCCTTGGCAAAGGCCATGGGGTTGCCGGTACCCCGGGTCTGGCGCATAATCATCCACCACAGCACCACCATGGCGATAACCGGCAGCAGCACCGGCAGCCAGGTAGCCAGGAAGGAGGGATCGCTCACCGGGATAATGACAATCTTTACCGGTCTGTCCGGGTGGGCGCTGTTGTACTCCAGGACGTGTTCGTGGACGTCCTGGAGGAACAGGTTGGAGCTGGGCACCTGGTAGACCTTGGTCTTGGACTGGGCCGGTTGGGTCTGGAAGGGGGAGAAGGGGTTCCCCAGCGCCCCGGAGGAGGGGGAAGAGGCCCCGCTCTCCGAGGAGGCGGCGTCGGAACTCCCCTGGGCGGGGGTCTCGGGCATATCCTCCCACAGGGTATAGGTGAGGGTGCGGGTGTTCAGGTCCAGCTGGTACTCTCCTACCCGGTCTTCCAGGAAATCGGAGACGATCCGGTTGTACTCCACCCCCTTCTTGGAGGCGTTGGTGTTCACCCAGCTCATCACCAGGAAGACCACGGCCATGAGAATAGCCAGGTAGATGTACAGACCGCGCTTGTTGTTTTGGTTCAACTTAAAAAACACTCCTGTCTTTCCGGCAGGGAGAACTCCCCTCCCGCCGTGCTACTTGCCTTCATAAACATGGGGGGCCAGGACGCCTACATAGGGAAGATTGCGGTACAGCTCCGCGTAGTCCAGGCCGTAACCTACAACAAATTCATCGGGGATCCGGAAGCCTACGTAGTCGGGCTTAATGTCAACCTTGCGCCGGTCCGGCTTATCCAGCAGGGTGGCGATGCGGATGCTGGCGGGGTTCCGGTCCCGGAGCAGCTCGGTGAGGTAGCTGAGGGTCATACCCGAATCCAGGATGTCCTCCACGATGAGGACGTGGTACCCCTGGATCAGGCGGTCCAGATCCTTTAGGATCTTCACCACCCCGGAGGTCTTGGTGCCGCTGCCGTAGCTGGAGACGGCCATAAAGTCCATCTCCACCGGGATGGTAATCTGCCGCAGAAGGTCGGTCATAAAGACCACCGAGCCCTTCAGAACCCCCAGGATGATAAGCTTCTTCCCCTCATAGTCTTTGCTGATCCGGGCCCCCAATTCCGCAACCTTGGCGGCCAGCTGCTCTTCACTGATAAGGACTTCCTTGATGTCACGATTCTCCATTTTTTCCGTCCTCCGTCCCTGCGATCTCAAATACGAATCCGGCGGTGGAATCCTCCTGCCAGGCGCACCGGCGGTCGGCGCCCAGCCGTTCCGCCCAAATGATC
>CAJUFK010000218.1 GCA_910585535.1 uncultured Angelakisella sp. | reverse complement strand
CGGGACAGCTTAGTTATAATACCACATCCCCTCCCTCTTGTCAACACCTTTTTTCAGTTTTTTTATCTTTTTTCTTTTTTTCGACAAAGTAGGGTTGTTATCCGTATTATAACCATTCTGTTTTACTTTTTGTATAACAAAACCGCTTTTTCTGACCTTCTTTTGGTCCTTCCAATCTTTCAGTTTATGAATTGCTTTCCAGAAAATCGTTGATCCGTCCCAGGGAGCCATTCATCGACTGGTAATAAACCGTCTTGTCCAGGTCGCTGGTGTGGATGCTGAACGGCCCGTCTTTTCCGTCGCTGTCAAGATAACCTATGATGGTGTACTCCACCCCGCTGTCAAAGGTGATCCGCAAAAAGACCAGCCCACCAGGCGTATCGGGGTTGGTGTTGCCGGAGCGGACCGTGGTCTCCTCCCCCACCATTACCCCTTTGAGGACCTCGGCCAGGGCCAGCAGCTTGTCCTTGTCGGTGATGTTGTTGGCGCTCACCATCCGTTTCGGGGTCATGTGGATAAACCAGCTGGGGTGGAGGAAATCGTCCCGCAGAGCCGCCTGACAGTATTTGTTGAGGGCCGTGTCCTCCTGGCTATCGTTCAGGTAGATGTACTCCTTGTCATCCTCGGTAAAGATGACGAAGGCGTAGCCGGAGGGATTCCCGCCAGATTGTATCCGGTTTTGTAGCCCCTCCCAGATGACCTTGCTCTCGGGATACCCGTCCTCCACCGGGGCCATGAGGTAGGAATCCACGTCTAGGGCGTAGATGCTTTGGACTTCGTCGCCGAAAAAGCGTTTTGTCACCTGGGGCGCCTGCGCTTCGTACTTGCTCATAAGGGCCTCGATCTCACCGCAGCTTTCCCGGACCGTTCCATCGGTGCCGTCAAAGATGTAGCCCTTCCCCTGGCGGGTAAAGACAACCCACTCGCCGTTGTAGCCCAGGCTTACCGCCTCGTCCCCGGTGTGGATCGCCACGCCCCAGTAACCGCCGGTGGGCGGGTTCCCCTTTTCCAGGGGGGCCAGGCCCAGGGCGATGGACCGCAGCAGGTCCACCACCTTCTGGCTATCCTCCGGGCTCATTTCGCCGGACCAGTAGTGGTCGTAGGGCAAGGCTTCACCGTACAAGGCCGTAATCTCCCCGGCTTTGAGGTCCGCCAGCCACTGGCGGCAGGCGTCCACATCCGCCTGGGTGGTATAGCTCCACTCCCCAGTTGGGAAATCCCCTTCCTTTTCCTCATCCGGCGAGATCATCCGAAGTGGAACCTTCAACTTGGTAGTGTCCTCCGGGATCGCCAGCGGGGCGGATGCCTCCTCCCCGCTGGTGGAGGGCGGCTCCAAACTGGAACTTTCCCCGGATGGCACAGAGGGCGCTTCCTCCAGAACGGATGATCCCTCGGGTCCGCCCTGGCAGGCGGCCAGGGACAGGATCAGGACAGCCGCCCCGAGGGCGGAGAGGATACGTTTTCCCATGGCTTTTCTTCCTTTCTTTTCTGCTACCGCTTGGTCTGTTCTACCTTAATAGTGTAGTCCTTTTCCCCTTTTCCTGCAACCCCCCCAAAAAATTCTCTCCCCGGCGGCCCCTTGCTTTTCCCTCCCCCATTCCTTATAATAAGGTAAGAATCAAAAAAGGCGGTGCTTTTTCATGCCCATCCGTATCCCCAATACCCTCCCCGCCGCCGCTGTGCTGGAGCGGGAAAACATCTTTCTGATGAAGGAGGACCGGGCAGCCCATCAGGACATCCGACCCTTACGGATCTGTATCCTCAACCTGATGCCCAAGAAGATCGAGACCGAGACCCAGCTTCTGCGCCTCCTGGGCAATTCCCCCCTCCAGGTCAATATCGATTTGATGCAGGTGGCCAGCCACCAGTCCAAAAACACCGCCGCCGACCATCTCCTTCACTTCTACCGCACCTTCGCCCAGCTTCGGGAGGAGCGGTTCGACGGCCTCATCATCACCGGAGCCCCGGTAGAACAGCTTCCCTTTGGAGAAGTGGATTACTGGCCGGAACTGGCGGAGATCCTGGACTGGAGCAAAACCCATGTCTACTGCACCCTCCACATCTGCTGGGGGGCCCAGGCCGGATTGTGGCGGCACTACGGCATCCCAAAACAGCCCTTGGAGAAAAAACTGTTCGGCATCTTCCGCCATCGGACCCTCCACCCCAACCATCCCCTCACCCGGGGATTTGACGAGGAGTTCTTGGCCCCTCATTCCCGGCATACCACCGTGGAGGAAGAAGCGGTGGAACAGATTCCCCAGCTGGAGATCCTGGCCGACTCCCCCCAGGCGGGGCTCTACCTGGCGGCCCGAAAGGACGGGCGGCAGGTCTTTGTCACCGGCCACTCGGAGTACGACCGGGAGACCCTCCAGGGGGAGTACCGGCGGGATCTGGACCGGGGGATCCCCATCCAAATGCCGGAAAACTACTACCCGGGCAACGATCCCTCCCGTCCTCCCGCTTTCCTTTGGCGGGGCCATGCCAACCTCCTTTTTGTCAACTGGCTCAACCATGTTTAC
>CAJUFK010000217.1 GCA_910585535.1 uncultured Angelakisella sp. | reverse complement strand
TCCTCACCCCCTGTGAGATCGGCGCCACCGCCCGGCCCTTTATCACCCACCACAACACTTTGGATATGGAAATGTACCTGCGTATTGAGACCGAATTGTATCTGAAGCGTCTGGTGGTAGGTGGCATGGACCGGGTCTACGAGGTGGGGCGCATCTTCCGCAATGAGGGGATGGACACCAAGCACAACCCGGAGTTTACCACTGTGGAGCTGTACCAGGCCTATACCGACTACAAGGGGATGATGGACCTGGTGGAGGAGATGAACACCATGCTGGCAGAGAAGATCTGCGGCAGCACCAAGATCCTGTATCAAGGCACCGAAATTGACATGGGCCACTGGGAGCGGCTGACCATGGTGGAAGCGGTAAAGAAGTACGCCGGAGTGGACCACGACGCCTGGGAAAGCGACGAGGCCGCCCGCGCCTACGCCAAGGAGCATCATGTGGAGGTCCCCGCCGGGGCCACCAAGGGCACTGTGCTGGCGGAGTTTTTCGACGCTTTTGTGGAGGAGAATCTCATTCAGCCCACCATCATCTATGACTATCCGGTGGAGATCAGCCCCCTGGCCAAGCGGAAGCCGGAGGACCCCATGTTCACCGAGCGGTTTGAGTATTTCATCTGCGCCCGGGAGATGGGCAATGCTTTCTCGGAGCTGAACGACCCCATCGACCAGCGCCAGCGATTCGAGGCCCAGGTGGCGGCCAAGCGGGCCCAGGAGCCGAACAGCAAGGCGGAGGTGGACGAGGATTACGTCACCGCTATGGAATACGGGATGCCCCCTATCGGCGGGCTTGGATTTGGGGTGGACCGGCTGGTGATGCTGCTTACTGACAGCGCTTCTATTCGGGATGTGCTGCTGTTCCCAACAATGAAGCCTTTGGGCTGATAGACCCGCATAAAACCAGGGGGTTTCGGCATCTCAATTCCGTGCCTGCAACAAATTGACAACAAAACCGGCCCCGCCCCTTACCCAGGGGACGGGGCCGGTTTTGGGACAGCCTTAAAAGAAATAGCAGAAAAGAAACATGGCAGCGACGGCGCCAATAGGAGCGAGGACAATGGATGGGAGAAAGCCCATACCGGCGTAGAGTCCCAAAAAGGTTACTGCCGCAAAACCCACGCCCCCTGCGATGATGACCGGTCTTTCAAACCTGGTCTCCTTGAGGATATAAAAGATGCCAAACACCGAAGCTACGGAACCCAGCAGAAGGGCCCTGCTAACAAGGAAAACAAGAACATTGTCCAGCCCATACGACTCGTTCAAGCCCCACAGGAAAAAAACGACGACCAAAAAACCAAAACAGCCAAGGCACCCTCCCCAGTCGGGGCCGCTGCTCCCACCTCCACCGGTGGGAAGATCATCCACATGGATCCAGTATCCCATAACAACACACCTCTCTCAAATTTCCTTTTGTCTCCCCGCCCCTTCTCTATCCGGGGGACGGGGCAGGCCTTTCGCAGGGCAATCTCAGGACTGCCGGTCGTTTCATCAGCCGTGCCACCAGTCATCCCAGTAAAAATATATGGCCATACCGCAGAAAGCAAAGAGGAACCCTGTCCCGAAGCCCGAAATAAGGAGGCCCAACAGGAACCCAATCCCCCCACACAGGAAGATCATGCGGTCAAAGCCCGATTGGATGATCATGTAGAGCATGAAGCAGCCAAACAGCAGAAGGACTCCCCAGGCAGCCACGTCTGAAAAACCAAACCTTATGCCAAGATAGACGATAGCGCCTAAAACGGCCCAAAAGCCAAAGCAGCCAAGGTACTCTCCCCAGCCGGGGCCGCTTCCCCTGCCCCGGTCAGCTGTGGGTGGGGGTGGTCAGGTCAGGGACAAAGACGTCAAACTGGACATACACCGCATTCGCCTTGGGATGCTCGGGGTTTTCCTTTTTGTAGTCGCTGACGTAGCAGTTGGCGCTCCCAACATAGTGGTATTTCTCGGCGATCATAGCGTCGTAGTGGGACTGGGAGTAGCGGTAGTTGATGTACCAGGCGGTGAACCCTCCCTGCGAAAGGGCGTAGTCCTTGGTTTGTGGGTACCCGTGGACCGTGTTTTCTCCCCAGAGGTTTGCCCCGACCATCTCTATTATCCTGTTGATCTCGTCCTGGTTTTCGTCGGCCTGGAGCCAGTCGTGGGCGTCCCAATCCTCCAGGGCATCGATATAGGCCCGGTAGCAGGCCAGGGCGGAAAGCTCGGCGTCGTATTCCAGGGGGGCTGCGCCCACCTCCGCCCGGTACTCGTTGATCTTGTCCAGCTCCATCTGCTGCATATAGGTCAGCTTGGTGGCCAGCTGCTTCTTCTCGCTGCCGGTGGTAACGATCTCCTTCTGGGTCTTTTGGTTCATGGCGTAGTAGAAGTAGTAGCACTCGTAGTTATCCCCAAAGGCTTCCCGGAGCTTGGCGTCGCAGTTCTTTTGGTAGGCGGCCACGTTGAAGCTCTCACACCCCTGGCGGCCCTCGTGGATGCCCACCGTCTGGAAGTGCTGAAGGAGCAGGGCCTTGTCCTTGTGGTAAAGGTGGGCCAGGCCGGGGAAGGTCCGGATGTA
>CAJUFK010000216.1 GCA_910585535.1 uncultured Angelakisella sp. | reverse complement strand
AGGCTTTGCTTACTTTCTTTTTGAAAGAAAAAAAGAAAGTTGACCGTAGGTCACGTGCCCGAAGGGGCGTAGCCCCGTTAGGGCTGGCGTAGGTCACGTGCCCGAAGGGGCGTAGCCCCGTTAGGGCTGGCGTAGGTCACGGTCCCGAAGGGATCGAGGCTACCGCCCTGCAATCGACTTCCCCGCAAATACACCCCGGTGGGGTGTTTTGCGCGGACGGCGGCCCCAATCCAGCCGCCCCCCACCCCAAACTTTTTGACCGCACCCCACTTTCGCCCCTGACCAAAGCCAAAGGAGGTATCCACAATGGAAATTGTAAGCTTCATGATACAAGGCGGTATCGGCTCCATTTTTACGATATACGGCATCTGCTCGCTGCTTTCCAATAGAAAAAACCCAAACAAAGGAAAAACCGTACTTCCACCTGTCTGCATTTTGGTGGGCATCTCTTTATTGGGATATGCCGTTTCTCAAATTTTATAAAAAGCCCCCCTTCCTAAAGGAAGCGGAAGCAGTATACAGACAAAACGCCACAGGAGGTAGCTTTTATGGACGAGGTTTTTTACCAGCGCATCGAGGAATGGCACAGGAACGGGGAGCATGAGCAGATCGTGGAGTTTGTCCTGCAGGTGCCGCCGGAGGAACGGGACTACCGGCTGACCAGCGCTCTGGCCCGGGCCTACATCAACATGGAGGACGAGGCCCATTGGGAGGAAGCCCTCCGGCTCCTCCTCTCCCTGGAGGAGGAGGGAAAGGAGGACTACCATTGGTATATCCGCATCGGAGGGGTCCATGCCCGGCTTCTCCATGAGAAGGAGGCGGAGGAGTGGTTTCAAAAAGGCTTGGCCCTCCTGCCGCCGGACAGCCCGGAGTACCGGGAAACGGAGAAAAAGTGCAAAATAACGATCCAGCTTTGCCAGGGGGAGCTGGCCCGGAAGGCGGCCTGGGAGCAATACCAGGACTCCCTGGAGCCCCAAAAGGCCCTGGACTTTGTGCTGAACGGCCTTCTCCACAACGGCCTGGAGGTGGAGGACCAGGTGGAGGGAGATGCCATCTTTCTGCCTGAGTACGGCGTCCGCATCTTTCCCAAGGTGGAACAGCTGAGGAAAAAGGGGGCGGTCCTGAACTTCTGGCTGACGGCCCCCCAGTGGGGGACCACGCTGTTTGAGTGTTCAGCAGCGGTGGGGGACAGCCCCAGCCGGGCCCTGGGAATGGCGGTGCATTCCTTCCTTTTCTCCTTCCTGGACGGGATCTGCCGGATGGAGTGCAGGGAGAATCCCATGGAAGTGGTCTCCACCTTTGCCGGACGGGTCCACCGGTGGGCGCTTTACCCCA
Organism: uncultured Angelakisella sp.; assembly: GCA_910585535.1. Lineage (GTDB taxonomy): Bacteria > Bacillota > Clostridia > Oscillospirales > Ruminococcaceae > Angelakisella. The sequence continues at coordinate 1,265 of CAJUFK010000216.1, read as the reverse complement.
GCAACATTGTGGGGATGGGGGAATGCCCGCAGCCCCAGGGGCAGATTTGGTGGGACGCCTTAGGGCAGGAGATCAAAAAACGCTTGGGGAACCAGCGTCTCTGCTATGTCAAGATCTATGGTGCCAAGATCAACGGCGAGGTCACCGGGGAGTGCCGGATCAATGATATTAAGAGCGAGGAGCTTAGCGCCATGGTCGCCGGCCTGGTGGAGAAGTGGGAGGATGTTCCTTTCGCCTCCCAGAAACAGTTTTTCTTCCTCCGCCAGGAGGAGGAGACCCTGCTCCCCTATCCTTATGAAGGGGAAGAGGGGAAGCAGCGCTTCGTCCAGGGGGTCATCCGGGGGGTCCAGCTGTTCCACGCCTGCCGCACCGAGGAGGATTACGACAGCTTCTCCCAGCGCCTGACCCAGGAGATCGGGGACGGGACGCTGGCGGCGGAATGCCTTACGTTTCTGCCGGAGCTTTGCGCCGGGAATGCCTTTCCCCAGCTCTGCGCCGCCGAGACGGTGGAGATCTGCCGGGAGGACCTTCCCAAGGAGACGGTTTACAAAAACCAGCTGGCGGACTACTACCCCTTGTGGAACGCCTTTTTCCAGGCGACGCAGGACGGGGCGTTTCACGGGGAGGAAGACGCAATCTACCAGAAACTTGTGGGGTACAGTTCCACCTACCAGGTCATTCAGCAGATGAAAAAGAACGGCTCCCGGCTGGAGGACTGCCGGCTGACGGCGCTTCTCTGCCAGGTGGACAGGGACTTTGAGATCCGGTAGAGCCCTGCCAAAGAAAATTCCCTTGGGGTGGTTGTTATTTGCAGCCATTCGTAATATAATAGTAAGAAGAAAGAAACGCCATTTCCCAGGAAAGGAGGTTCATCCGGAATGCGTAAGAGTACCGTTATTTCCCTGATCGCCCTGCTTGTATCCATCGTCGGTTTGCTCATTGCCCTGATCGCCTATTTCAAGCGCCGGAGCTGCGCCCTTTGCGACGATCTGGACGACGACCTGATGGAATATTACGACGAGGATGATGAGGATTGCCTGGATTATAACGAGTTCGACCGTTGCAGCGGCGAGTTTGTCGTCACAGACGGCGAGGACGAGGAAACCTCTCCCGAAGAATAACAGCAGGCCAGGAGCCCGGCACAGCGAAGAAACAAAAAGGACCGCCCACGAAATGGCGGCCCTTTTTGTTGTGCCCCTTGTCACCAGGCCCAATCTGGGGCCTTTTGCCGGGACAAAAGACAATACCAAAACCGAACAAAGAAC
>CAJUFK010000215.1 GCA_910585535.1 uncultured Angelakisella sp. | reverse complement strand
TGGTGACCTTCTCCAACGGCTGGAACGCCTACTTCTGGCCCAAGATCATCGCCAACAACGGGGCGCGCCGGGTCCTTACCGTGGGCCTGGCCCAGCTGAAAAACACCTTTGCCGGACAGGCGGTTTCCAACTATCACGAGATCATGGCCGGCGCGGTGCTGGCGATTATGCCTTTGGTGATCCTCTTCATGCTCTTCCAGAAGTACATGATGACTGGGTACTCCAAGGCCGCCATGAAGTGATCCGCCCCAGGGCGACTACACAACAGACCATGGCTAGCCCCTGCCCTTTCTTTGAGGTGGAGGGGCTGGCCTTTTTCAGGGAGAGAATCGATATGAAAAAACGTTGGACTGCGGCCGCCGTGTTGGCCGCCCTCCTGCTCCTTTCGCTTTTTGGCTGCGGCGGATCGGGGGAAAACCCCAACGAGAGCCAGCCGGCGCCGCCTCCGGAGACCGCTTCCACCGGCTCCGCCCCAGAGGAGCCCCCGGCGGAGGCCCACGATCCCGCCGACTTCCGCATGAAGCAGGAGTCCTCGGTGCGTAACGAAAAGTTCCGGGAGCAGGAGGAGTTTGGGGCGTTTTTGGGGATGGCGGAGTCCTGCTACCTCATCCCCGGCCTGAATGAGACCATGACCCCCCAGGGCATCAGCTGGAGCGAAAAGACGGGGCTGGCCTATGTCACCTCCTATTCCATGCTGGATACCATTTCCTCCGCCATCAGCGCGGTGGATCCAAAGACGGGGGAGTTCGTGGCGGAATACTACCTCTTCAACCCCGACGGGACCCCCTTTACCAGCCACGTGGGGGGCATTGCCGTGGTGGGGGAGCGGGTCTATGTCTCCGCCAAGCTGGATAACGACGGCTCCTACAGCATCGCTGATATTCCGCTGTCCGACCTGCCTCTCTCCGGCAGTCACAATGTTACGGTAAAGCGTACAATCCCCCTGCCGGTTTCCCCTTCTTTTCTGAATTATTCCCAAGGCGTTTTGTGGGTCGGAAACTTTTACCATCCAAAGGGAGACTATAATCTTTCCACAGGAATGAAATTTACCACCCCCAGCGCGGACGGGGACTATGGCTGCTATATCCTGGGCTACGCCACCGACGGCGGCGAGATCGGGATTTCGGAGGGGCAAACCTACCCCATCCCCTCCCTGGTCCTTGTCGCGCCGGACCGGATCCAGGGAGTGGTCAAGGTGGGGGATACTGTCTGGCTCAGCCAATCCTATGGGCGCACCGCCAACTCCACTCTGCTGGCCTATGAAATTACCGGTCAGGGGAAGGACGGTCTTACTGTCCCGGTGGACGGTGTCGATGTCACCGCCTATCTTTTGGACAGCAAGAACCAAACCGCCGCCGTCACCGCCATGCCCATGACCGAGGGTCTCTGCCTCGGCCCGGACGGCTCGGTTCTGGTGCTGTTTGAGTCCGGCTCCAGCCGGTACAAGGACGGGAAGTACCGCACCGACCACGTTTGGAAGATGACCCCGTAAAAAGAACGGGCCGCTCTGTCCCAGACAAGGCGGTCCGTCTTTTATTGGTATTTCCGCCCCAGGTAGTAGACCGGCGCGAACAGTCCCCCCAGGAAGAGGGCCAGCATTACAAGATGGCCGGCCTGGGCTCCCAGCAGCAGCTCCACCAGGGTGTACACCGCCGGGACCGCCACCAGGGCGGCCAGGGTTGAAACCCGCACCCCCCGGAGAATGTGGGGCCAGTTCCGGTTGTTGAACCGGATCCCTGCCAAGCTCAGCCGGAAGATGCCATCGGAGTAGAATGAGATGGGGTACTCGTCGTAGTAGGCGGGAAGCCGTTCCTTGGCCCCCAGCCAGAACCAGGCGGAAAAGATGGCCAGCAGCAGCTCCATGATCAGGGAGCTGCCCTGGTGGAAATGCGCCAGGGGGAACCGCCGGTCGATAGCCAGGAGGATCCCGTACTCCCCCAGGGCAATGAGGACGCAGGAAACCCAAAGGGCCAGCCGCTTTCCCCAGCCCCGGCGCTCCGGCTCCGGGGTTTCGGCGGAGAGGGAGAGGGCCTGTTTCACCAGATGCTCCACCTTTTCCATCCCCATCCCCGAGGAGGTTTCCAGCCGCCGCCCCTCCAGCAGCTCGGTCACCGTCACCCCCAGTTCCTTTCCCAGGGGGATGAGAAGGGAGACATCGGGGAGGCTCAGGCCCCGCTCCCACTTGCTCACCGCCTTGTCGGAGACGAAGAGCCGCCCGGCCAGCTCCTTTTGGGTGAAACCTTTTCGTTTCCGCTCCTCTGCCAAGAACTGGCCGAACCGGGCCTTGTCGATTTCAAAGTCATTCATTTGCTTCCACTCCTTTCCCCTTTATCATAAGATCTTTTTACCCAGAAAGCAACCGACCACCAGTAGACAGACCCTCCCCGGCGTTTCGCGGTGGGCTAGCGCCCACAGGCGCACCCTCCTCGCCGCTTCGCGGCTAAGGGTTGTGCGAAGGCGTAGGTTGTGCCTGGAGCCGTAAGCTGCAATAGGCGGAAGGTTGAAATCACCCATTGCTAGGTTGCGGGGGGCGATTTTGCGCTTCGGACAAAACGCCGTCAGGACTCCAGGCAGGACCCACGTAAACGACTGCGTGACGAAGGGTCTAAAGTTTAGGGCCGCCCTTTTCAAATGCGAATCAATAGTAGAAAAGCAGAAGGGAAAACAGGAAAGCAAG
>CAJUFK010000214.1 GCA_910585535.1 uncultured Angelakisella sp. | reverse complement strand
AAAAATGCTCACTCCGTATAAGAGTATTTCGCCCTCTGCGGAGGGCGACCAGGGCGCCGCCCTGGACCTGCCGCCCTTTGAAAAGGGCGGCCCTAAACTTTACTTGGCTCGATTGACAGTTTGTGCTTTTATAAACGTGGTTTGCTACTCCAAGGGGGGCGGAGCCCCCTTCTATCATAACAGCAAAGGAGAAATGTATCATGGGAAAGTATTTCAGTGACGTGGTGGATAAGGCCCTGGAGGACATCTACTACTGCTACGACAACGACCGGGCCAAGGCGGCCCTGGCGGCCCTCCAGTCGGCTGCCGCCGCCGGGGACGGGGACGCCTCCTACATCGCCAGCCGGTGCCTTTCCGGGCCCCAGTACAGCTGGAAGTACCACCCCTACCCCGAGGACGACGACGGGGTAGAGTATTACGTCCGCCAGAGCATCCGCCAGGGCAGCGCCATGGGAGTCCTGGGGGCCATGCGGTGCGGGATGCTCACCCCGGAGATGGAGGAGGTTATGCCCTTCGCCAACCTGAAAGAGGCTTGGGATGTTGTCCGGGAGAAGGCGGAGGCCGGATGCCTCTTTGCCCAGAACATGATCGGCAACACCTACTTCTGGCTGGACATCGTCCGCATCGAGGGGAAGGGCCCGGAGAGCTTCCCCTCCAAGGACGGCTTCGGCAGCTACCTTCGGGACTGCACTTTGGGGTGCATCCCTTGGTTTGAAAGGGCCTTCCGGGGCGGCATGGGCTTTGCGGGGCGCAATCTCTACAACCTTTATAACGATGGGGAGGAGGGCCTTGTAGAGCCCCGGAAGGAAAAGGCCGCCGAGGTGGAGCGCCTGGGGGCCGAACTGGGCTACCCCGACTGGATGGAACGGTATGCCAAGACCCTTACTAAGACCCCGGGCCGGGAGAAGGAGGGCGTCGACCTGGCGGTGGCCGCTGCCAAGAAGGGCCAGCTTTCCGCCTGGTACTACCCCGCCCAAGCCTACCAGCTGGGCAAGGTGGTCCAAAAGGACCTGCCCTATGCCATGGAGTGCTGTGAGAAGGGCCTGGCCGACCCCGGGGCCATCGGCTGCGCCAATATCGCCGGGGAGATGCTTTTTGAGGGCAAGGACGGCGTTCCCCAGGACCGGGCCCGGGCGGTGCAGTTGTTTGAGTTGGCCCGGAAGAACGGCAACACCTGGGGCAACGATATGCTGGGGCTCTGCTACCTCTTCGGGTTCGGGTGCCAGCGGGATCCCGTCCGGGCGCGGACCCTTTTTGAGGAAGCGAAGTACAGCAGCGACCGCAAGAACTACGGCCTGGGGATCATCTACGCCGACGGCCTGGGGGTCCCGGAGGACATCGCCAAGGGGGTGGCCTTCTTCCAGAAGGCGGGGAACTATCCCCCCGCCCAGGAGGCGTTGCTCCGCTTCAAAAAGACGATGTTCGGCAAGTGGGTGCGCCGCTAGGGCGTGACCCGAAAGTCCCGGGGAGCTGGAGAAGGAGGACAGAATGGCCAGCAGCTTTTTTGCCATGTTGGGCAGGATGAAACATATTTCGCGGTGGGGGCTGATGCACAGCACCCGCCGGGAAAACCTCAGCGAACACAGCCTGGATGTGGCCTACCTGGCCCACGCCCTGACCGTTCTGGGCAACCGCCGCTTCGGAAAACAGCTGGATCCCGGCAAAGCGGTCCTCTACGCCATCTACCACGATTGCAGCGAGATCCTGACAGGGGACCTGCCCACTCCGGTGAAGTACAAAAACGAGGCCCTGCGCTCCGCCTACAAGGCAGTGGAGGAAGAAGCCGCCAGCCGGCTCCTGGGGAAGCTTCCCCGGGAGTTCCGGGAGGATTTTTCCCCCTGGTTCTCGGTCCCGGAGGAATACGTCCCCATCATCAAGGCGGCGGACAAGCTCTCTGCTCTCATCAAATGCCAGGAGGAAAAGAACAGCGGCAACCGGGAGTTCGACCGGGCCTGGGAGACCACCATGGCCTCCCTGCGGGCTATGGACCTCCCCGAGGCGGAGGCCTTCTTGGAGGAGTTTTTTCCCGCCTACGGCCAAACTCTGGACGAACAGGCGGAATGATTGGCCCGCAACCGGCAAGATACAAAAACACCAGCCCCGAAAAAAGGGCTGGTGTTTTTCTTTCTGTCCTGGGGCAGCCGGTCACTTTGCCAGCAGTTCCCCCAGGGCCTTGGAAAACGCCACCGGATCCTCCACCGGGATCCCCTCCAGCAGCTGGGCCTGGGCGTACAGAAGCTGGGCGTACACCCCTACCAACTCCTTCTCCCCCGCCTGGTACAGCCCCTGGAGCTTCTGGAACACCGGATGATTCCCGTTGAGTTCCAGCACCCGCTCCGCCTTCATCTTCTGCTCGTCGGGCATCTGCATCTGGGCAAAGACCTTTTCCATTTCCAGGGTGATGCCTCCGTCGGTGGTGAGGCAGACCGGGCCGTTTTTGAGCCGGGCGGAAAGGCGAACCTCCTTAACCTTCTCCCCAAGGGCCTCCTTCATGCAGCCCAGGAGATCCTTTTCCTTGTCGGCCTGCTCCTTTACCTGGTCCTTCTCCTCCTGGCTGGCCAGGTCCAGATCCCCGTCGGAAACCGACTTAAACTCGAAGTCTCCGTATTTCCCCAGAGCCCGGACGCAGAACTCGTCCACATCGTCGGTGAGGTAAAGGATCTCGTAATCCCGTTCCTTTACCAGTTCGGTCTGGGGCAGATGCTCCAGCTGCTCCCGGCTCTGGCCGCAGGCGTAGTAGA
>CAJUFK010000213.1 GCA_910585535.1 uncultured Angelakisella sp. | reverse complement strand
ATAGACTCTTTCTTTCGAGTGATCCAGAAAGGAGAAAATGCCGGAAAGCTGAATAGCTGGCCTCTGTGTGGGCGTTGCTGCATCCAGCGAGACTGTAAGCTCCCACCCATCACAGCCTATCAGAAGTCGCTTTCAACCGACACAGTTCAATATATTGGATACGCCTACGATGAGCAGGAACGGCTCCTTCGCTTGCAGGAGGGAAAGACGGTATCGCTCTTGGCAAAATATCATAAAACAGAAGCTGATGCGGTTGATATCTGCAAGAGGGCAGGTCTATACTCCCCCATTTATGCGTTTACCTCCCGCAATGGCTGTTTCTTTTGCCCAAATGCCAAGCGGAGAGAACTCCGGCACCTCTACGACCACCATCCGGATCTTTGGGCGAGGTTGGTGGAACTTCAGGGAACATCGAACAAAGTCACAGAGCGGTTTAACCGTTCTCAGCGGATCGATGAGATCGATGATGGCTTTCGCTGGGAGGACCGGCAGTACACACTTTTTGATGGGTGCGCCGGACAAGGGTCATGATAAGGGCCGCAGGTTAAGGGAAAAGCTGGTGGGAGGTTACGCATATAATTTAGGCGTAACCTCAGCCATTGCAGCACAATGCTTTCCTCCGATTTGTGGATGCAAATTGAGTTCCAAAATATCTTTAATACTCTATAGGGCCGTAATTCCGAAAGGGACTGCGACCCTTATTTTTCTACCTTTTCGGAAGTGCGGTCCGGAAAGGACAGAAAATGAAAAAAGACGAACTGAGGTACCATCTCCTCCATTGCTGCCTGGGAAAAAAGCGGGCTGTGAGTGCGACCCGGCTGAGAGGCACCGTGCACATTTCGGAGAATGAACTCCGCAAGGCTGTCAACCGGCTCCGCCGTGAGGGAGTGCCCATCGGCAGTGACCAGACCGGCTACTACTACGCCCAGACCGCCGGTGAGGTGTACAGCACGATCAAACACCTCAAAAAGATGCGCTCTGGGCTGGATGCCGCCATTGAGGGGCTGGAGGGTAGTTTAGACAGCTTTGGCCCCGATAGGGGGTGATCACTATTGCCAGTCCATTCTTTCCCTGGGTGGGCGGAAAGGAGAAGCTGTCCCCCTATATCCTCCAGGTCTTCCCCCCGAAGTTTAATCCCTACATCGAGCCCTTTGGAGGCGGTGGCGCCATTCTTTTGGGGCTCCCCAAGAGCCCCTCCCGGCTTGACATCTACAACGACTTCAATGCGGACCTCGTCAACCTTATGGTCTGTGTCCGGGATCACCTTCTGGAATTTCTTAAAGAACTTGGCTTCCTTGCCAATCATTCCCGTGCCGAGTTTGAGGACATTAAAGCCCTCATGGATCACCAGTCTCTCTCGAAGCTGGATATGGAGAGCTACAAAAGAGAGATGGCGGTCGCTGAGGAGTGCTTCGATGAAAAGGAAGCGGCTGAGATCAAGGCCATTCTCCGCAAGAAAGCGACTCTGCGGGATGTGCGAAGAGCGGTCATGTTCTACAAAATCAGCCGGGGGAGCTTCAGCGGCACACGGACCGCTTTCGGAGTGAAGAGGAATAATATTCGCAGCTTCCGCTATCAGATCCAGCGAGCCTCTGAACGTCTGCAGAATGTGGTCATAGAGAACAAGAGCGCCATTGACCTCATCCAGGAGCGGGATTGCCCCACAGGGCTCATTTACTGTGATCCACCTTACTATGAGGCAGAAAAGCTCTACGAGGCCGTGTTCAAAAAGCGGGACCATGTTCGGTTATACCATACACTTCGCAACTGCAAGGGGTATGTGGTGCTGTCTTACAACGACTGCCCCTACATTCGAAATCTCTATAAGGATTTCTTCGTCCTGGCCTTCAAACGGGATAACCCGATGGCCAAGAAGCAAGGAGCGGAGTATGGGGAACTCATTATCACCAACTATGATCCCCGGCCCTATATGACCAAACAACTGGATCTGTTCGATGTCCCCTGTGAAAAGGGAGCATTGGAAATTGTACGGATACCAAGAAAGGCACTGAAAAACACATAGGAGGTATAACACCTTGAATCAATCCAAGTTTACCAATTGGACGAGCGGCAAAGGCTTCCACATCCCCGCCACTGCTCTGGAGCTGGCCAAGATCATGGAGGGCGAGAAGCTGGCCTTCCATGTGGCCGATGATGTGATCGTCACCCTGAAGCACCGCATGACTGCCATGGAGATGATCAACTCAATCCACGCCCTCAACGAGCTTTCCAACAAGCTGGTCTTGGAACTGGCCGAGGTCTGCGGCACCTGTGACGAGTGTGATGAGGACGATGACTATGTCTGCCCCAGCGAGCTTACCAAGGCCGACTACGTTGACCTTACCCCTGAAGTTCGTGAGGCGGTGGGCATTCCCGCTGATGCCAAGCTCCAGATGACCCTTGACCCTGAAAACGCTGCCGTGACCATTTCTGAGGCAGAGTACAAGGCAGACCTTTCCGATGTGCCGGAGGTCGTCCTCGATCTGCTGGAGAGTATGGATGTCCGGCTGTGTGTGCTGGAGCGGCTTCTGATGAGAGGAGATGTGGTCCATGAGTAAGAAAGCCCCTGAAAAAACCATGAGCATTGAGACCCGGATCTACCCCGTGAAGGATCACGGCAAGCTGCTTGCCAGGGCCACCGTTACCCTGGGCGGCTGCTTTGCCATCACCGGACTTCAGATTTTGGAGGGCAAGGAGGACCAACCCTTTGTGTCCATGCCCAGCCGGAAGGTCGGGGAGGAATACAAGGACATCTGCTTCCCCTGTACCAAGGAGTTCCGTAAGGAGTTCTGCGATACCGTTCTCGCCGCTTTCGAGCAGACGATGGCGGAGCAGACTCAAAAGCAGACGCAGAAGCCGTCTCAGCAGGGGCCTGAGATGAGTATGTAAAGGAGAATCGACTATGAACC
>CAJUFK010000212.1 GCA_910585535.1 uncultured Angelakisella sp. | reverse complement strand
CGCGGGGCAGGCTCTCGCCGGTGAGGGCGCTGGTGTTCAGACTGGAGCTGCCCTCCACAAGGATACCGTCAATGGGGACTTTCTCACCGGGCTGCACCACGATCACGCTGCCGATACCCACTTCATCCGGGTCAACCTGTTCCAGCCTGCCGCCTCGTTCCACATTGGCATAGTCGGGGCGAATGTCCATCAGGTCGCTGATATTGCGGCGGCTCTTGCCTACGGCATAGCCCTGGAACCACTCGCCGATCTGGTAAAAGAGCATTACGGCGATGGCCTCCAGGTAGTCCCCGTTTTCGTAGATCGCCAGGGCCATGGCCCCAACGGTGGCCACTGCCATAAGGAAGTTTTCGTCGAACACCTGCTTGTTTTGGACGCCCCGGACCGCTTTGCGGAGGATGTCATAGCCGATGAGGAAATAATCGGCCAGGTACAGGGCAAACCGGACAAACCGCCCTGCCGAAGGGAAGAGATAGCGGTCCAGCTGGGCGAAAACCTCCGCCGGGAGGAACTGCAGCCCCAAAAGGGCGGCGGAGGCCAGGAGGATTCTTGTAAGCATGGTCTTCTGTTTCTTCGTCATGCCGCTGTCGGCACGGGCGGCAAGAACGAAACGGAGAGCCGCCGCAGTGAGAACCACCACGGCAAGGAGGCCGTTAAGAATCAGTTCCTGCATCGAAAAGGCTCCTTTCAAAGGAAGATCTCACAGTCCGGCTCCACCTTTTTGCAGGCGGCCAGAACAGACTGCATCACGGCGGCAGGATCCTGCCCGTCCTGAAATTCCACAATGAGCTTTTGAGTCATAAAGTTGACGGTGGCGGTTTGGACACCGGCGGTTCTGCGGGCGGCATCCTCCATCAGGTTGGCGCAGTTGGCGCAGTCCACTTCAATCTTGTAAGTCTTTTTCATCGTGATACACTCCTTTTTGTGAATTAAACAATTAAGTATTTGTTTAATTGTTATGGCAATATCATACCTCTTTTCTAAGGCGATGTCAAGGGCCCTGGGAAAAATTTTTTTGCCCCGGCGGATCGTGGGGGGATCCCCCTATTCCATCTTGGGGAAAAACGTGATACAATGCTGAAAGAGAAAGGAGGCGGCAGCATGGCAAAGATCGAACTGCCCCACGACCATGGGGAACAGCTTTTTGGACTTTTGGAAAACTGCCCCACCCCGGAAGAATTTTTGGAGCTTTCCCTGCTGCTGCGCCAGCTGGGTGACAGCAGCCGCCTGCGCCTTTTCTGGATTCTCTGCCACTGTGAGGAGTGCGTCATCAACCTTTCCGCCATAATGGGGATGAGCAGCCCGGCTGTCTCCCACCACCTAAAGCAGCTGCGGACCGGCGGCCTCATCACCAGCCGCCGGGAGGGAAAAGAGGTCTACTACCGGGCCCTGGAAAGCGGCCGGGCCCAGCTTCTCCACCGGTTCATCGAGGAGCTGATCCAGTGCATCTGCCCCGGGACGGCGCCTCCCGGCGGAAATCCTGCCGGAAAGGAGGGCTGCCCATGACCGGTGAAAGCTGCGGCGCCCTGGTGCTGTCCGGGGGGCGGGGAAGCCGGATGGGAGGGGTGGAAAAGGCCCTTCTCCTTTTGGACGGGGAGACCATCCTCCACCGCCTGGAGCGGGAGCTGGCCCCCTTCCCGGAAAAGCTTCTTTCCACCAACGATCCCTCTTTGGCCCGGGGGACCTCCTTCCTTCCGGTGGCCGACCGCCATAGGGACCGCGGTCCCCTGGAGGGCATCGCCGCCGGCCTTTCCGCCGCCAAAAGCCCCGCCCTTTTGGTCCTCCCCTGCGATATGCCGGGGTACACCGCCGCCCTGGGGGAATGGCTCCTGGCCCAGGGGCAGGCGGACTGGCCCGCCTGGGTCTGCAAGGCGGAGGACGGGCTGCACCCCCTCTGCGGGGTCTATCGCAGGGCCGCCCTTCCGGTCCTGGAGCAGTGCCTGGCGGAGGGGATGCTCCAGGTACGCCGGGCCCTGGGCCTTTTGGATGCCAGGATTCTGGATACCGCAGACTCCCCCTTCCCCCCGGAGGTCTTCACCAACATCAACACCCCGGAGGACCTGGAGAAGGCGGGCAGCCGCTGAAACAAAAAACGGCCCATACGGGCCGTTGGTTATTCCCCGGTGGAAAAAAAGAGACGGAAATATTCTTCGTAGGCCTCCCGGACATACTCCAGGTGTTCCTTCATATAAAAATAGGCGTATTCGCCGTTTCGGTTCCGGATGGCTTTGCAGATCTTCAGGTGCTGGTCGCTGAAGTTGGCGCCGATGGCCTTCTGCCGGGCGGGGGGGATCAGGGAGGAGACCGGATAAGCCTCCACCCGGGACAGCTGGTCGAACCAATCCAGCAGGATGGGGTTGTGAAGCATGGAGATCATGGACTTGTGAAAAATATCCTCCGGGAGAGTGGTATACACGCACTGCTCCAGGGCGTCCATCTCCTCCTGGGTGGCAACCGAAGCCGCCTTTTGGGCGATAGCGGGCTCCAGGAGAATGCGGGCGTCGGTGGATTCCAGAAATCCACGGCGGTAGTCCCTCATGGCGGACAGCTCCGGCGTCAGCTGGGTGTGGTCGATTAGGATGAAGCTGCCCTTTCCCTTCCGGGTCTCGATGAGACCGGCCTCACTAAGGAGCCGCAGGGCCTGCCGCACGGTAATGCGGCTCACCCCCATCATCTCCATCAATTCCTTTTCGCTGGGGAGCATATCCCCCTTTTGATAGGTTCCCTGGGCGATCATCCCTTTGATCCGCTCCAGCACCTGCTCATAAAGTTTCTTGCCGGAGGTAAGTATATATCGTTTTTCCATCTTTCTCCCGTCTTTTTCTCCCGTTTTTTCTACCGTGATCGCAGCATACCGCCCGACCCGCTATATTTCAATTATAACACATATTAAAAACCCTACGCAACCCCCAGACCCTCCCCGGCGCTCCGCGCCTAAGGGTTGTACGCTGGCTTGAGTTGTGCCTGG
>CAJUFK010000211.1 GCA_910585535.1 uncultured Angelakisella sp. | reverse complement strand
CTTTACCGGGGCGGAGACGTTGCCGAAGTAGGTGGGGCTCCCCAAAAAGAGGGCGTCGCAGTCCAACACCGGGACCGGGCTTTCCAGCACCGGCACGGTGGTGATCTCCGCCTTGTATTCCCGGCTGGCGGGAAAGGCGTCGGCGGTGACGGCGTAATTTGGGTCGGGAAGGCGGCAAAACAGGACCTCCGCCCCCAGGGCCTGGAAGGCGTCCCGGTACTCCCGGGCCATAAGGTAGGTGTTGGCGCAGACGCTGTGAAAGACAACGGCGATCTTGGGGGTGGGCATAGGTATGTACCTCTTTTCTATGTAGTTCATAGGTGAAGAAAGCCGTAGACGGCTCCAGCGGTGACGGCCAGCTGGGCCAGGGTGATGAGGGCCATCTGCCACTCCTCGGGGACCTCCCCCAGGACCAGCTTTTCCCAGGCCACAACAACGGCAAGGTAAAGGAGCAGGCAGACCGCCGCCCCCAAAAGGGCAAGGGGCAGGCCGTACCGGGGGATCACCCGCAGAAAGCACTGCCAGCCGAAAAACAGAAAGACCATGGGGGCAGCAGCGTGACAGCCCCCGATGACGACGCTGAAAACCGGTCTTCCCGTATTCTCGATCAAACTGCAAACCACAAGGTAGGCGTAAAAGACCAGGAACAGGGCGAAGATGCCGCCAAGGATGATGGAGGCCCAGTGAAGCATGGCGATTACTCCTTTCGTGGCAGAGGCATTTTCCCCGGCCATAGCCCCAGCTCTTCCAGGGCGTTCTGGGGACAGGCCCTTTGGCATTCTCCGCAGCGGACGCAGTCCGGGGAGTTGGGGGTCTTCCAAACGGGGATGTCCAGCTTGCAGGCTTTTTGGCAGGCCCCGCAGGAGGTGCATTTTTCCTCCTCCACCCGGAACCGCTTAAAGGCGATGGGGTTAAAGAGCCCGTACACCGCCCCCAGGGGGCAGAGGTACCGGCAGAAGGGCCGCCAAAGGAACACCGAGAGGACTACCAGAACAACAAGCACTAGGTTCTTCCAGGCGAACAGCCAGCCCACCGCCTCCCGGAGGCTGTCGTTCATCGCCACCAGGGGGAGCCCCGCCGTCAGCGTCCCCGCCGGACAGATGGCTTTGCAGAACCAGGGCTGGCCCTGACCGATAAAATCCACAGCGTAAAGGGGCAGGAGGATAACAAAGCCCAGAAGGACGGCGTACCGCAGCAGACGCAGGGCTTTCTCCCCGGGGAGGCGGCGCAGCTTCTTCCCCAGGGGGATCTTATGGAGCAGGTCCTGGACCAGGCCGAAGGGGCAGAGCCACCCGCAGACGAACCGGCCAAGGACCGCCCCCACCATCATTAGAAAGCCCAGGACATAAAAGGCAAAGCGGTAGTTCCGGCTCCCCAGCACCGCCTGGAGGGAGCCGATGGGGCAGGCCCCCAGGGCCCCGGGGCAGGAGTAGCAGGAGAGCCCCGGGACGCAATACTGTTTCAGTGGCCCCCGGTAGATCTTCCCCTTGACAAAGCCCGGTACAAACCCGTTGGTTAGGGCGGTCCATCCGGCCTGGACCCAAAGCCGGAGGTTCCCCTTTCCCCTACCCAATGCCGATGCACTCCAGGCAGAGGTTCACTGCCTTGGTAAAGACCACAAACTGCTCCCCCCGGAGGATCCCCCAAGCGAAGAAGACCCCGCCTAAAAGGAGGAGGAGCAGGGCGGGGAGATTTTGGCGAAGAAAGGTCACGGCTGACCAGCCTCCTCTCCCCCGGCCTCGGCCAGCTTCTCCTCGATGATCTCCTTCCAGGCGTCCTTGCTCCGGGCCCCCAGGTAGCCCTTGCCGATGAGGGCCCCAGTCTCGTCCACAAAGAGGGTGGTGGGAACGCTGTCGATCTGCCACAGTAGGCTGGCGATAAGGTCCTCCGAGGGGAGGAGGTGGGTGTATTCCGCCCCTGTCTCCTGAACAATCTGTTTGGCCAGCTCCACCTGGGTTGAGGAGATGGAGCCATCCTGGGCCAGGGTGTCGGTGACGATGCCTACGATCTGGAAGTCCTGATCGGCGTACTCCTGGTGGAGTTCCCCCAGCTCCGGCATCTCCCCCAGGCAGGGGCCGCAGAAGGTGGCCCAGACGTTGACCATAGTCACCGGATGGCCCTCAAAGAGGCTTTGGGTCACCTGGTTGCCGTCAAGGTCACTGGCGGTGAACTGGGAAAGGATGCCCACAGTCTCCCCTTCCCCACCGCTTTCCCCCTGGGAGGCGGACTGGGAGGAGGTCTCCGCCGGGGCCGGAGGGGCCTCCTTAGCGCAGGCGGCAAGGGACAGGGTCATCAACACCGCCAGCAGGGCGGCGAACAGCTTTCTTTTCATGGGGCAGTCTCCTTTTTTCTATGGTTTTCGGATACGCTCTTTATTCTACCAGATTCCGCCGGGATATGCAATTCCTTCCCCGGGGACAAAAAGAGCCGCCCTCCCAAAGGGCGGCCCCTGTGTCACGGCGTTCCGGACAGCTTCCTGTGGATCTCCCGGGCCGCCTTTTTCCCGGCCCCCATGGCCAGAATAACAGTCGCCGCCCCGGTGACAGCATCCCCCCCGGCGTAGACATTCTCCCGGGTGGTCATCATAGTGTCCTCGTCCACCACCAGGCACCCCCAGCGGTTGGTCTCCAGGCCCGGGGTGGTGGAACGCAGGAGCGGGTTGGGGCTGGTACCCAGGGCCATAATGACCGTATCCGCCTCCAGGACGAACTCGCTGCCGGGGATCACCACCGGCCTCCGGCGGCCACTGGCATCGGGCTCCCCCAGCTCCATCCGGACGCACTCCATGGCCTGCACCCGGCCCTCCTCGTCCCCCAAAATGCGGACGGGGTTGGTGAGGAGGCGGAAAACGATCCCCTCCTCCTTGGCATGGTGGATCTCCTCCGCCCGGGCGGGTAGCTCCGCCTCCCCCCGGCGGTAGACGATGGAGACCTCCTGGGCCCCCAAGCGGAGAGCGCACCGGGCGGCGTCCATGGCCACGTTGCCGCCGCCAACCACC
>CAJUFK010000210.1 GCA_910585535.1 uncultured Angelakisella sp. | reverse complement strand
TCGGTCTGGGGCAGATGCTCCAGCTGCTCCCGGCTCTGGCCGCAGGCGTAGTAGATGACCTTTTGGTCCGGTTTCATCCGGCCAACGTACTCCGAAAGGGTCGCCGGCTTTTCCTCCTTGGAAGAGGCGAAGAGCAGCAGGTCCTTGAGAAGGTCCGCCTGGGCCCCATAGGTGCTGTACACCCCAAATTTCAGCTGGAGGCCAAAGGCCCGGAAGAACTCCTCGTACTTTTCCCGGTCGTTTTTCAGCATCAATCCCAGTTCGCTGGCGATCTTCTTCTCCAACCGCCCGGCGATGAGCTTCAGCTGGCGGTCATGCTGAAGCATCTCTCGGGAGATATTGAGGCTGAGGTCCTGGGAATCCACCAGGCCCTTTACAAAGCTGAAGCAGTCAGGCAGCAGGTCGGCGCACCGGTCCATAATCAGGACGCCGCTGGCGTAGAGCTGGAGGCCCTTTTCGTAATCCCGGCTGTAGTAGTTGTAGGGGGCCTGGGCGGGGATGAACAGGAGGGCGCTGTAGGTGGCGGCCCCTTCGGTGCTGCTGCGGATGACCCGGAGGGGGGCGGTAAAGTCCCCGAACTTATCCTGATAGAAGCGGTCCATCTCCTCATCGGTGACTTCGCTCTTCTGCTTCTTCCAGATGGGCACCATGGAGTTGAGGGTCTCGATCTCCTCATAATCCTCGTACTGGTCCTCGGTCCCCTCCTTTTTCCGGGTGCGGGTCACGGCCATGCGGATGGGGTAACGGATATAGTCGGAATACCGCTTTACCAGGCCCTGGAGGCGGTACTCCTCCAGGAACTCGTCGTAGTTTTCCTCTTCGGTGTTGTCCTTGATGGTGAGGACGATGGTGGAGCCGGTCTCCGCCTTGTCACAGGAGGTGATGGTGTAGCCATCGCTGCCGTCGGATTCCCACCGGAAGGCCTCCTCCTTCCCCGCTGGGCGGGTGCAGACCTGGACCTTTTTGGCTACCATAAAGGCGGAGTAAAAGCCCACGCCGAACTGGCCGATGATGTCGATCTCCTCGGACTTCTCGTTCTCCTCCTTAAAGGCCAGGGAGCCGCTTTTGGCAATGGTACCCAGGTTCTGCTCCAGCTCCTCCTTGGTCATGCCGCAGCCCCGGTCGGTTATGGTCAGGGTCCGGGCGGCCTTATCGGCCTGGATCTCGATAAACAGCTCCTCTCGGGAAAGGCCGGTCTCGCCGCCGGAAAGGGAATGGTAGTAACGCTTGTCCATGGCGTCGCTGGCGTTGGAGATCAGCTCCCGGAGGAAGATCTCCTTATGGGTATAGATTGAGTTAATCATCAGGTCCAGCAGGCGCTTAGACTCCGCCTTAAACTGTTTTTTGGGCATGGGGCCCACCTCCATTTTTATTTTTGGCACTCGTTATATATGAGTGCTAACAATACAATCATTATAACGCTTCCTCGATAAAAATCAATGACTAAATTGTAAAGATTCCAAAAGACCCAAAGACTTCCCCGCCTCTGGAGGTTTTTCCTCCCTCACCTATACCACAAAGGGGAAGAGTGTGGTATAATGTCCGTAAAACCGTCATCATAAGGAGGAGAACCGCTATGCTTAAGAAGAACGATCTCATCCCCTTGGAGATCCAAGCGGTCACCAGCAGCGAAGGCAGCGGCGTAGGCCGTTACGAGGGGATGGTCGTCTTTGTTCCCGGCGCCGCGCCTGGGGACCGCCTCACCGTCCGCGTGGTCAAGGTCCTCTCCTCCTACTGCTACGGCATCATCCAGGAGATCCTATCCCCCGGCCCGGGGCGGATCCAGCCTGCCTGCCCGGTCTGCCGCCGGTGCGGGGGCTGCTCCCTCCAGCATCTTTCCTACCAAGAGGAGGTGCGGATTAAGGGACAGTGGATCAGCGACGCCCTCACCCGCCTCGGGGGGATCTCCCTTCCCCTGGAACAGATGCTTCCATCCCCCCTCTCCTCCGGTTACCGGAACAAGGCCCAGTATCCCATCGGCAGAGGGCCGGAGGGGGTTTTCTGCGGCTTTTACGCCCCCCGAAGCCACAACATCATCCCTTGCGGCGGGGACTGCCTGCTGCAGCCCCCCTTTTTTGGGGAGATCGCCCGGGCGGTGTGCCAGTACATCGAAGAAAGCGGCAAGGAACCCTATGATGAGACCACCCACCGGGGGCTGTTCCGGCACCTCTACCTCCGCTGGGGGGAAGCCACCGGCCAGGTGATGGTCTGCCTGGTAGTCAACGGGCCAGGTATCCCCCAGCCCCATCTCCTGGTGAGCCGGGTCCTGGCAGCCTGTCCCAACTCCAGCATCGCCTCCATCCTGCTAAACATCAACACCGGCCGGACCAACGTCATCCTGGGCCGGGAGACCAAGGTGCTGTTCGGGGAACCCTATATCCGGGATGTTCTGGCGGGGGTGGAGGTAGAGATCTCCCCCCTTTCCTTCTACCAGGTGAACCACCAGGGCGCGGAGCTTCTCTACCGCCAGGCGGCAGAACTGGCGGCCCTCTCCCCTGGGGAGACGCTGCTGGATCTTTACTGCGGGGCGGGGACCATCGGCCTTTCCATGGCAAAAGACGCCAAAGAACTCATCGGGGTGGAGATTTTGGAAAGCGCCGTTCGGGACGCCCAAAAGAACGCCGCCCGCAGCGGGGTACAGAACGCCCGCTTCCTCTGCGCCGACGCCGGAAAGGCTGCTGCCCAGCTGGAGGCCGAGGGTCTTCACCCCTCTGTGGTGATTCTGGACCCGCCCCGGAAGGGATGCGACGAGGCCACCCTTTCCGCCGTGGTCCGGATGGCCCCGGAGCGCATCGTCATGGTCTCCTGCAACCCCGCCACCCTGGCCCGGGACCTCCGGCGGCTGGCGAGGGATGGGTACGAGGTCCGGACGGTACGGGGGGTGGATATGTTTCCTAGGACGGTTCATGTGGAGTCCGTCGCCCTGCTAACCCGACATCCATAAGAAAAGGCGGCGCTTCCCCCGCCGGGAAGGCCGCCTTTTTGTATAAGAAAACCACTCGCTAGGCGAGTGGTTCCAAAGAAGGCTTCTGCC
>CAJUFK010000209.1 GCA_910585535.1 uncultured Angelakisella sp. | reverse complement strand
GAATGGGCCTTTTCGGCTGAAAACTATGATAAGAACCCTTGCGAATCTTCTCCAACTCCCGATAGTCTACCCCATAGGGATGCAGGCGCATATATTCCTCTACCGCAGCTACCAGTAGCGCCGTCCGGTACTTTTCTCTTACCAGTTCCATGTAAGCGGAAACCTCCCGATGCCGTTGGTTCTGAGGATTAAACCGGATATGAAGATCCTGCTTCATCACCTCAGCTCACCCGGCTTTCCGGCTTCTGCTCCTCTCGTGTCATCATCCGCTGGGCAATCACCTCGCAGCCCATCGCTGTCGCCTTGATTTCCGGCAGGAAGTCCAGCGCCGCAAAGGAAGCATATTTTCTCCATGCGTTTCGGACAAACTTCGCCCCACCGCCCTGGACAAGGGTGTAGGCTGTGGCAAAGGGCAGGCCCTTTTCCCGCAGCTCCATCAGCAGCCGGTTGGCGTAGTGGTCGATGTGCTCCCGGATGATCCCAATGCTGGTTTCGTCCATGCGGATGTTCTCTCCGTTCAGATAGAGATTGACCGCCTCTTCCGAAATATCAACGCCGGTTTTGGCTTTGATGTCCCGGCGGATGCTGTTGTAGGTCCAGATGATGCCTTTGGCGGGATGCTCGTCCTCAAAAGGCTGAGGGACCCCATACTGGAGCACTACCGGGTCAACGGTGCCGCCTCCAATATCTACCAGCACAGCCATGCCTTCCTTTTCCAGTACAGCCATTGGACTGCGGCAGGTAATATCAAAGCCCTGCCCGCTCATCCGCTCGGTCTGAACATTGGCATAGAGTGCCGAAACGCCCTGGGGGCAGACATAGACGCGGATGATGTTGACCCGATACCGCTGCCCGTTATAAAGAAACTCCAGCTGCCGGCGGAAGAACTGCTTGAGGCCTGTCCGCATCACCTTATTGTTCATATAGGCGGGAGGCAGGGTCGTAGCCAGATAGATCTCATAGCTGCCAGGCTCCATGCCGTTTGCCATCAGCTCTCTGGCGATGGCAAACTGGGTCAGAATCAAGAAATCATCATTCATGGATGCCTTATCGTCACGCTGCGCTACCCGCTTACCGCCTAAAGCATAGTATTTGCTGTTGTACCGCAGGGTGTGGCTGTAGTTGTTTCCATCCCCTGCAAGCTCCACATAGGCCGATGGAAAACACACATTCTCGGTCTTAATGTTGTAATTCCCCAGGTCTACACCCAAAATAATCTTTCCGTTGTGACGGATCATAGCTGCTTACCTCCTTTTTAGGCGGCGCTGCCAAAAAGGGACATTTGGGCAACTTCCGCAGGCGCGGAAGTTGCCGGCGCACCGTCTTTTTTCTCTGTGGGCGGTTCGGTCTTTTCCTCCTTGCCAGCATCGCCGGTTTTTGCTTTGCCCTTACCCTTTTTGGCGCCGCTCTGTGCCAGGGCACGAGAACCGAAATCGGTGGGCTCCACATTGCTGCCCCCGTAATAATACATTTTTGCCCAGTCATACACCTCTTGGTCGCTGATAGCAACTCCAAGAACCGAGGCGGTCTGTCCATGTATTGCGGCCTTGCCCAGCTGGGCCATCTCCTTCGCTGTTTTGAGTTCTGCCTGGTTGACCGCCGCTTTTTGCGCCCGTTCGGACACATAGCGGATACAGCGGGGAAGCGTCTTTTTCCCCTCCAGCAAAATATCCGCAAGCTCCGGGCCATATTCACAAAGTTCTTTGGTGTAATCGGTCAACGCACGGATCAGCGATTGCTGCGTCAATTCGGCGCAAAGCTGGTCCAACTGTGGCATGATCTGCCCGATAGACGGGGAGAGGTATTCTGCCATCTTTCATCAAGCCCCTTTCGCTATATATTGTTCTTCTGCGTAATCCACAACGGAGAACCAAAGGAATCTGCAGGCCGTAACGATCTCTTCCAGCCTTTCCATAACACCGGCAGGCGAAAACCAGGACGGCAGCGGAAGGCTGGAGAGCGCATAGGCATATCGTATGGTTTTGTAGTCATCCCCCAGCGACCCCTCTTGAATGTAGGAATCGTTAAGGAAGGGGTCCGCCAAAACCAGCGCCTTTTGAAATCGTGTGTAATCGGTATCCAGCAGTTCCCCGCATTGGACTGCCTGTATATAATTTTGCCAATACCGGGGGACAGGCCACAGAACCGCTTTCCCCAAAGGAATACCCAAATAATGAAACCTGTCGATCAAGTCTTCCACCGCTTCTTCTGCGAGGATACGCATTACCTGGGGATGAAGGGCGCTGTCCTGTACCCGTTCCAAGATACCCGAATGCCGGTTATGCAGCTGCCGCAGGTCGCAGGCCGCCCTCAATAATGACAGGCCGGTGTTCTCCAGCCGCAAAAGCGCCTGCGCCACTTCTGTAAGCATTGGCCACCCCCTCCCATTTCAGTTTCTGTTCGAGAGAACGAAGCATCCCTTCATGGGATTTGAAAAACGCGATCTTCGTTTCTCTGGTTCCGTTGATAAAAACCGTATCCAGCAGATATTCGATATATTCCGTTTGGTGCAGAGCCACTACAAAACGAGGCTGCAACGGCTCATCGGGAATCCTGGGCGCATACTCTTCCTTCCATTGGCGTAAGGTACGGAAATAGGAGCTGAGGATCAAAAAAGCGCCTCGTTCCCACTGCTCAAACGATTCCTGCTCCTGCTGCCGCTGTCGGCGGAGGGAAATTGCCCGCCGCACCTTTTCCGGTGACGGCGGTGTGTCCAAATCCAGCCCTAACCGGTAAGTGCTGTTCAACTCCCGCAAAGCCTCCAGCTTGGAAGCGTTCAGAAGTCTTTGCACCAGGTCGATAACATCTCCTCCGGTGTTGCAGCTGAAACAATGGAATTTTCGGTTATGGTCGTAAAAGGACATACTGGGCGTCCTGTCACAATGGAAAGGGCAGTGCGCCTTGTTTCCTCTTACCACATGGACACCGTATCGTTTGGCAACCTCGACAATATCCAGCGCTTCTTTCGCCACCGCAAAATCTTCCGACACAAGGCATCCCTCCTTGCGGCACCGGATACGACTGTTACGCGGCCCGGTCAACGCGGCGCAGAGCCTCTGTATAGAGTGCCCGCAGCGCATCCCGTTCCTCAACCTTTGGGCCGTTATAGCGGTTGGCAAATTCCACGA
>CAJUFK010000208.1 GCA_910585535.1 uncultured Angelakisella sp. | reverse complement strand
CTTCATCCGCTGCGGGCTGGAGCGGTCTGTCATCGACACGGGCGTCACGCCCACGCTGGAGGATACGATCATCACCCTCTCCACCTGTTCCGGCGGCGACCGCAACACCCGCTGGGTAGTCCAGGCGGTGGCAGTTTAATGAAAAAGTCGGGGTATCCCATCCATAGGGATACCTCGATAAACTAAAAGTAAGTTAAGGATTTTTGGCGACTTCCAATTTCCACCAGAAAAAAGGCTATTCACTTCTGGGCCCGTGAATTTTGATGGAGGCGCTATTCAGTACACCCCAGTGTACGAGAGGGCAGAAACGGATGTCGGCCTCCTGAAGCTTGGGAAGTTCTAAAAGAAGACGGCAGTCTGAAAAGTCTGTGTTGTAAAAGCTGACACTTTTCAGTTCCTTGCAGTGGGGGAGGAAAGAAAAGTCTCCGACTTGTGTGTTCTGGATGCGGAGGTTTTGGAGTTTCGGTAACTTTGTCAGTAGCGGCCAGAGGTTTGGGTCATCCACAAGGATGCTGTCGATATACAGACTTTGCAAGTTTTCCATTTTGCCAATCATGGACCAGTCGGAAAGGTCATAGTAGCAGGGCGCTGGCGGGAAATGTTCATCCAGCGGGCGGATGTAGACGAGATCGCCATCATAGCGAAGAGCCGATCTGTTGTTCAGCTCCAGCTTTAAATGTTTGATCTTGGCAGCGGCTTTCTGCCAGTCGTAGGCAGTGGAGGGCAGACGCCCGGAAGCCTGAAACATCACCAGGGAAACCAGCGGGTGGAGAGGTAAGCCGTTTTCCGGTTTGGGCCGATCCATGCCCAGATCCCTTTTCTGCCAGGACTCCAGTGCCGGACGGAAAGGCCCCTTTGAGTCAGGCTTATATTTGTCCTTTTGCAGGACAGGTACAGTGAGCGTCCGCCGCTCAGTGGAAGTCAGCTTGCGGACTGCCTTATGTCGGTTAGCGGTGAGAAGTTCCTGAAATTCCGCACCCTGCCAATAGGCATACAGCGTCTCACCATCCTCGCTGAGGGCAAAGGAGACACGGTACGGTATCCGAAACCGGGCTGGATCAATGCCAGCGACGGAGAGAGCGGTCTGAATTTCATCCTCCTTGGTAAAACGCTGTCCATCGTGCCAGCCATAGGCGGCTTGGCGAAGCATTTCTCGGAGAAAGTCCTCCGTGTTGTCCATCCATTTTTGATAGGTTACATAATCGTCATCGGTCGAGATGTATACCGGCGGGTCTGGGTTTTCATCCAATAGGTCTCGAACCCTGTATCCAGCGGACCAGACACCCTGATTTTCGTACCAAATGATGAGATAGTTGTCCGTGACCTCACCCCAGCGCTCTTTGGGGAGCCGCCACAGCCGAAAGAGGGGATTGTCTGCGTACTCCGCCTCCCGGCCCTCTTTTACGGCTTTTTCGAGCTCTGGAAAACAGTCCCAGGTTTTTATGTCCTCGCCAAA
The DNA here is from genome assembly GCA_910585535.1 of uncultured Angelakisella sp. GTDB lineage: Bacteria > Bacillota > Clostridia > Oscillospirales > Ruminococcaceae > Angelakisella. The sequence goes on along the minus strand of CAJUFK010000208.1, from coordinate 1,952 downwards.
CTCTTTTTCCAGAATTTCATAGGTAGTGCAGATAGTTCCAGGGTACTCAAGCTGATTGAAGTGGAAATTGATGTCGTCCATCCCATAGGTCTTAAGAAACGCCCGGTAGACTGGAGGCAGGGCCATACCCAGACGAGTCTCCGCCCCCTGAATGCCACCCTCTGGAAACCCATGATGTTCCCCCTCGCAGAAGAAGTCCATCAAATCGGAGAGAGATGGGTCGTATTGCATAGACAAAAAATCACCCTCTTTCTTTCAAATTCAGCACATTTGCATGAGGCTATCATTAGATACCATTGCAAGTATTATACTGCACGAAGTCAGCAGTTACAATAGATAAGTAATTCCGAAATCATTCAATACATAGCGGTTTGCGTATGGCAGGCCGCTTGTTTTACCCAAAACAAGGAAAGGAGCGACTGCCTATGAGCAAGTTAGTGATCTGCGAGAAGCCCTCGGTGGCGCAGAGCATCGGCAAGGTGCTGGGCGCCTCGAAGCGGTGTGACGGCTACCTGGAGGGCGGCGGGTATATCGTGAGCTGGTGCGTGGGCCATCTGGTGGAGCTGGCCCAGCCGGAGGCTTACGGCGAGACCTACGCCAAGTGGCGGCTGGAGGACCTGCCCATCCTGCCGGAGAAGTGGCGGTACCAGGTGTCCCCGTCCACCAAGAAGCAGTTCCAGGTTTTGAAGGGGCTGATGGGCCGGGAGGATGTCGCCTCCATCGTGGAGGCCACCGACGCCGGACGGGAGGGCGAGCTGATCTTCCGGCTGGTCTACCACCAGTGCAAGTGCAAAAAGCCCTTTGAGCGGCTCTGGATCTCCTCTATGGAGGACGCCGCCATCCGGGAGGGCTTCGCCAGCCTGAGACCGGGAACGGAATACGACGCCTTGTATGAGGCTGCCCTGTGCCGGGAGCGCGCCGACTGGATCGTCGGCATCAACGCCACCCGGCTTTTTTCATGCAAGTACGGCCCCACCCTCAATGTGGGCCGGGTGATGACGCCCACGCTGGCGATGGTCTGTGACCGGGAGGCGGCGATCAGCGGCTTTCAGTCTGAGCCGTTCTACACCGTCCAGCTTGTGCCGGAGGGCTTTGCGGCGAACGGAGAGCGCATGAAGGAAAAGGCCGAGGCGGAAAAGATCGCGGAGGAGTGCCGTTCGGCGGGGACGGCGGCAGTGAAGGATGTGGAGCGCAAAGACAGGACCGAGAAGCCCCCGGCACTCTATGACCTGACCTCCCTCCAGCGGGACGCCAACCGCCAGTTGGGATTTACGGCGCAGCAGACCCTGGACTATACCCAGAGCCTCTATGAGAAGAAGCTCGTCACCTACCCCCGGACGGACAGCCGCTACCTCACGGAGGACATGGCGGGGATGCTGCCGGGGCTGGTGGAGATGGTGCAGAAAAAGCGTAATATCTCCCCGGACGCCCCCGCCCCCGTGAACGCCGCCCAGGTCATCAACGGGAAGAAGGTCACCGACCACCATGCCATCATCCCCACGAAAACGCTGGAGGCCGCCGACCTCGCCGCCCTGCCCTCCGGGGAGCTGGCGGTGCTGGACCTGATCGCCCTGCGCCTCGTCTGCGCCGTGGGCGGCCCCTGCCGCTACTCGGAGACCGCCGTCACGCTGGAGTGCGCCGGTCATCTGTTCAAGGCCAAGGGGAAAACGGTCACAGACCCCGGCTGGCGGGCGTATGCTGCCTCTCCTGACGAGGAGAAGTCCGGGGACGACGCGCCGCCCCTCCCCGCCCTTGCGGAGGCCGCTGTGCTGCCCCTTGCCGGGGTGGAGCTGAAAGAGGGCAAGACGACGCCCCCCAAGCGGTTCACGGAGGACACTCTCCTTCAGAGTATGGAGTCCGCCGGGGCGGAGGAGATGCCCGAAGATGTGGAGCGCAGGGGCATCGGCACTCCCGCCACCCGCGCCGCCATCATCGAGAAGCTGGTGCAGAAG
>CAJUFK010000207.1 GCA_910585535.1 uncultured Angelakisella sp. | reverse complement strand
GGTTACCAGCGATAAGAAGGGCTACTACACAGCCGCAGAGGCGGCGGCAGGATCGCCGCTGCCTGGACATCCGACCGGGATGTGCCATCCCGGCACCTACTGGGTGTTCAATGTTTCAGGGGGAATGCTGAACCTCAGCACAGTAAAGACGGTTCCGGGCAACTGGATCAATCCCGGATAGGAGGCGGCGCATGGAAAAGGACTACCTGAGAATCGGGAAAATCTCCAGCATTAACTACCCAAACGGCACCGCCAGAATCACCTACGAGGATAAGGATGACAGCACCACCTCGGAGATGCCCTTCCTGGTGCTGGGGCGGCAATACTGGCATCCAGAGGTAGGCGAACAGGTGCTGGTGGCCCACCTTTCCAACGGCACCTGCGCCGCCGTTATTTTGGGGACGGTATGGCACGATGGCCATAGGCCCATAGAGGGCTTCGAGGGCCTGGACCGCCGGGATTACTGCAACACCCCAGGAAAAGCGGTGGAACGATACGATGAGAAATCGGAGGATTACACCCTGCGAATTGCCGGGGATATGACACTCGGCTCCACCAAGAGCATGACCTTCATGGTGGGCGAAAATGCCGCCATCCAAATCAGCGAAAGCGGCGCGGTCACGGTGATCACTTCGGACACGATCACGGTCACCGCACCCAAAATAAAAGCCACTGTCCCGGAAATCGAAATCAAGGCGGAAACCGGGATCAACATAGACACCCCGGCCATCAAGGTGACTGGGGATGTGATAGCCGGGACGATCAGCCTGCAGAAACACATCCACGATGGGGACAGCGGCGGTGAAACCTCAAAACCAAAGGAATAGGAGGCGGCTCATGGCTATCGGAAACTGGGGAACGGATGTGGTGTTCAGCGTGAGCGACCAGCGGGTGCTGACCTTCAGCGATATGAACCACACGGTCGGCTCCAGCTGGGCAATGCACAGCCGCATGGGCCTGAAAGACCAAACAGAATACCTCCGGCCAAATCTCCAAAAGCTGACCTTCACCATCACCCTCGACTGCAACTACGGCGTGAGGCCGAGAGCCATCCTCGATATGCTGGCCAGGCACGCCGAGAGGGGCGATGTTTACGCCTTTGTGGTCGGCGGCAAGCGGGTGGGCCGGTACCGGTGGCGGATCACCGATCTAAGCGAGGCATGGGAAGTGGTCTACAACCGGGGAGAGCTGGCACGGGCAAAGGTCAATGTGACCATGGAAGAATACATCTGAGGGGAGGAAAAGCCGCATGGATCTGTCGGGAATCGAAATCTCGTTCAATTATGGGGACGGCAGCGAGGCAGAGCGCAAAGAGATCATCCGCAATGTGCAGACCCTCCTGACAACGCCAGTAGGCACCTGCCCCCTTTACCGCGATTTTGGCCTTGATGTCACCTACCTGGACTACCCGATGGATCTGGCGCAAAACCTCTTTGCCGTAGCAGCCATGGAGGCGGTAGAGCGCTGGGAGCCGCGGGTAATCGTCACAGAGGTCACCTTCGAGGCGGACGCAAACGGACATCTGAAAGCAAAGGTGGTGATCGCAAATGCCAGATAGCCTTTTAAGGTCGGTCTTTGACCTGCCGGATGTTTCCTTCATTGACGGGGACAGGCTGGATGCAATGATGCAGAGGCTGGTGACCAACTATGAGCAGAAATATAAAGAGGTCACCGGAAAGACGGTCAGCCTTGGAGCGGCAGACCCGGCTCGGATTCAGCTGTATGCCATCGCCCTCGATCTTTATCAGATCGAGCAGTATGTTGACAGGGCCGGGAAACAAGACCTTCTGAAATACAGCTACGGCGAATTTCTGGACAACCTCGCCGGGAACCGGCGTGTCACCCGCCAGCAGCCGGCAGCGGCCAGAACCACGATACGCTTCACCCTCTCGGAAACCAGGGATCACGCCATCGGTATCCCGGCGGGTACCCGGCTGACCAATGGCAACGGCGTGTACTTCCAGACGGAGGAATATGCCGAAGCCGCCGCCGGTTCCAAGTATGTGGATGCAGAGGCTGTCTGTACCACCCAGGGTATAGAGGGCAACGATTTCCTCAAAGGGCAGATCAACATTCTGGTAGACCCGCTGCCCTATATCGAGAGCATCGAAAATATCACCGATACCGCCGGAGGCACGGATCTCGAAGATGACCTGAGCCTTGCAGAGCGGACATACCTTGCCCCCTCCGGGTACAGCACGGCGGGGCCGCAGGACGCTTATACATTCTGGGCAAAGACCTACAACACCGACATCGGCTCCGTGCTTCCCACAAGCCCTGTGCCGGGGGAGGCGGTGATTTACATCCTGATGCGGGACGGTTCCATGCCGGGTGAAGAAGTAATCCGCGGCTTGGAGGATTTCTACCAGGACGAAAGTATCCGCCCCATGACTGACCTCGTGAGCGTTTCAGCCCCGGACGAGAGGCCCTTTGATGTGGAGCTGACCTATTACATTGCCCGCTCCAATCAGGCATCTGCAACCGCCATACAGGCGAGAGTGGATGCCGCCATTCAGGATTTTATCTCTTGGCAAACAACTGAAATTGGCAGGGACATCAACCCCACCGAACTGATCCGCCGGGTACGGGATGCAGGGGCCAAACGGGTGGAACTCACTTCCCCGGCCTTCACAGCAGTGCAGGAAACAGAGGTGGCGAGGCTGGGCAGCCAAAAGGTGACATACGGGGGGCTGGAAGATGACTGACCTCCGTAACGGCCAAATTACAGATCTGCTGAACAATGGCATGAGGTACAACCCGGAAACCATCGCCATCGGATATGCCATCCATCAGGAGAAGCAGCGCATCATGGCGCTGGCAGATCGCACCCGCCTCATGTCGGCCATTGACAGCTTGGACGAAAAGATTCTGGATTATCTCGCTGTGGAACTGCGCTCCCCATTTTACCGGGACAACTACTCCATCGAATCCAAAAGAGCGCTCATCAAAGGGACGCTGGCATTTTACGGCATCATGGGAACTCCCAAGGCGGTCAACGAGATGCTGAGTACCGTGTTCCCCGGCAGCTACATCGAAGAATGGTACGCCTATGGCGGAGAGCCGTACCACTTCCAGGTGATCCTCGAAACCTCCCGCTTCAGGGAACGAGCAAACGCATCGGAAATCCGCAGAGCGGTAAACCAGTGCAAACGCCTGACCGCCCACATGGACGGACTCATCTACCAATGCAATATCGGAATCACCATCAAGACCAAGGGCCACGGCTACCAATACCGCAGCGCTTGGACCGGCAAACCCTATGCGGGTACCGTCCCATGGCGCAGCACCCGTGGAGGGCTGAAACACAGCGATCTGGAAATTGATACCGCCGCCGATGGGTATGCCTACGATGCCCCGCTGAACGGCACACAGCCCTACCGCAACACCCGCGGGGGATTGGAACACAGCGACCTGCAGGTGGATAGCGCCGCCAAAGGATGGAACTACACATCGGCCTCTGCCGGACAGGCAGAGGCCGGTA
>CAJUFK010000206.1 GCA_910585535.1 uncultured Angelakisella sp. | reverse complement strand
GGGCGAGGAAAATTTTTGACTGTCGAAGCCACAAAAACGCCGGAATCCTTTCTGGCTTTCAAGTTTTTGGGGCAAAGACAGACAGAAATTTTGCCGCCCAGATGGGTGCAACGGCTATTGGTACGGCTTCTTATATTTTGTTGCTGTCAGAAAAGAGCCCTCCTGAAACCCGCAGGAAAGCGACCTTGCAAAGCCTTTCCCGATCCTTGTCGGAAAAAGCCCCAAGGGGAAGGATTCTGTTGTCTGACAAAACCCCGCTCCCGCAGGAGGGGGAACAATTCCAAAAGAGAAAGACCGGGCCTATCCGTCCGGGCCCGCAGCCAGGGCAGAATGCCCGGGCTCTTTTTATCAAAGCAGGCGGAAGTTCCGCTTCTGCGAATTGCACAAATTTTCCTGTTAGTTTTTATTATACTTGCTTTATTGCGATCCGTCAAGTTTTTCTTTTCGGCAGCCCCTGCCCCCCCGGAAACAGGGCTTTCCCTATCTGAAAACAGTATAGTCCAAAAAAGGGAGAAACTTTCCTTTTCGGAAAAAATTTTTTTGCTCCCGATCCCCGGCCTTGCAATCCCATACGGTTCCAGTATATAATCTTAACGCATAAACTGGCAGAAGGAGGTCCAAATCATGGAACACCGCAAGACTGTGGAACTGTACACCGACGGGGCCTGCTCCGGCAACCCGGGGCCGGGGGGCTGGGGAGCCGTTTTGATTTACGGGGAGGCCCGGAAGGAACTCTCCGGGGGGGAACGGGAGACCACCAACAACCGCATGGAGCTGACCGCCGCCATTCAGGGGCTCCGGGCCCTGCGGGAGCCCTGCCGGGTAGTTCTGACCAGCGACAGCAAGTACCTGGTGGACGCGGTGACCAAGGGCTGGCTGACCTCCTGGAAGCGGCGGGGCTGGAAGCGGGGCAAGAACGAGCCGGTCCTCAATGTGGACCTATGGGAGGAGCTGCTGCCCCTGCTGGAGCGCCATCAGGTGGAGTTCGTCTGGGTAAAGGGCCATGCCGGCCACCCGGAAAACGAGCGGTGCGACCGGATGGCGGTGGCGGAATCGATGAAGGTCCGCCAGGGGGAGGGTTAAAATGGAACTGCTCTTTCAGCAAAGGTTCTTTTCCTGGTTCGACAGCTACGACGTCTACGACCGGGACGGAAACATCGTTTACAAGGTAAAGGGAGAGCTCAGCTGGGGGCACCGCCTCCAGATCTACGACGCCCCAGGCCGCCACCTGGGCACCGTCCAGGAAAAGGTCTTCACTTGGCTGCCCAAATTCCAGCTGTATACCGACGGCCGGCTGGTGGGGACGCTGAACAAGGAACTCACCTTCCTCCGCCCCAAATTCCACCTGGACTGCAACGGCTGGACTGTGGAGGGGAACTTTTGGGAATGGGATTACCAGGTGACAGAGGGCTCCAGGCTGGTCATGGCCCTCTCCAAGGAGCTGTGGAACCTCACCGATACCTACCGCATGGACATTCCCCGCCCCGAGGACGCCCTCCTCTGCCTGATGATCGTCCTGTCCATTGACGCCGCCAAATGCTCCCAAGGGAACGGGTAGATTTAAGGGAAGGTCTTGCAATGTCTACCAAATAGGTATATAATAGATTCGTACTCATCATACTGCAATGGGGAGAGTGTTTTACCATGAGCAAAATGATCTACGCGGACAACGCCGCCACCACCCAGGTGAGCCAGCGGGTCCTGCAAAAGATGCTGCCCTGGCTGGGCCAGCACTACGGAAATCCCTCCAGCATCTACGGCATCGGTCGGGAGAGCCGGGTCGCCCTGGAGGAGGCCCGAGCCCAGGTGGCCCAGGGGCTGGGGGCCGAGCCCGGGGAGATCTACTTTACGGCCTGCGGCACCGAATCGGACAACTGGGCCATTAAGGGCATTGCCCACGCCCTGCGCCCCAAGGGGAAGCGGCACATCATCACCACTGCCATTGAACACCACGCCGTTCTTCACACCTGCGCCGCCCTGGAGAAGGAGGGCTTTTCGGTGACCTATCTGCCGGTGGACCAGTACGGCCTTGTCTCGGTGGAGGCGGTGGAGCGGGCCATCGGCCCGGAGACTGCCCTGGTGACGGTGATGTTCGCCAACAACGAGATCGGAACCATCCAGCCCATCCCGGAGATTGGGGCCCTCTGCCGGAAGAAAGGGGTGCTGTTCCACACCGACGCCGTTCAGGCGGTGGGGCATCTCCCCATTGATGTTCAGGCTATGAACATTGACCTTCTGTCCCTTTCTGCCCACAAGTTCCACGGGCCCAAGGGGGTGGGAGCCCTTTACATCCGCCGGGGCATCCCCTTTCCCGCCACCCTTCTGGAGGGAGGTGCCCAGGAGCGGGGCCGCCGGGCCGGCACCGAAAACGTGGCCGGCATCGTAGGGCTGGGGGAAGCTCTCACCGAGGCCCTGGAAAACCTGCCGGAAAAGACCTCCCGGGTCACCGCCATGCGGGACCGGCTTATCACGGAGCTGATGAAGCTGCCCAAAACCCGCCTGAACGGCCACCCCACCCGGCGGCTCCCGGGCAACTGCAACTTCTCCTTTGAGGGGGTGGAGGGGGAAGCGCTGCTCCTTCTCCTGGATAACCACGACATCTGCGCCTCCTCCGGTTCCGCCTGCACCTCCGGGTCGCTGGATCCCAGCCATGTCCTCCTTGCCATCGGCCTGCCCCATGAGGTGGCCCACGGCAGCCTGCGCCTTACGGTGGGGGATCTGAACACCCCGGACGAGATGGAGGAGATCCTCCGGGCGGTCCCCCAGGTGGTGGAACGCCTTCGCGCCATGTCCCCCATCTGGGAGCGGATCCAAGACGATCTGTAAAGGAAAGGGAAAATCACCAAGCCCCAGCACGCCCCGGCATCCCCCAAAGGAAAAAGAAAAAAGAACCTAAGTCTCCAGGCACAGCCCAGGCCCCGGCACAACCATTAGCCGCGGAGCGGCGGGGAGGGTGTGCCTGCCCGCCGAGTAGTTAGAAAGGATGAAAAAACCATGATGTATTCCCAAAAGGTTCTGGACCATTTCACAAACCCCCGGAATGTGGGGGAACTCCCCGACGCCAACGGCGTGGGAGAGGTTGGAAACGCCAAGTGCGGGGACATTATGCGGATGTACCTAAAGATTGAGGGGAACGTCATCACCGGCGTAAGCTTCAAAACCTTTGGCTGCGGGGCGGCCATCGCCACCAGCTCCATGGCCACCGAGATGATAAAGGGCAAGACGGTGGAGGAGGCGCTCCAGCTTTCCAACAAGGCGGTGATGGAGGCCCTGGACGGCCTGCCCCCGGTGAAGGTCCACTGCTCCGTTCTGGCGGAACAGGCGGTGCGGGCTGCCCTGGCGGACTACTACACCCGGCAGGGCATCGACCCGGAGCCCATTGTGGGGAAGATCCAGGAGGTCGACCACGGCGACAGCTGTTCGGCCTGCGGCTGAAGGGCCGATAAAGCGCCGGTCTGTAAGGACTGGCGTTTTCTTGTATAAGAAAACCACTCGCTAGGCGAGTGGTTCCAAAGAAGGCTTCTGCCGAT
>CAJUFK010000205.1 GCA_910585535.1 uncultured Angelakisella sp. | reverse complement strand
GTGGAGGTGAATATGCTCATGAATATCCTGGCCGCCGAGCTGGATGTGAGCGAAACCACCCTGGAGGGTCTCCGAAAGCGGTGCGTCCAGGAGGTGCGGCAGACAGGTGGCAACATCACATTCCTGGACGCGGTGCGTTACCAAAAGGAAGGGTGATGACCCATGCCTCGACTCATTGTAAAGATACCCTACACCAAGGGGCAGACCAGAAAGACCTCGGCGCACCTGAAAAACTATGTCCGGTACATGGCAACACGGGAGGGAGCGGAAAAAACGCTCCCTCCCAACTTTCAGCAAAAGGAAAACTATACACGATACATCGCCAGCAGACCCAGGGCGGAACGGGTCAGCGACCATGCGCTATTTTCCGGCACAGATGATCCCACCGTTCTGTCCCAGGTGGCGGAAGAGATCGCCAACCACCCCGGTAATGTGTGGCAGCCCATCATCTCTTTGCGGCGGGAGGATGCCCAGCGGCTGGGCTACGACAACGCCCAGGCGTGGAAGGATCTGCTCTCCTCCTTCTCGGTAGAGATGGCCCAGGCCATGAAGATACCCCTGGAGCAGTTCCGGTGGTACGCCGCTTTTCACGATGAAAAACACCACCCCCATGTCCACATGGTCTGTTACAGCGCAGACAGAAAGTCTGGTTTTCTCACCAAGGATGGACTAGCCAAAATCAAGTCTGGGCTGGCAAAGGAAATCTTCCGCCAGGAGCTGACCGAACTCTATTCCCGGCAGACTCAGCGAAGGAATGATCTTACAAAAAATGCTGGGGACACCTTAAAAGAACTTGTTCAGCAAATGCAGACGAAGACTTTGGAAAACGAAAAGATCGGTGAGCTACTGTTCCGGCTGGCGGAAAGGCTGAAAACGGTTGGCGGCAAGAAGCAGTATGGTTACCTCAAAGCGCCGCTGAAAGAGTTGGTGGACGAGATCGTGGAGGAGCTGGCGAGAGTCCCTTGTGTCGCGGAAGCCTATGATCTTTGGTATGAGCTTCGGGAGGATGTGCTGCGGACCTACAAGGATACCATGCCGGAGCGGTTGCCTCTTTCCCGGCAGAAGGAGTTCAAGCGGATCAAGAACCTGGTCATCCGGGAGGCGGTGCAGCTGGGGGAATATCTGGGATATTTCTCACCGGGTGAGGTGGAAGAAGAAGTCAGGCAGGAGGAAAAAGAGAGCCTCCAAGCATCAGCAGAACAGGGTAATTCCTTCGCACAGTACCGCTTGGGAAAGATCCTTCTCATGGAGAAGGATCCAGACGGAGCCATCCGCTGGCTGACCGCCTCGGCAGAGCAGGGCAGCCAGTTTGCTCAATACACCTTGGGTAAGCTGTTCCTTTTGGGCGGGGAGGTGGAACGGAACCGGGAAGCCGCTGTCTATTGGCTCACCCTTTCAGCGGAGCAAGAGAACATCTATGCCCAGTATTTTCTGCTCCACCTGGATGATTTTCGGGACCAACTGGTGAGACAGGGAGTAGTCAGACTTTTCCATCACCTGGGGAACCTTTTCCTGGAGCAGCTACCGCCAGCCGGTCAAGGAGTGAAAATGGGTACAGACCACAAACTGCGGCGGAAGATCCAGGAAAAGAAAGCGGCCCAGGGTCACAAGCGAAATGACCATGAGCCGGTAATGACATCATGACAGGAGGGTAGAAAGATGCCTTATATTCATTTCACAGACCAGCAAAAGGAGCAGGCTGCAGGGGTTGACCTTGCGGCCTTCCTCGAAAGCAGAGGGGAAAAACTCGTCCGCTCCGGGCGGGACTTTCGGCTGACCAGCGACCACAGCGTCACCATCCAGGGGAACCGCTGGTACGACCATGCCAGCCAGAAGGGTGGTGGGCCCATTTCTTTCGTCCGGCAATTCTACGGGCTGGACTACCCCGGGGCGGTGGAGCTTCTGCTGGGTGGTGGCGGGACGGTCTATCCCGCCGCCAGGGAACGGGTGCGGGAACCGCCCAAGCCCTTCGAGTTGCCGCCTGCCCATAAAGACGCCCGCCGGGTGTTCGCCTATCTGGTAAAGCACCGGAAGATTGCCCCGGAGGTGGTCAGCCACTTTGTCCGGGCAGGGCTGTTGTATGAGGATGCAGAGCATCACAATGCGGTGTTTGTTGGCACAGACGAGCAGGGTGTTCCCCGCCATGCTCACAAGCGCAGCACCAATAGCTTCGGCAAAGCATTCCGGCTCAATGTGGAAGGGAGCTTCCCTCGGTACAGCTTTCATCACCTCGGCACCGATGGGGCGCTTTTTGTTTTTGAAGCCCCCGTTGATATGCTCTCCTACATTACCCTTCACCCGAACCGCTGGCAGGAGCATAGCTATGTAGCCTGTTGCGGGACCTCCTTTCTGCCGGTGGAGAAGATGCTGGATCGAATGCCCCAGGTGGAGGAGGTGTTCCTATGCTTGGACAATGATGTGGCCGGTCACACGGCCAGTAAGCGGATGGCATCGTTTCTGGCAGAGAAAAATATCCCCAGCCAGCGTTTGGTATCCCAGCTCAAGGACTGGAACGACGACCTCACCAGGATGGGGCAGGAGCAGAAGGGGGTGCAGCTGTGTCAGACCTTTGGCTGCTGATGGCTATGGCTGGAGTGGTCCTGTTGGTTTTCGGGGGTATCTCTGTGCTGTCCAACAGCTACACCCTCAATGGGATCAAGTCAAGGACGGTGGGAGATGGTCAGCATGGGACCGCTCGCTGGGCTACCCCCAAGGAAGTCCGGCAGACCTATGCCCATATCCCCTTCTCCGTTCAAGAATGGCGGCAGGGAGAGAACCGACCTACTCAGCAAGGGCTGATCCTGGGCAGTATTAGCCGGAGGAAGAAGATCACCGCCCTGGTGGACAGCGATGACATCCATTGTCTCATGATTGGGGCAAGCGGTGTGGGTAAAACTGCTTTCTTCCTATACCCAAATTTGGAGTATGCCTGCGCCAGCGGGATGAGTTTTCTTGCCCTTGATACCAAGGGCGATCTGGCCCGAAACTACGGGACCATAGCACAGAAATACTACGGCTACAGAGTTTCGGTCATCGACCTGCGGAACCCGGCACAGTCGGATGGATACAACCTGCTGACCCTTATCAACCGCTACATGGACACCGCTAAGGAGGACCCCACCAACCTTGCCTCCAGGGCCAAGGCGGAAAAATACGCAAAGATCCTGGCAAAGACCATCATCGACCCGGACGGGAGCGACCGTGGGCAGAATGCCTTTTTCTACGACGCCGCAGAGGGTCTCTTGACCTCGGTAGTCCTACTCCTTGCAGAGTTCCTGCCACCCACAGAAGCAGATCCAGTGGATAAGCGGCACATCGTTTCAGTGTTCAAGCTGGTGCAGGATCTGCTGGAGCCTTCGCCTGTGGGGAACCAGAGCCACTTCCAGATGCTCATGCGGATGCTGCCCCCGGAGCATAAGGCCAGATGGTTTGCGGGAGCCGCCCTCAACTCGGCGGACCAGGCCATGGCCTCGGTCATGTCCACGGTCCTTTCCAGGCTGAACGCTTTTCTGGACTCGGAATTGGAGCAG
>CAJUFK010000204.1 GCA_910585535.1 uncultured Angelakisella sp. | reverse complement strand
CTTCTGATTGGTGTCGGCGTTCCTGTTCGGAATAAACTTATTCGTAAATATCGAGAGGAAAAAAAGAAACAGGATAAAAACCGGGATGAAAAATGATGGGTGTGGAGAAAACAGAGTTTATCCGTTGCCCGATCTGTGGGAATAAAACGCGCGACAAAGTTAGAGAAGATACTATTCTGAAAAATTTTCCTCTCTTTTGTCCAAAATGTAAAAGCGAATGTCTAATTGATGTTGAACAATTCCATATATTCGTTATCAAAGCGCCAGACGCACAGCCGCAGAGCCGATAACACACAAGGTCTAATTCCTTGTGGTTATCGGCTCTTTTGAATGGGGGTGCCGCTATCAAGCTATTAAAAATGATGAAGGAGGTCTGCCTATATGAGTGAAGTTTTGAAACTGGAACATATCCAAAAATATTACGGCAGTAAAGGTAATGTCACAAAAGCAATTCAGGATATTAGCTTTTCTGTTCAGGAAGGGGAATTTGTGGGGATTATGGGGGCATCCGGTTCTGGCAAGACCACTCTGCTCAACTGCATTTCCACCATTGATATGGTTAGCGCAGGGCATATCTATCTGAATGGAACCGATGTGACTGAAATCACTGAAAAGCAGATTGCCCAGTTTCGCCGGGAGAACCTTGGATTTGTGTTTCAGGACTTTAACCTGCTGGATACTCTGACCATTAGCGAGAATATTGCTTTGGCATTGACAATCAATAGGGTTCCCGCAGGTGAGATTGATGGTAGGGTACGAGAAATGGCCGGAAATCTGAACATCACGGATATTCTTGACAAATATCCCTATCAGGTGTCTGGCGGTCAGAAGCAACGATGTGCTTGCGCCAGGGCAATCATCAATCAACCCAAACTGATTTTGGCAGATGAACCTACGGGCGCTCTGGACAGCCATTCATCCCAAATGCTACTTTCTGCTATCCAAAGCATCAATGAAACGCTTGGAGCGACAATTTTAATGGTAACACACGATGCTTTTTCCGCAAGTTACGCAAACCGTATTCTTTTTTTGCGTGACGGTACAATTTTTACGGAGATTTTCAAAGGCAACAATTCCCGCAGGACTTTCTTTGAAAAAATTCTGGATGTCCTCACCATGACGGGAGGGGGCGTGAGTGATGTATGCTAAACTTGCATTTCGGAATATTCGCAGGAGCCTTCGGGATTATATCATCTACTTTGTGACGCTTACGCTGACTGCGGCATTGATGTATTCTTTCTTGGCGCTGGGACTTTCCCCGGACATTCTTGCCATGACAGAAAATATGTCAATGCTTACCACTGGCATTTTGATACTGTCGGTACTAATTGCCTTTATGTCCTCGTTTGTCATTGGATATGCTGTTCGCTTCATGCTGGGCCAGCGCAAAAAGGAATTTGCTGCCTATGAGCTGATGGGCATGGAAGTGAAAACTATTCGCAATCTGTTTTTGGTGGAAAACGGCATAATTGGCGGGGGTGCTTTTTTGCTGGGCGCTTTGGTCGGAACCGGCTTATCCGGGTTATTGAACCAGGTTATCCAGAATATTTTCGAGGTTCCGCACACTTATCGAGTTTTGTTTTCTTTCCGCGCATGGGGAATGACACTTTTCTTTTTCACCCTGATGTATGGATTTGGAATGTTTCGTGCAGCAAGTGTTATCCGGCGGCAAAAAGTGATTGATTTGCTTTACGATAACCAAAAAAATGAGGAAATCGGTTTTCAATCTTTGCTTCGGAGTGTTCTAACTGGCTTACTCTCGATTGCCGTTATGGTAGCAGGTGTAATTCTGCTGGAAAAAGGACTTCACATCCAGACTAATGAAGCATTGTTGTATTGTGGCGGGGCCTGTCTGCTAATTCTTGTAGCTGTTTATGAGTTACACCGAAAAATCCCGGTTTTGCTGTACCTGCTTGCCAAACGAAACCCTCAACGAAAATATCGAGAGGAAAATCTGTTTTTCTTGGGGCAGATTGGCAGTCGTATTCAATCTTCCGGGCGTACTATGGCTGTTGTGACAATCTTGTTGACGATTTCTCTTACAACGATGTTTATAGGATTGACAATGGGCGCAGGCTATAAGGCCAATATGGAGGCGTATTATCCCTATGACGCCGGTGTAGCCATTGACGCGCCCTTGACAAAAAATAGTATGGATACTGTTCGTTCCTTTGTGGAGAAACGCTGCAAGGTGGAGGACAGTGCAACCTATTACTTATATACAGTTCCCGGTAAATCCATTGAAGCCTTATCTTTGTCAGACTATAATCACCTGCGAGATATTTTAGGTTTTTCGTCTGTTTCCATAAGCAATAACGAATTTTTAGTTCACTGTGATACATGGAATTATGTGGATGACATTCAGCAGAGATTGGAACAACAATCTAAAATCACATTGAATGGTCAGACCTTGACCGCAGCGGAAACGCCGATCCTGACTGAACCAATGGAGCAGTATCAAATGGCAGGAACAAATGGATATGTGCTTGTCCTGCCGGATAAAGTAGCTTCACAGCTACCCGGGGAGAAAATTCGCTTGGTGATGAAACTGGCGGATGGTGGATACCCGGAACTTAGAAGCGAACTAAGACAGTTTTTGAACAGTGGAGAATGGTTGCCAGACATCCAACCCGGACAGGAACTACCGGAGAAAATGACAATGGGGATAACAGTAAAAGCGTGGGGTGTTGCCAATTCACTGACCGGATTTACAACTCTCTCCTTCTGCGGGCTGTATTTGAGTATTATTTTTATCATTCTTTCCTGCTCGGTTCTGGCTTTTGAACAGCTTTCTTCTATAGACAAAAACCGGAAAAATTATGCGGTGATTGATCGGCTGGGCGTATCAAGTCAGAAACAGGTTGCCTTGATACGCAAGGAACTTTCCACTGTGTTTTTTATCCCCTTGCTATTCCCCATCATACTTACCGTTTTCCTGATTGCAGGAACACAGCTCCTTTTCGGGAAATCGTTTTTGCAGGAAGGACTTGTGTTGTTCTATGGCATGGTGACAATTCTGTTATTCTGTGCTATTTACCTAACCTATTTTGGAGCAACAATGTTCCTGTTCAAAAAGGTAATTCTTCGGCCCAAAATAAGATAGAGATTGTTGAAAGGAACGGTATTGTATGAGCTGGGATATTGATGTTAGCGAAAAATTGTATCAACGCCTTGCAAATGAGATTTTCTTTCGCATTTTACACGGCAAATATAGAACAGGAGATAAAATGCCTTCTTACACCGAGCTGGCAAAAGAAGCTGGAAGTAGCCCGGAAACTGTTAGGAAAGCATTTCGAGAACTACAACATTATGGCGTGATTGAAAAAATGCGGCGAGGTTATTTTGTAACTGCGGATGAAGCGGTTGTAATGGCTTATCGTCAACAATATCTTACAACCATTGAGAAAAAATATCTTGTTGCAAAAGCAAAAGTAGAAATCTGAAACAGTAATATTAAAGCTATCCTGCCCCGCCCGACGGGGAAAGAAAAAAACCGTTGCGGGGCAGATGGCTTTGTGCGCTCATTTCACCAATATGCCCTGACGGCGGTTTTGAACATATTTCAAAGCCGCCGCTTTTTTG
>CAJUFK010000203.1 GCA_910585535.1 uncultured Angelakisella sp. | reverse complement strand
CTTCGAGAAAAAGAAGCTAAGAAAGGATGGCGCTGCATCCTTTCTTAGCTTCTCTATTTTTTGCGTGGCCTTTTTGTCAGGCTCGTTTTGGGGCATTTCGCCCGATCTCCGCGCTAAGAGCCGCCTACGGCGGTTGCGCTCCGAAACGCGCCTTCTGCGAAGCAGACGTGCCCGAAGGGGCGCGTAGCGACCCGTCAGGGCTGGGCGCAGAAATGCTCCCTCCGGAAAGATGCGTGGGAATTTCGCCCGTTGCGGAGGGCGACCAGGGCGCCGCCCTGGACCTGCCGCCCTTTGTAAAGGGCGGCCCTAAACTTTACACCCTTTGTTACGCAGTGGTTGTCGTAGGTCCTGCCTGGAGTCTTAGTCCAGCATCAGACGTTGAACCGGAACAGCACAATGTCCCCGTCCTTCATCACGTATTCCTTTCCCTCACTGCGAACCAATCCCTTCTCCTTCGCCGCAGCCATGGTCCCGCAAGCCATCAGGTCATCGTACGATACAACCTCCGCCCGGATAAACCCACGCTCAAAATCACTGTGGATCTTCCCCGCTGCCTGGGGCGCCTTGGTCCCCTTCTTGATGGTCCAGGCCCGTACCTCCGGCTTTCCTGCAGTGAGGTAGGAGATAAGCCCCAGCAGATCATACCCCGCCTTGATGAGACGGTCCAATCCGGATTCCTTCAGCCCCAGTTCCTCCAGGAACATCAGCTTGTCCTCCGGCTCCATCTGGGCAATCTCTTCCTCCAGCTTTCCACAGACCGGAACCACCAGGCTCTGTTCCTCCTGGGCAATGGCTTCTACCTCTTGATAAAAGGGGTTCTGCCGGATGTCCCCGGCGGAAAATTCTGCTTCGCTCATATTGGCCACGTAGATCACCGGCTTGTTGGAAAGCATGGGTACATCGGCCAGAATCTCCCGCTCCTCTTCCGTAGCGGAGAAGCTCCGGGCGGAACGCCCTTCTTCCAAATGGGTCTTGAGGCGCCTCCAGATTTCCGCCTCCTCCAGGGGCTTCTTGTCCCCGCCCTTGCTGGCCTTGAGGCACCGGTCGATCCGCCGCTCCACCAGCTCCAGGTCGGAAAGGATCAGCTCCAGTTCAATGGTCTCAATGTCCCGCCGTGGCCCCACCGAGCCCTCCACGTGAATGATGTTGTCATCCGCAAAGCACCGCACCACATGAACCACGGCGTCGGTCTCCCGGATGTGGGAAAGGAACTTGTTTCCCAAACCTTCCCCCTTGCTGGCCCCCTTGACCAAACCGGCGATGTCTACAAACTCGATCACGGCAGGGGTGACCTTTTCCGGATCGTACATCTCCCGCAGCTTGTCCAGCCGCTCGTCCGGAACGGGAACGACCCCTACGTTGGGATCGATGGTGCAGAAGGGATAGTTGGCGGCCTGGGCGCCGCCCCCTACGATCGCGTTAAAAAGGGTGCTTTTGCCCACGTTTGGCAGGCCGACGATGCCGAGTTTCATGGTTGGATCCAACCTTTCTGTATGATTTTTCAGGTGGATAGGATCCCCCTGATGCCATGATGAATTTTACCACGAACAGCCGGGAAAGTAAAGCCGGGAAATTTCCCGGGTCCCCTTGCGCCTGTGGGACGGAGAGGGTATAATAGCCCTATACTGGATGTTTTATGCCCAGGAAAGGGAGGAGAGCGGATGAACCCCCGCCGCAAGGAGCTTTTGGCAAGGATTTGGAAGGCCCAGGACGAGGCCTACGACCTGATGTGTGAATACCACTCTCTCCCGCGCTACTACGGGGAAAACGCCCTGTATCAGGCGGAGGGACAGCTTATCGACCTAATCGCCATCCACCCCGGGATCACCATTACGACCCTGGGGAGTATCCTTCAAAAGACGCCCAGCGCCTGCTCCCAGCTTGTGCGAAAGCTCCGGGACAAGGGCTGGGTCGTCCAAAGCCGCAACCGGGAAAACAACCGCCAATACAACCTCACCCTGACAGAAAGCGGAATGCAGATCTTCCAGGATCACATCCACTTCACCCAGAACTGCCAGGACATCGCCTTTGGCCTTCTGTCCGAGTTTACGGAGGAACAGCTGGAAAGCCATCTTCGCATCCAAAAGAGGCTGATTGAGGCCTACCAGGGGGACGTTAAGCGCAGCCGCAGCCGTCTGGCGGAGCCAAAAGGTCCGGCGGAACAAGAGGCGAAAGAATGATGGGTGTCTGTCCGGGGATTCCCGGGGGGATATAGCAGGGGGTGACGGAGATCGGCACACAGGAGGATCTGGAGGCATTTTACCGGGAATACCGCTCCCCCATGCTCCGGGTTGCCCTCTCTGTTCTGCGGGACGAGGGACTGGCGGAGGACGCGGTTCAGCAGGCCTTTTTGAAAATCTTTCAGAATTTCGAGAAATTCTCCGACAAGGACTGCAATAAAACCCGGTCTCTCATCGTTATTATAGTCAGGAACGCCGCCATCGATCTTTACCGGAAGCGGGGGCGGGAGCGAGTAATCTCCTTTGAGGAGCTGGAGCGTCCCCTTCCCCAGCAAGGGGGAGATCCGGAGGAGGAGGCGATTCGGGGGGAAACGGCGGAGGAGCTGGCCGGGTATCTTTCCCAGATGGAGGAGCGATACGCCAACCTGCTGACGCTGCGGTACTACCATGGGTACCAGAACAAAGAGATCGCGGAGCTGATGGGGATGTCCCAGGCACAGGTAGCCCTGGATCTTTACCGGGGGCGGCAACGCTTAAAAAAGATGATGATGAAAGGAGGGGAGTCCGATGGGTCATAACGAGGGGCTGGAGGTTCTTCTTGCCCAAGGCAGCAAGGGCCATGCGTTCCAGCTGGCGGCTCAGCTGGAGGGCGGCGGTGAGGAGCGGTTCTCCTCCGGTTTTGAGGCGGCCATGGAAAAGATGATCCGGGATCAGTCCCGGCAGTCCAGGGGGCTTCCCGGCTGGAAGCGTCAGCTGAGGGCCGCCGGCCTGGCTCTGGTTTGCCTGGTTGGGCTTGGATTTGGGGCGATGCGGGTGGAGGCCATTCGGAACCCTTTACAGGAGCTGTTTATTGGGGAGAGCGAGGCCTACACCCAGGTGCAATTCCCCTCCTTGGAGGACAACGCTTCCTTTCGGGGAGAGGTGCAGGACTATCTTCCCACCTGGGTACCCCAGGGGTACCGTTTGGAGAGCATATCGGAGGACAGCCGGTTCATCCACGCAGCTTACGGAAACGGCAAAGGGGAGCGGCTGCTTCTCACGGCGACGCCAAGCAGCGGGGCATCGGTGATGCTGGACCGCCAGGGGACGGAAGTGGTTCAGACTGAGATTGGGACCCGGGGTGCATTTCTTTCCCGGCGGGTTCGGGATGGGCGGATGGTTGTATTGATGTATGACGACAGCTATGCGTACACGCTGACCAGTTATTTAGGGCAGGAGGATGCTATCTCGGTAATGGAATCGATACCGGGGGCTGGTGGCTAGCACCCTCCCCGGCGGCGGCCCTGCGGCCGCAGGCGCACCCTCCCCGGCGCTCCGCGCCTAAGGGTTGTGCCAGGGCATAGGTTGTGCCTGGAGTCGTGAGCTGTAAAAGGCGGAAGGTAGTAACGCCCCTTTCCAGGGCGGGTTAGCACCCGCACACCCTCCCCGGCGGCGGCCCTGCGGCCGCAGGCGCACCCTCCCCGCCGCTCCGCGGCTAAGGGTTGTGCCGGGGCATAGGTTGTGCCTGGAGTCGTGGGCTGTAAAAGGCG
>CAJUFK010000202.1 GCA_910585535.1 uncultured Angelakisella sp. | reverse complement strand
CAGATCGGTCAGTATCCCGCAAAAGCGGAAAGCCGCCAGCAGGTGTCCAAAGAGTTCCCGGCAGTCTGCCAGGTCCAGCCTGCGGAGTTTTTCGACACGCCGGGCATCGGCGGCCAAAAGGAGAAAAAGAACCGCACAAAAGCCGAGATACCCCCACAGCACCCCCAACTGCTGCGGCTCTGGCCGGGCAGGGCCGCGGGAGGGACTATCGAAAGCCACAGGGGCCTCCTGCCTTTCCCCGCCCTCAAAGGCAGGCGCAGGCTCCCATTGGGGGAGATGAGAGGAGGACCAGGTAAATCCGGGATAATGGACCTCCATCTCCCCTTGAGAATTTGGAGTGACCTCTACCGGGGTCCAGCCGTGATCCGGCAGGAAGATCTCCACCCAGGCATGAGCAGCTTCATCGGTAACAGCTGCCGTCCAGTTTCCGTCCTCCCCAGGGGAAAATTCCTCCGGTGGAACAAGATACCCGGCGGCATACCGCGCGGGGATACCGTATAAACGATACAACAGAACTGCCGCAGAGGCATAGTGCACGCAGTAGCCGCTGTGCTTTTCAAAGAGGAAATCCTCCACCACATCTTCTCCCATAGGGGTCCAGCCGGGGGTCTGGCTGTAAGCCGCCCCGTTATGCAGGGTGTCCAGAATAAAAACGGTGATCTCATCCATATCCCGGAGGGGATGTTCTTCCGCCAGCCGCGCAAGCCTCGGAAGGCTTTCCCTTGGGACCCCGGTATAAGCGGCAGGGGCCAGCTGCGCGTAGGTTTCGTGTACGCGGCGGTTCCAGTCCCGCTGCATGGCGAAATGGTCGGGGACATTGTTCCAGTCCAGCCGCATATCCTTGGATTCGTAAAACTCGCAGGTGTACCCGTCCTCCGCAGTGAGCCAGTCGCTGGTCAGGCGGCTGTAATAGGGGGCAAAATGGTTTGGATATTGATTCCCGTTGTAGCGGATGGTGATGCTTATGGGAACCGGCGGCGTTTCCCAGATCATGTTCCGGTTGACGACATAGTACATGGTGTGGTACATTCCGTCCACCATATTGCTCCAGTTGCCCCAGTCCAGGATTTCCTTCACCTCTTGCAGCAGCGCCGCGTCATCCGCCGGGGCCCACTCTCCCTTCTGATACTCTCCGCCGCTGAAGCCCCGAAGATAGATCGTCTCCGAGGGCCGGCGGGAAGTGGTGATCTCCATTTGAACCGCCCCAGTCAGATACCGGTTCCCCCGGCTTACGCTGCCGTCTGTATAGGGGTCTGAAGCGGTACCGGAAAGCCCCCGCCAGGCGCGGTAGGCCGCCTCCTCGGCCCAATAGGCAGGCTGTCCCAGCTGGGCAAAAAAGCCGGTGGAAATGGGCCAGGCCAAAACCAGGGCGGCAGCGATTACAACTGTGGTAAAGGAAAAGCCTTTCGGGCAAGGAAAATCGCCCAGCCCCCAGAGGGCCCACGAACCGATGAACCAGAGGAAAAGGAGGGCCAGGGGCAAAGGCCCCACCGGGATGCCCGCCAACACTGCCAGAACTGGCAGGGCCATGGCCAAAAGAGCGGAGAACCAGCGTTGCCCTATTAAAAACAGCAGCAGGAGGAAGACGGCAAGCAGGAGCAGGACCGCACCGGTGGTATTGGCAGGGGCAGCGGCCGATTGGGAAAGAAAAAGCTCCCCCATATACCCAAGCTGGCCTGTCAGATCTTTCCGGAAGACAAAGCTCCCGATGGCGGTAAGCAGCACGCTTATGCCCCATGCTGCCCAAAACACCCCGTTGCCTTTGTGGCGGGCGTACCACAGCCCCCCGCAAAGCAGGGCCGCGGCAGGGTAAACCACCCACCCGGCAAAGGAAAGCGCCGGAACCTCCAAAAGCAGAAGGAGGAGGCCCAGCGTCCCCAAAAGGAGCAGCAACAGCTCCGGCCAGAGGGCCATTTTGCCGCTTCGCTTTTGTAAAACGATTTCCCGGCGCTTTGCCATCCGTTTTTCCTCCTTCCCGTTATCACAGCAGAAAGCGCTTCTCCCGGATCTCCTGTTCCAATTCATCCGGTGAAAAGCGATGGAGCAGGCGCTCCCCCCAGTACAGCCCCAAACCGGTGTCCAGAAGAAAGGCGTCCTGCCGCTCCTCCGGGGCGGGAAGGTACCGGGGAAGGTTCCCCCTTGCCGCCAGCCGGTACAGTTTCACTAGCAGCCGCCTGCATCCGTCTTCGTCGGTGGCCTCGTCCCAAACGGGGCGTCCTTCCTCCTCCCGCCAAAAAACGCTCAGGCGGGGAACGATTTGCAAAAGCCCGTAGAGCAGCGCGGAGAAAAGCCGAAAAAAGCTGCTCTGCTGCACAAGAGGGAGCGTTTCTTCCTCCCAGACAAGAAGAATGGCGAGGGAGCGGTCGCGTTGCCCTTCAAATTCCTTCATCCACAGCCCGTCGGTCCTGGCACTGAGGTTCCAGTGAATAAAGCGGTCCCTGTCCCCCATGCGGTATTCCCGCAGCTGCCGGATCTCGTAGGGCTCCTCCGACAGCGGAGTCCCGGCCCGCTCCAGCATGGAAAGGTTGGCATCTTCCGCCGGGCGGGAAAGCGTAATGGACAGGCTCTCCCAAGGAGGAAAAACCGCCGCCTTCGCCTCTGCCGCCAAAGCCTTTTTGGCACAGAAGAGGGAAGGACCGTCCCACACCGCCAGCCGGTCAAGCCGGAAAAGAAGCAGCCCGCAATAGGGAGCCGAAAGGGAAAAGTACAGCTGCCTTTCGCCCGGTTCCGCTATCCCTTTCAGGCGGATGGTATCGCCGGGGCCCGTCTGCCCGGCGTAGGCGGCTTTTATCGTAAGAATGCAGCGCCCCGCCCCAAAGGAGCAGACGATGGCGATTTGCACTGAAAACATCCGCGGGCCCCCGAAAACCACGGTTTGCAGCCCGTGGGGAAAGGTGACGGAGAGCCCTTTCCGAAGCAGCCGGGACTGCACAAAGGAGGCCATGGCCAGAAGCAGCATCCCCAGGCAGAAGGCCATCAGCGGCTGGCTGCGGTACATCGCCGCCAGGTAATAGGCCGCCGCAAAGAGGATCCAGAATAGGACGCGCTTCATCGGTCAGCCTCCATCAGGGGCGGAGGGACCTGCTTTACTATCTCGTCAACGATCTCCTTGACAGGGATCCCTTCCATTCTGGCGGAAGAAGAAAGAATGAGCCGATGAGCGGCCACAAAGGGAAACTGCTCCCGAATATCCTGGGGGGTGACAAAATTCCGGCCCGCCATCCAGGCCGACGCCCTGGCAATCCGGGCGAGGGCGATGGTCCCGCGAGGGCTGCATCCCCGCTCTATCATAGGATGTTCCCGCGTGGCCCGGACAAGCCCTGTGAGGTATTCCCCCACGCTGCCCTTCATAAACACCCCGCCGACCTCCCTTTGGAGGGCCAGCAGCTCCTTCCCCTCCATCACCGGAACGACCTGTGCCAGCCGTTCTTTTCCCATAGGGGAGAGGGCGAGGGAAAGCTCGCTTTGCAGGTCTGGATAGCCAAGGGAGAGACTGATGAGGAAACGGTCCACCTGGGCCTCCGGCAGCGGCTGGGTCCCGGCAGTTCCGGCCGGATTTTGGGTGGCGATGACCAAAAAGGGCTTTGGAACCGCTCTGGTGACCCCTTCCACCGTTACCTGCCCCTCTTCCATCACCTCCAGCAGCGCGGACTGTGTTTTGGGGGAGGTGCGGTTCAGCTCGTCCGCCAACAGAAGATTGCAGAATACGCTCCCCGGCTGGTAG
>CAJUFK010000201.1 GCA_910585535.1 uncultured Angelakisella sp. | reverse complement strand
TCGGGCATCGGGGGGATACGCTCGCTGTTTTCCTTTGCGATCAACATGATTCTTTTCCTCGCTTTCTGTTTTTGCCTATTTCCTGCCGCTATGCGGCTCGTACACAGTCTTAATACTCCATAACCGGATTGTACTGCGGATTTTTCAGCAGTTGCCTTGCCTTCGCAAGCCCGATGTCGCTCAGGTTTGTATAGGCGATCTCTTGGGAAGTGATAACCGTGCAGTCGCCTACCAGATAGCGCAGCTTTTCATAGCCGACCTCGGTAATGATGATTGCATGGCCATCGGCGACCACCTGCTGCAAAGCGTTATGGAAAGCACCCAGATCACATTCATAGTCTTCCTCATCGCCGCAGGGCAGGCCGGAAAGGCTGCCATAACAGCCAAACGCAAACAGCGTCTGACCATCCACCGCTTCTTCCCAGACTTCGGGATTTTCCTCGCTGGCCTGGCAGGAAGCAACCACCTGCCGGAACCTTTCTTCATCCTTCACCGCAAAATAGTTGGTGCGGGTAAAGCCATAATAATTGGCCAAGTTACTCACTCCTTTCTACGCCACCCGGACATACCGGGCGATCAGCCTGGCCAGGTTCTGGGGCAGCTGGTTCAGATCGGTGATGTCCAGATACCCCTCCTGGTAGATGCGTTCGATGTTCTCCCGGTCGTCCCCAATCGCCGCAGCAAACAGGGTGACGCCCTTGTTGGTGTACTCCCGGCGGATACCCCGCAGGTCGGCTTCCGCCCCTGTTCCGGTATATCCGTCATCGTTTGGCTGCCCGTCCGAAATAAGGATCAGCAGCTTGTGCTGCTCCGGCCGCTTGACCAGCTGTTCCGCCACATAGCGCAGGGCGGCACCGTCCCGGTTGCAGCCTCTCGCGGACATATCCATCATGCGGTAACAGTCCTTGCCATCAATCGAGTCAAAATCGGCGTAGGAGAAAAGCTCCACCTGCTTGCCGCTTGCGGTATGGCCCATGATCATCACGGGGATACGCAGCCTTTTGCAGAAGTCATAGATGACGATGCTGGCCGCCCGTGCCGTGGTGATCCGGTCCAGACAGCCCATGCTGCCGGATTCATCCACCAGCAGCGCCACTGCCAGCTCGACCTTGTCCTGGGGCAGATTGTTCTTGTAAAAATACCGCCCATCGTTTCGCACCAGGCTTCTGGCCTCCAGCCGCCGGCCCATCAGAAGGCCGTTTTGCTTGCCACCCTGCCTGCGGTCCTTCAGCACCTGTAGCACCTGCTTCTGCATCCGTTTGGAGAGCAGCAGCAGGGGCGCCGAAATTCGGCTGTATTCCTGAGCCAGATATTCCGGCACCATGCTCATCCGGTTCACCGTCACCTGGACCCCCAGATGGGCGTTCCCATAGTGGATGCGGTTGGCCTCCGCCTGGAGTTCCTCGGAAAGCTCCTGCTCCATCCGTGTGTTGACGCGGTCCTCTGCCACACTGGCGAGCAGCCGGTCGATGTCCTTCCCGCACGCCTCATACCCGGCCCCGCCGTAGTTCTGGTCGAAGGCGACAGAACCACCGGTCTCGGCCTCCAGGTCATCGGTTTGGGTCAGGGCGATGCGGTCGCCGTCCTGTTCGCTCACCCCGTTCACATCGAACCGGCTGTTGGGGTCGTTCTTCTCCTTGGGGGCGAAGTAGCCCACCGGCCGGCCGCTTCCGTTGGGGGCGTTGGAGGTCTCCTGAAGCTGCTCAGAAAGCTGCTGCAAGACCTCCTCCGGCGGCTTCTTCCTGGCCTCCTCGATCAGAGGCGCCAGATAGTCCCACAGCTTCAGCAGAATGTGGTTGACCGCATCGAAACGGATACGGGGATCCTCCGTCAGCTTGCTGTCATCTATGTAGGGGATGCAGCCGTTCAGCACATCCAGAAGCGGCCCCTGGTATCCATCCACATTGTTGACAGTGCCCTGAAAGCAATACTGGATCAGCAGGTTCATCAGGATGGACAGCTCGCCCATCTGCCGGTCCTGCATTTCTGTAATGCTGATGCTCTGTTCCCCCATTCGCTGCCGGTTGATAAGGATACCGGTCCGCAGGCGGCCGGGGAAATTCCGGCACATCTGTTCCTCGATATAGGCGTCCTCCGACAGATTGCAGAGGGTATGAGCCACATAAGCTACCACAGACAGGGCAGCCTTGTCGCCGTCTGCCGCAAACTGCTGCAATTCCTCCACCGCCTTTTCCTCCGCTGGCGTCAGGTTTTTCATCCGCTTTGGATAGAATCTTCCCTGGTCCAGTGCCCGATGGTAGGTGGAAAGGGCCCGGAAGTCGGTGTAGTTGATATGCCCGGCTTCATGGGCCAGCATTCCCACCAGACTGAGGGCCTTGGTCTCTCTGACCGGGAAACTCATGGTGATATGGTTCCCTGTATTGATGGTGATGGTATGGTTGTCGGTCCAGGCGGCATCCGCTCCGGGGTCGGTATCCCAGAAGGTCTTTACCCGGAAGGGCCGCCCATACCGCTTGGCCACCGTTTCCCCAATATCCGAGAGATAGGCCGCAAAGGCCGGGGAAGAAAACAGCTCCTCATCGGAGATCCTGCCCTTTTCGTCCAGGATCCTTTTTCTGATCTCAAGATGAGAGGTCCTCATCTGCATCATCCTTTCCTGTCTTCTACAAATTCGGAGACCGGCACGCCGAAATACTCGGCGGCGGCGCATACGAACCACATGGGGATCGCCACCCGGCCGGTCTCATAGTTCGCCAGCGTTGCCCGGCTGACCTTCAGCCGCCTGGCAAGCCGTTCCTGAGATAACCTTGGGGACCTGCTCAGCCGCAGCTCCTTGAGCCTTTTGGCAAAAAGCTCGTTGTTCAGGTACGGGTCAAAGGCTTCCGGTATCTTTACTTTTCCATTCTTTCATCCTGTTCACCTCCTTTACCTTCTGGCGAAGATGGGCTCCAGGCAGGTATTGATCAGCTCCTCCCGGTTCTCCGGGTCCGCTGAGGCGGAGGAGATCACCGTGTAAAGGGCTGATTCAAAAGGGTTGCCCAGGATCATCGCCGACTGCACCCAGGAGATCAGCTCGCGGACTCCGCAGCTCCCGTCCTGGATCATCGTTTCCCTGCACCGCTGCTGGATGTCACGCACCACCTCCGCCATCTGCCGCACCAGCTTCTGGTCGGAACAGCCGGTGATGCCCGCCACGCGCTTTACCGTGGTGTCCACATCCGGCTCATCGAAGTCGATGGTCAGGTTCATCCGGCTGATGACGCTCTGGTTCAGGTCCTTGCAGCCCTCATAGCTGGTGTTAGTGGTCACCACGACCACCGTTTCCGGGTGCCGCTGGATCCGCTCCCCGTTGGGCAGCGTGATGGAAGCGCACCGGTCCAGCAGGGAGTTGAGCCCTACCAGGACGCCGGGATTGGCGATCACCGTAGGCTCCTGCAGCTCCACCAGGTAGCCATACCGCATGGCCTTGACCAGCGGCGTGTCCACATAACGGAAGCTGTTCCCGTTTAAGCCGTCTCCCAGCTCCTGAGCCTTCAGCTCCACCATCTTCTGAAGGACCTCGTTCTCGGTGACATCCTCCCGGTATTCCCCGGTCATCTGGCAGTAGGCCGATGCGGGGTCCATCTGGATGTCCATCAGCGAGGGAAGGCCGGAGCAAAGGCCGGCATCCGCCTCCATCTTGGGAAGCACCTGGCCCAGCAGGTCGAATACCTCGGTGTTGGCTGAACAGGTGAGGAAGGTGTAGGGGATCCCCAGCCCGGCAG
>CAJUFK010000200.1 GCA_910585535.1 uncultured Angelakisella sp. | reverse complement strand
TACCGCCAGGGGGATTTCACCGACCTCTGCGCCGGCCCCCACCTGATGTCCACCGCCCCGGTGAAGGCGATAAAGCTCACCTCCTGCACCGGCGCCTACTGGCGGGGGAGTGAAAAGAACAAGATGCTCTGCCGGGTCTACGGCACCGCCTTCCCCAAGAAGAGCGAGCTGGAAGCCTACCTGGAGCGCATCGAGGAGGCCAAGCGCCGGGATCACCGCAAGCTGGGCAAGGAGCTGGGGCTCTTTATGCTGGTGGACGAGGGCCCCGGCTTCCCCTTCTTCCTGCCCAAGGGGATGGTGCTGAAGAATACCCTCATCGACTACTGGCGGGAGGTCCATAAGAAATACGGCTATGTGGAGATCTCCACCCCCATTATCCTCAACCGGAGCCTGTGGGAGCGGTCTGGCCACTGGGACCATTATAAGCAGAATATGTACACCACCGTCATTGACGAGGAGGACTTCGCCGTCAAACCCATGAACTGCCCCGGCGGGATGCTGGTCTACGCCAGCGAGCCTCACAGCTACCGGGACCTGCCCCTGCGGGTGGGAGAGCTGGGCCTGGTCCACCGCCACGAGCTGTCCGGCGCCCTCCACGGCCTGTTCCGGGTGCGGTGCTTCACCCAGGACGACGCCCACGTCTTTATGACCCGGGAGCAGATGAAGGAGATCATCCAGGAGACCGTGCGTCTCTTTGACGAGGTGTACTCGGTCTTTGGCCTGGAGTACGAAATCGAGCTTTCCACCATGCCGGAGGACCACATCGGCACTGTGGAGGAATGGGAGCAGAACCAGGAGATCCTAAAGGCCGCCATCACCGACATGGGCAAGAGTTTTGTCATCAACGAGGGGGACGGAGCCTTCTACGGGCCCAAGCTGGACTTCCACCTGGCCGATTCCCTGGGCCGGACCTGGCAGTGCGGCACCATCCAGCTGGACAGCCAGCTGCCGGAACGGTTCGAGCTGGAGTACACCGGGGCCGACGGCGAAAAGCACCGCCCCGTGATGATCCACCGGGTGGTGCTGGGGTCCATCGAGCGGTTTATCGGGGTCATCACCGAGCATTTCGCCGGGGCCTTCCCCCTGTGGCTCTCCCCCGTCCAGGCGGTGGTGCTGCCCATCTCCGAGCGGTTCGCCGGCTACGCCCAGAAGGTGGCGGCCCAGCTGGACGCCGCCGGCCTGCGGTGTGAAACCGACCTGCGCCCGGAAAAGGTGGGGTATAAGATCCGCCAGGCCCAGATGCAGAAGATCCCCTATATGCTGGTGGTAGGCGAAAAGGAGGAGGCCGACGGCACCGTTTCGGTCCGCAGCCGCAACGCCGGGGACAAGGGGGCCATGGCCCTGTCCGAGTTCATCGCCGCCGCCCAGGAGGAGGTCCGGACCCGGGCAAAGTAAGGAGACACTATGAAAAAGAGAAGATGGAGCGCAGCTCTGGCCGCCCTGCTGGCCCTGTTCCTCTGCGCCGGGTGCGCGGGGGGACAGGGCCCCAGCGGGGGCTCTTCCGCGCCGGAGAACTCGGCGGCGGATGGGGAAAAAATCCAGCTGACCGAAGAAAACAAGGCGGTTTACGCCGACCTGCTCTGGCCGCTGGTGGAGAACGGCGAACTGCTGAACGACTGGGATAACGGCCCCGACCCGCTGTATGACCGGGGCGGTCTTGCCCAGCAGCTGGAAATCGTGGATGCCATTCTGGAAGAGGATACCATGACCTTAACCGCCGAGGTCTACGGCCCGGTCGCCATCGATTCCAATACAGATGAGGAGTACCCAAGGGGTAACGGCTGGACCATCGTAGGGACCTATACCGTCCAGTCCTCTGTGGACGATCCTCATTATCCGTACATTCTATTGGGGACCTCCACTGTGAAGCTGCGGGGGACAGCGGTGGGGCAGGAGTTTCTTTCCTGCCGCTGGGACCCGTTGGAAAACCCCGGACATACCTACCTGGAGGCCAAGACAAAGGCGGTCCAGGCCCAGCTGGACGCCAGTGAAAAGCCGGATCTTTCCGGCTTCGACCAGCGAATGGTAAACTATGTCTACCAGGTCATTCGTTCTCAACGGATGATAGGCGGCCCGGAGGAGATCACCCGGTGGGACCTGGAAAATCTCTGCACCCAGCTGGATGTTCTGTACGAGGACCCAATCGACCCCGTCACCGGAGAGATCGTTTTCGACCCCACCCCCCTGGATGCTGGTCTGGTTCGCCTGATCCCGACCCTGCGCTCCTTTACCGCCCATGAGCCCTTGGCGGACTACAGCGTCTTTGAAGGATCGGACCTGGACCTTCTGGAACTCTATCTTTGGTCGGAGGAGGGGCCTGTTGATCTTTCCACCCTGCGGATCGGCCACACCAAGCAGCTTTCCATGGATGGCTTTGACCAGGACATCACTTTGGATCTTTCCGGCTCCTCGGTGGACGCCCTTTCTATCCATTCCTGGTCGGCAGGAGTCAGCGAGTTCCGGGGGTGCGACGGCATTACGAAGCTGGAAATCAACAACACCCGCACCGACACCACCCTCATCAACCGGGGCACTTTCCCAAACCTAAAGGTGCTGCAGATGAGCTTCTTCAGCGATTACGCCCGGTTCCGGGATCTCTCCCAGCTGGCGACCTTCGGGGAG
The DNA here is from genome assembly GCA_910585535.1 of uncultured Angelakisella sp. Lineage (GTDB taxonomy): Bacteria > Bacillota > Clostridia > Oscillospirales > Ruminococcaceae > Angelakisella. The sequence goes on along the minus strand of CAJUFK010000200.1, from coordinate 1,104 downwards.
GACGTACAGATCGATCTCACCCTTTCTTACCAGGCCTGCAACAACAAGACGGTGGCCAGCTTGGACGGGGTGCGGCTGAACCACCTGACCCTGGACCCTAAAAACGGCCAATGGCCCCTGGACGAGCCCGACCCCGCCCTGGTGGACCGGGTGCGTGCGGCCCAGGTGGAATGGCTGGACCCCAACAACTACTAAAACAAAGCGCGGCCCCCCCTGGGCGAAAACCCGGGAGGGCCGTTTTTCTATATCCAGGGGAGTTATCCCAGAAAGCCCAGATGCTCCAGGAGGATCTTGGTCCCCATGAGGATGAGGACCACCCCTCCGGCCAGCTCCGCCCGGGATTTACAGCGGATGCCAAAGACGCTGCCGGCCTTGACCCCCAGGGCGGAGAGGAGGAAGGTCACCACGGCGATAAAGGCCACGGCCGGAAGGATCTCCACCCGGAGGAAGGCAAAGGTCACCCCCACCGCCAGGGCGTCAATGCTGGTGGCCACCGCCAGGGGGAACATGGCCTTTGGAGTGAAGGAGGCGTCCACCTCCTGGCAGTCGGAACAGTCCCGGGATTCCCGGACCATCTGGAATCCGATAAACCCCAGAAGGACAAAGGCAATCCAGTGGTCCACCTGGGTGATAAAGCTTTCCAGCCTGGCGCCAAGAAGGTAGCCGATAAGGGGCATCAGTCCCTGAAAGCCTCCGAACCAGGCCCCGGCGGCGATACAGTGCCGGGGCTTTGTCCTCCCTGCCGAGAGGCCCTTACAGACCGACACGGCGAAGGCGTCCATAGAAAGGCCCACAGCGATAATAAAGAGTTCCCAAAGCTTCATTTTTCTGTCCTCCTCCTTTTGTCTGCGCCGGAAAAGCGCATACAAAAAGGCCCATGTATCCCTTTTTCGGCGGATACATGAGTCTCGTTTTTTAAGACAAGCCAGGTGAAGATCTCACCAGGATGTTGACTTGTCCCAGGCCGGGGCCTGGAAACTACTCCCCCATGAGTGTTTGTCTATTTTAGCACGGAGTGGCCGGGGTGTCAAGGAGCAGGACCGGGTATTCCAGGGCAAACGCATGAAAAACAAATGAGTATACAAAGTAGAGGAAACGAGGTAA
>CAJUFK010000199.1 GCA_910585535.1 uncultured Angelakisella sp. | reverse complement strand
TGATGATGCTTTCCTTGCCGATGTTCTTCGCTCTCTTCATGCGTAAGCCCTGGGCGGGGAGGGTGTAGGGCTTTCTTTTTTGTCGGATCTGTGCTACAATGTTTTTATTCTATAATCGAGAAAGGAAACCACCCTGTTATGAACTTCCATGAGTTACCCGGTATCTCCCCAGAGATCCTCCGCGCTGTGGAGGATATGGGCTTCTCCCAAATGACCGAAATCCAGGAGAAGGCTATCCCCGTGATGATGTCCGGCCGGGAGATCATCGCCAAAGCCCCTACCGGAACCGGTAAGACCTGCGCCTTTGGTATCCCCCTGATCCAGCGAGCCGACCTGAAAAATTCCCCCTGGATCCAGGCGGTGGTCCTCTGCCCTACCCGGGAACTTTGTACCCAAATTGTGGACGAGCTTCGCGCCCTGGCTAAGTATACCAGCGGCCTGCGGGTGGCCGCCGTCTATGGAGGCCAGTCCATGGGCCCCCAGATCGAGGCCCTGAAAAAGAACCCCCAGATCGTCGTGGCTACCCCCGGCCGCCTTTTGGACCATATGAAGCGCCGGACCATCCAAATCGGAAAGGCCACCACCGTCGTCCTGGATGAGGCCGACGAAATGCTGGATATGGGCTTCTTTAAGGATGTGCGGAAGATCCTGGACAGCCTGCCTAAAAAACAGCAGATGGTCATGTTCTCCGCCACCATCAGCAGGGAGGTTATGGACATCGGCTGGCTCTACCAGCGGGATGCCGAGGAGATCACCGTCCGCCCCGTGGAGGAAAGCCGCCCCCGAATCACCCAATACTGCTGCTGCACCACCGGCCGCAAACGGTTCGAGGACCTCCTGGCCATCCTGAAAAAGGAGGAGCTGGACCGGGTGCTGATCTTCTGCAACACCAAGTACAATACCTCTATGATCTGCGATATGCTCACCCGCCGGGGCATCCCCGCCCAGTGCATCCACGGGGATATGATCCAGAAGGACCGCAACAGGGTGATGGCAAAGTTTAAGGAGGGGGGCATCCCGGTGATGGTGGCCACCGACGTGGCCGCCCGGGGAATCGACGTTACCGATATTGACGCCGTGGTGAACTACGACTTCCCCCAGGATAACGAGACCTACGTCCACCGCATCGGCCGCACCGCCCGGGCCCGGAAGGAGGGGGTCTCCTACCTCTTCTATGCCGCCGACGAGCGGACCAGGCTGAAAAACCTCATCCGCTACACCCGGTTCGACATCTCCCCCGTCTCTGTGACCGAGGACGGAACCGTCTCCCCGGTGGAGGAGCTGTGATCCCCCTTCTGGGGGTGGGCGGCCTTTTCGCCGTGGCCCTCTGTCTGGCCCTCCGGCAGCATCCCCCCAAGGGGGAGGTCCTGGCCGCCACCGGCCTTTCCGCCTTCCAGTCCCTGGGCGCCTTTGGGTGCTTTTTGGTCTTCGGGGCCATCTGGGCCGAGGAATTGTCCGCCCTTGCTTCCGGGGAAAGGGCGGCGGACCTTTGGGTCTTTCTGTGGAGCGGACTTCTGGCCCTTATGGGGCTGACCCTTCTCTGGGCCTCCCTGGTCCGCCGGGTGTGGTGTACCTCCCAGGCCCTCATCCAGCGCACCTGGCGGGGACAGCTCCTCACCGTTCCGTTTGGGGAGATCGCCGGGGGAAAGGCGGCCTTCTCCTTCGATGATGTGACGATCCCCTGGGGGGAGGGCCGGCTGGTGCTGGACCGAAGCCTCCCAAACTTTGCCCAGGTGGCGGATCTTTTGGAAAAGCAGGGGGTGGATCTTTCCGCCATGCCCCCAAAGCGGACATTCCTCTCCCGGAAGGACCGGGCCGGAGAGGATCCCTTCCAAAAAAGGAGATGACGAAACCGTGCAGCATATCTTTTTGGATTTCGAGATGAACCAGGCCCCCCGGCGGGGGAATCCCAACGTTCCCACCGCCCTCCTCCATGAGATCGTGGAGATCGGGGCGGTAAAGCTGGATGCCGACTACCGGCAGACGGGGAAATATTCCGCCTTTGTAAAGCCCCAGCACTTCCCCATCGGGGCCCCCTGCACCCGGGTGACAGGGATTACCGACGCCACGGTGGAAAACGCCAAGCACCTCCCGGAGGCCCTGGAGGACTTCCTCCGGTGGATCGGGGAGGAGCCCACCCGGATCTATGCCTGGAGCGACAGCGACCGGAACCAGCTGTTCCACGAGTGCCGGGAAAAGGGCCTTTGGGAGGGAAAGCCCCCCAAGGCGTTCCGGCGGTGGATCGACTTTCAGCGCATCTACACCCGCCTGCTGGGCCTTTCCAAGCGCAACCGGATCTCCTTGAAAAACGCCATTGGAGGCATCGAGGTAAACTTCGCCGGAAGCCAGCACAGCGCGGCGGACGACGCGGAAAACTCGGCGGCCCTGCTGACCCTGCTCCACGACAAGGAGGCCTTCGCAGAGCGGACCCGGATCACCCGGGAGCTGATGAACGCCGCCAGCGCGCCCCCGCCCCCGGCCACCACCCTGGGGGACCTGTTCGGGGACGCCCTGAGCCAGTGGGAGTTTGCAGAGGATGACCAGGAAGAGACAGTGGGGGTCTGATCCCTAACAAACGACGGCCCCGGAGGATCCACCTCCGGAGCCGCTGTTTTTTATTCCCCTAACAGGGCCAAGATGACCCCGTTGGAAACCAGCCAGCCTTCCTCGGTGAGGGCGATCCGGTTTTCTCGGCGGTTGAGGTACCCTGCCTTCTCCAGGGGGGCCGCACGCTTCGCCATCCCCGCCGGATCTCCCCCCAGCTTCGTTACCTGGTCAAGGTCCAGCCCCTCCTCCAGGCGGAGGGAGAGCATGACGTATTCCTCCAGCCCTCCCGCCGGGCCCTCCTCCCGGATAAGGGCCCAGGGGTCCTCCGCTGCCAGAAAGGCGTCCAGGTCCCGGGGGAAGAGGAACCGTTTCCCGCCAAAGGCGGAGGCTGCCGACGGCCCAAAGCCCAGGTAGGGGCGCAGCTGCCAGTAGGCGGAGTTATGCCGGCTTTCAAAGCCGGGGCGGGCGAAGTTGGAGATCTCGTAGTGGCGGTATCCCCGTTCTTTCAGGGTCCGGCAGGCTGTCAGATAGAGGGCGGCGGCCTGGTCGGGGCCGGGGCAGCGGGCCTCCACCCCTTCTTGGGCAAAGGGGGTGCCGGGCTCGATCTTCAGCAGGTAGGCGGAGATATGCTCCGGGGAGAAGGCGGCGGCATAGGCGCAAAGGGCGGCGGCCCCCTCCTCGTCCTGGCCCGGGGTGGCCAGCATAATGTCCAGGGAAAGGTTTCCAAACCCCGCCCGCCGGGCCAGCTCCACCCCCTGGGCGCTTTCCTCCAGGGTGTGCCGCCGCCCCAAAAAGGCAAGGCCCCTGGCGTCCCCGGCCTGAAGCCCCAGGGAGAGGCGGTTAAAGCCCCCGGTCCGAAGCTCCCGGAGTGCGGAAAGCTCCAGGTCCCCGGGGTTGGCCTCCAGGGTGATTTCACAGTCCTTCGCCGGGGGGAACCGCCGGGCGGCGGCCTCCAGGACGGCGTTTAGAAGACCGGGCCCCAAAAGGTAAGGGGTCCCCCCGCCGAAGTAGAGGGTGGCGGCGGGGGCGCCGGTTTCCGCCGGGGCGGTTTGGATGGCCCGGAGAAGGGCGGCGGCGTAGGCCTCCCGGAGGGGGAGGCGGGTGGTGGAGTAAAAATCGCAGTAGGGGCACCGGGTGCGGCAGAAGGGAACATGAAAATAGAGGCTTACAGGCTGGATCACGGCGGG
>CAJUFK010000198.1 GCA_910585535.1 uncultured Angelakisella sp. | reverse complement strand
TGTTCCAGCCCGACGACAAGGAGGCGTCCTGCAACTACGTTGTGGGCTACGACGGGAAGATCGGCCTGTGCGTGGAGGAGAAAGACCGCTCCTGGTGCTCCGGCGGCTACAAGAAGGTGAACGGGGTCAAGGTTCCCATTCGGGTGAATGGTATCTCGGGTTCGTCCAACGACTATCAGGCCGTGACCATCGAGGTTGCCAGCGACGCTACCCACCCCTACGCCATCACCGAGAAGGCTATGGCCGCTCTGATCGAGCTGTGCGCCGACATCTGCCGGCGGAATGGCATCAAGAGGCTGCTGTGGAAGGGAGACAAGAATCTGGTCGGTAAGGTGGATCAGCAGAATATGACCGTCCACCGCTGGTTCGCCCCAAAGGCTTGCCCCGGCGACTACATCTACCAGCGGCTCGGCGACATCGCCACAAAGGTAAATGCCAAGCTGGGAGTCTCTGGTTCGGCCCCGGCTACACCCGTCGCCCCGTCGAGCGGCGTCCCGTACAAGGTTCGCATCACCGCCACCGATCTGCGTATCCGGGAGAAGCCCAGCACAGACAGCGCCATCGTCCAGAAAGCCATCGAGCCCGGTGTCTACACCATCGTGTCTGAGGCCACCGGCAAGGGCGCCACTCTCTGGGGAAAGCTGAAATCCGGCAAGGGCTGGGTGTCCCTGGACTTCTGCAAGAAGATTTGAGAAATCGAAATGGCCCCCTCAACACAGAGGGGGCCTGAAGCGATGAAAGGAGCACAATATGGAATTTACGTTTGAGATGAAGAGCCTGAAGGGTCTTGAGCTTGCCATCGAGAAGGCGAAGGAGCTCAAGGAGCAGTATCCCGGAGCTACCATCCACATCAAGCTGATTGAGGAGCGGCCCGCCTATTAGTCCGGTTCCTTGTCAATGTGAATCCATCGGATGTCTTTCGTAGAAACACTGTCCACGCCTTTTGAGTGATGCACCCACAGCGGGCTGTCTGTTGGGAAGTGGTGGGTTAGGAGTTCGTCGCCGCTTACGGATTTTTCCTCGAATTGCTTCAAGGATAGCAATTCGGCTGGCGCAAGGTAAACGACCTCGCTCACATGGTCACAGCAATAGTCGTTGCCTGTTTTGTATTTGATTGTGACACGGTACAATTTTGCAATCTCCTTTCGCTGCGTTCCTTTGCATCGCTTGCAATACCGAGTATAAGACCACGAAGTTCTGTTGTTCAATCAGAAACCTGCGATTTTTGAAAAAATTTTGGAGGAATCATTATGAGTGAATTTCTGCCCACGCTGCTCCAGGCCGTGTTGATTGCGGCCATCCCCGTCATTACCGGCGCTGCCATCAAGGGCGTCCGGGCCGTCGCCAAGCACCTGGCCTCCAAGACCGACAACGAGCTGGCGAAGAAGTACCTGAAGGAAGTGGCCGACGCCATCGAGGAGGCCGTGTCCTTCACCAACCAGACCTATGTGGACACGCTCAAGAAGAGCGACAAGTTCACCGAGGAAAACCAGGCGGAGGCCCTCAATAGGTCTCTGGAAAAGGCCACCGCCTTGCTGACCGCTGACGCCCGGAAGTTCCTGACGGAAGCCTACGGGGATCTGAACGCATACCTGCTCATCAGGATCGAGCCGGAGGTACGCCGCCAGAAAAAGGCTGAGCCCGACAGCTCCGCCACCGGCTCCGTGGCCGCAGCGACCGCCGCCGCTACTGCCGCCACCGTCGCCCAGAACACCATCGCCCAGGTGGCCGCTGCTATTGATGAAATGCCCACCGGCGATCCTGGCGAGGAAAGTGAGGCCCCGGCCCCCGAGGATGCCCCGCCTCCGCCCAAGCGGCATGAGTTTTACTTCGGTATCCCTGGTGCGACTATTTCGCACGATGAGTAACGGATGAATCTGGCCTCCTGCCCGCTCCGTTGATGGCTACGTTCCCACGCAGCAGTAGGACGGGTTGGAGGCGCTTGGAAAGGGTATAAAACGGCGAAAAACAGAGGAAAATCCGAGGCTTTTAACTTTTTGGCGTGAAATCGAGTTAAAACGAGAAAATATGAGAGGTTTTTCCAACGGCAAAAAATACCAAATCGCTCCAACGCCGTCCGGTAATATACTTATACCACCCAAGGCAACCGTGTCTTAAAACGCATCCTACGAGCTAATACGAAGCATCCGTCACAGAAAGACATTTTTAGTTCAAAATCCGCACACTATGTACGTCCGCACCCGGCGTTGGCCCTGCGCTGTGCTTGCCGCAGGATATGAGAAATTCCATCTCACATCTACCAAAGCGGTATATGGCCCGCCACAACTAAAATAAAGCAGCAGGGAGACCGTCCTGGCCCGTTACCTATATAAATCCCTACCAAAACGGAAACCGGCCTTAAAACGGCTCCTACGGCTGAACAAAGCCCTTCTCTGATTTTGCACCGATTTGATGGTGCGTCAGAGAGGGGTTTTTTCTTTTTGCCCGAAAACAGGCGATAAAACCGGATGTTTACCAGTTCGGTAACTTGCACAACAACAGAGAAAAAACTTTATGTATTTTTCAGAGCTCAAAAATTAAACTTCCGCTTTACAATTACCAGTTTGGCAGTTAGAATAGTATCATAAACAAACAACCAATACCAGATTGGTAAAAATGATGCCGACGCCCCGCAGCCGAGGGCACGACCTCTAAGCGGGAAATCTTACCGGGCAGGAGGTAAAGCAAATGGAGGAATGTAGCATGACCGCTACGGAAACCGCACGGCTGATTGATTGGCTGAAAGCCAACGGTCACTCCGATGAAGATGCCGTCAAGTGCATCAAGTTCATCGCTACCGGAATCCAGCACGACACCACGAGCACCAGCAAAGACCAGTAAAAAGTTAGGCTCCCCACCAGCGACCAGACCAGAGGGAGCCTAACACCCAAAGAGGGGCGGGAGGAACCTGCCTTATCCCCGCCCCTCCACGGTAACATAGTGGCAGGAGAAAGTCAAGGCCAAAGGCCGGGAGGAAATCGAAATGGTAGACATGAGGGAGTACAAGGGAACCATCAGAGCGGCAGTCGCCGAGGAGCGTCAGGCCGACGAAAACTGGAGCTGGAACATCAAGTCCGTGACCAAACGCTGCGCCAAGATCGGCTGGGGCTACCTCGACTACCTGGGCAGCAAGGACAGCTTCTTCGTCGAAGTGGTCGTGGACGAGCCCACCGAGACGACGCTGGTTGTCGGAACCCTTCCGAATGGCAGCACAGTCCACCGGCTCGTCGGCCCGGAGAGCTGGAACGACTGCAAGACCATCTGGGAGGGAATCGCCTCCGCAATCCACGGAATGGCCTGCGTCGCCCACAACGTCTACTGAGGAGGGTTGACGATGTACTACGATTTCGTTGATGGCCAGTACCTCGGGTCTTCCAAGCACGTCGCCTACCTGAAGAAACGGGTTGACGAGGACATGGCCCTCGGCGGGTTCCACGCCACGATTTACAGAGGCGAGAGGAGCTATTGCAGCCGGTTCTACAACGGCCCGTGGAAGCTGTTCGGCTCCGAAAAGAAGAACCGACCTGAGCTGCCCGACTGGGCGCTCTCCAAGAGAATCCGCACCCCCGTCTGAATGAGAGCCGGATGGCAACCGGCCGAAACTGCGGAGCCCCTGGAGCACCGGAGGCAAGCCGAACGGCCCGCAGTCGTGGGAAGCCACAAATATTGACATAGGAGGATAACACAATGAGCAAGTACGACAACATCGAGACCGTCGCTGAGTTGGTGGCGGAGGTTCGGGCCAACGGCCTGAGCGAAGAAATCGACGATCTTGCCAGTATCCAGGAAATCTTCGATAGCACACCTACCGATGAGCTGATCCGTATCATCTGCGACATCGGCCAGGACACCGAGCACATGGCCTTCG
>CAJUFK010000197.1 GCA_910585535.1 uncultured Angelakisella sp. | reverse complement strand
TAAAACCAGCATTTTCCTTTTACCTCCCTGTTCTCTCCCTTGGCTTTCCGCCTGGCTAAACGGCTCTTGGGTGTTTCTTAACCTATACTTTTGGAAACAGAATGGGCAGCCGAAAAATTTTTGCAAAATGGGTTTAGTTTTTAGCGGAGCGTCCGAAAAGAGATATTGAACACGGAGGGCGGCTGGTGAAAATGCCAAAAAGTTTTTCGTGTCCTTCCCGGGCAACGGGTGTTTCCAAAAGTATACTTTCGTAAACAGTACAAAAAGCCGCTTCCCAGGCTGGGAGGCGGCTTTTTCTTGGGGCGGCTTCCAACTATCTTTTTCCAGAAAGACCATGGCGCTTCCTGGTTATGATAAGGACAACCGGAGCCTTCGTTTACGCCCCGTTCGCAATTTCTTTTGACAAAGGACATAAACCCGTGTTATAATTTGATAGTATGGATTATAGGGAGCTGTTTTGGCTCTTGTAGATACCTGGAACTGTAAGAGGGGGAGTTTGAACCGTGTTTCGCAACGACATCGGAATTGATCTGGGGACCGCTACCACGCTCATCTATGTGGCGGGGAAGGGCATCGTCCTAAAGGAACCCTCCATTGTGGCTATGGATGCCCGCACCAACAAAAAGATGGCGGTGGGCCAGGCCGCCTACGAAATGCTGGGCAAGACCTCCGATCTGATCCGGGTGGTGCGCCCCCTGGCCGAGGGGGTCATCTCCGATTATGAGGTCACCGAGGAGATGCTTAAAGACTTTTTTAAGAAGGTCTGCTCCAATAAATTTTTTAAGCCCCGGGTTTGCGTCTGCGTTCCCTCCGCCATCACCGAGGTGGAGAGCCGGGCGGTTATCGATACCGTGATCTCCTCCGGCGCCCGGAACGTCTTCCTCATCGAGGAACCGGTGGCCGCCGCCATCGGGGCGGGGATCGACATTACCGTCCCCGGGGGCATCGCCATCCTGGACATCGGGGGAGGCACCAGCGACATTGCCATCCTCTCCCTAAACGGCATCGTCTGCAAAACCAGCCTCAAGGTGGCCGGGAACACCTTCAACCAGGCCATTGTCAAATACATCCGCAGCACCTACAACGTCCTCATCGGGGATAACACCGCCGACCGCATCAAGCGGGACATCGCCACCGTTTGGCCGGAGGACGCCAGCCCCAACGAATACGAGGTCAAGGGCCGGAACCTGGTCACCGGCCTGCCCCAGCGCATCGCTATCACCAACCAGGAGCTGATGGAGCCCCTGGCCGCCGAGGTGGAGCATATCATTCTGGCCCTGCAGTCAGTTCTGGAGCGCACCCCTCCGGAGCTGGTGGCGGACATTGAACAAAGCGGCCTTATTATGACCGGGGGCGGCAGTATGCTGGGCGGGATGGATAAGCTCATCAGCAGCCGCATCCGCATCCAGGCCCGGCTGGCCGACAACCCGGTGGAGGCGGTGGCCATCGGCACCGGCCTTTCCTTCGACTACCTGGGCAAGCTGTACGACGGCTTCGTGACCTACACCAACTATTCCACCAAATAAAAGATCCTTCCCCCGGCGGCAGCTGGGGGATTTTTTGCCAAACGGCCCCAACCGCCCCTTGAACGGTGAGATTTTTGTGTCTGTCGGTTTACTTTAACCGAAAAATGGAGTATACTAGGGGTGTGTTTTTAAGAACCTGTATTCACAGCCGGATGATGCAGGCAGGACGAGGGATTTTTCCGCCCTGCAAGGCAAAAATCCGCAGACAATACTTTGTGTATTGCAAGGATTTTTAACGCAGCAGGGCGGAGAAGGACCCGGCCTGACTGCGTCGGACGGTTGTGAATACAGGTTCTAACCCCGGACAAGCTGTCCGCGGGAAAGTGAGCCATTCTATGGAGTGTTGCTGATGAAGAAACGGTTTCTTGCTCTTCTCCTTGCTGGGGCAGCGGCCTTTTGGACCCTGTCCCCGGTGGGATATGCCCTTACCCCGGAGCTGGACATCATTTCAGACACCTACTGCGTCATGGACGCCGCCAGCGGACAGGTCCTCATTGAAAAAGGAATGAGCAAGCAGAAGGCCCCGGCCAGCATTACCAAGATCCTGACGGTGGCCCTGGCCCTGGACCGCGGCGGCAACCCCGACGACCGCTTTGTTCTGGATTACAAGACCTGTCATTCCATCGAGGCCGGCTCCACCCATGTAGCCCTTACCGAGGGGGAGGAGATCAGCCTTCGGGACGCCCTGATGGCCACCATGGTGATGTCCGCCAACGACGCCGCCAACGCGGTGGCCCAGTACAGCGCCGGGGATATGGACGACTTTATCCCCCTGATGAACCAGAAGCTCCAGGAGATCGGGGCGGTGAACACCCACTTTGTCAACCCCAACGGCCTGGACCAAGAGGGCCATTACACCACCGCTTACGATATGTGCCTCATCACCCAGTGGGCTATGGGGGTGGAGGGATTCCAGGACTACTACGGGGCCCTCAGCTACACCATGGCCCCCACCAACAAGCAGCCCCAGTCCCGGCCCTTCAGCTCCCGGCACAATATGCTCCTGAAAACAATGAAATATTACTACGACGGGGCCACCGGCGGCAAGCTGGGTTACACCTACAATGCCCGGCACACCATCGTCACCACCGCCACCCGGGGGGACATGACCCTGATCTGTGTGGCGATGGACTCCCCATCCACCTACGACAAGTACAAGGACTCCCAAAAGCTGCTGGATTACTGCTTTGATCATTTCGGCACCCTCTCCCTGAAAGCCAAAAACCTGCAGGATTTTAACATCCCGGTGGTGGACAACCACGGGGAGACCATTGGCCGGGTAACGGTAAAGATGGAGGAGGACATCGACCTTTTGGTATCCAAGGGGACCCAGATCAAGGACCTTACCTTCTCCTACGACGTACCGGAAAGCTATCTGAACGGCGCGGAGATCTCCCCCAGCCTTACGATCACCGATCAAAAGGGCGTCCAGCTTTACCAGGGGCCCCTCTCCTACCAGGTCACCCAATCGGCGGGCGGGTCCGCCCCCAGTATCTGGAAGGGCCAGACCTTTGTCTACCCCATCAAAGAGACCGCTCTGCTGGTCCTCAAATGGGGGGGGATCCTTCTGGGAGCCCTGATCGTTGCCCTGTTCACTGTGCGGTTCTTTATCCGCAGGCATTATAAAAAGCTTCGGGAGGAGCGCAAACGCAGGCGGGCCGCCGCCCGGAAGCGGCAGCAGGCGGCCCTGAAAAAGCGGCGGCAGGAGCAGCAGCGGACCGCCCAGGCCGGGGGCCTTTCCACCTATGGCAATGTAACCTACTGGCCGGGGGTGCAGCCTGACCAGTGGTCCGGCACCGGCGGAGGTCGCCAGTAGGTTTCCAGGGTGTTTTGTTCGTTCCGTGTCTTTTGTCTTCACCAAAAATTCACTTGACTTGGGGGCTCAATCGGGTATAATAATGACGGATCCTATCGAATCCTCCGTTTCCGGCGGGCCTCCCTCCTCCTTTGCTGTCACCCGCACCGGGACCTTTTCTCCTTCCCCTCCTGCCCCCCAGGAGGGGCCGCCGCTCCTTTCTTTTTGGCTTTTGGAAGGGAGCGGCGTTTCTTTGCAAAAAAGCGGACACCCCCAGCCAAGGAGAAGTGTCCGCATCATGGCCTGGGGCCGGGAGCAGCCGTTGATGGTGGCGGCCTCCCCCCTGTTTGCCGTTGTAGAAAGCCAGCTTGTACAGATAGGTCACCAGGGTGTCGGTCTGGTTGGCCGGGTCCCCCTGCAAAAGCCTGTTTTGAAGGGAATCCAGTATAAATCGGCAGGTTTTGTCCGCCGAGTAAAGCAAGTCGCCCTAGGCTAGGTACGTTCCGGCCGCGCTTGTCACTTCGAGAAAAAGAAGCTAAGAAAGGATGGCTTTGCATCCTTTCTTAGCTTCTCTGTTTTTTGCGCGGCCTTTTTTGTTGGGCTCGTTTCAAGGTGTTTCGCCCGATCTCCGCGCTAAGAGCCGCCTACGGCGGTTGCGCTCCGAAACGCG
>CAJUFK010000196.1 GCA_910585535.1 uncultured Angelakisella sp. | reverse complement strand
TGGCCGTTCTCCGGGGTCCAGGGGCATAGCCCCTGGGCGCTCTTTGCCTCCTTTCCGCCGCGGCAGAAAGGAGGTCCGCCGGAAGGGCAAACGCCGTTGTGCCATCAACCGCAACCAGCCCCTAGGGCGGCAACCCAGAGATGGGGCGCACAAAAGGCCGCCTATAAAAAGGCAGTGCGTTTTCAATCAGGCGCAGAACCCAGCAAATCACAGTAGAAAAAGAGACCCAGCCAGAAAGAAAACCTTTCAGCCTCCTGCGGACAGTCCTTTGGATGTAGGCGATATACCCAAGCGCGGGAGCCACAGCTAAGGGAGGCTCCCGCACAGCCGCTTATTCTATATTTATCCGCTCGATTCCTACCGCCTGGAAGGTCCTCTCGTCAATCTCAACCAACACCCCCGAAAGCCGTACCGCCCCAGGATCATTGTCAAACCGTGCCGGCAGCTTAGTCCGAAACCTCCGAATCGCCTGCTCCGGCCTGACCCCTAAGCTGGAATCAAAGGCCCCGCACATCCCTGCATCCGTCAAAAAAGCTGTCCCACCCGGCAGAATCCGTTCGTCCGCCGTCTGTACATGAGTATGTGTCCCGATCACCGCCGAAACCCGTCCGTCGAAATCCCAGGCAAGACAGAATTTCTCACTGGTGGCCTCGGCGTGGAAATCTACAAAAACTGGACCCTTGGGGATCTCCTCTAAAATACGGTCCAGCGCAGTAAAGGGATTCTCCCAGGCGCAGTCCATGTAAGCCATCCCGCAAAGATTGATCACCGTCACCGGCGGCAGTCCCGGCTTGTCGTAAACACACCACCCCCGCCCCGGAGCCTCCGGGTGGAAGTTGGCCGGGCGCAGAATCGTCTCCTCGCGTTCCAAAAAGGAGTAGATCTCCCTGCGGCGCAGGGCGTGGTTCCCCAAGGTGATAACTCCCGCCCCGGCATCAAAGATCCGCCGGGCGGATTCGGGAAGGATGCCGTTGCCCTCGGCGGAGTTCTCCCCGTTGACAATAACCAGATCGGGGGACCACAGCCGCCGGAGCCCCGGCAGCTTCTCCCCTAAAAAGCGTGTGCCGTTTTGGCCCACCACGTCACCAACAAAAAGGATCCGCAAAGCGGTCCCCTCCCCTCTGTCAAATCCGATGATTTCGGTGGTCCCCGGAAGGACATCACCCCTGCCGTTTCTGTCAGCTACGGAATCATCAGTTACTTAGTATACACGATTTCCAGGGGGAAAGGGAGGGGTAAGGTGTAAATTTTTTCCCCAGGCCGCTTTTTCGACCGCCTTTCCGTTGCAATTCCGCTTCCCCTTGGGGTATAATTGGGGTATCACAAGGGCGGAAAGGAAGGTGAAGCGGATGGCAGGGAGAAGAACAAGGACGCTGGCTTTGGCATTGGCGGTCTGTCTGCTGGTCTCCGCCTGCGCCGGAAGGGGCGCGCCTGTCCCTCCGCTGAACCAAAGCACCTCCGCCCCTCAGCCAGCTGCGATGCAGGGGGATCCCGCCCCCTCCTCTGTTTCGGAGGCTGCGGAGCCGGACCCTGCCTTTGCAGTTTCAGAGGCGGATTCCTCCTCTGCGGTCCTGGAACCGGCCTCCCAGGAGGCGCCGGAAGGGAGCAGCAGCTTGCCGCCGGAGGAGCCGCCCTCCTCCCAGCCGGAGGTAGAGCCTCCGCCCCTTCCGCCGGAAAGCCAGTCCGGGGAGGAAGCGCCGTCCCAGCCGGAGGATCCCGGGGAGGCCGAAGAGCCGCCTCCGCCGGAAGACGGGTTCGAGCCCTTGCCGGCGGGATGCCGCTGGCTGGAGATCACCGAGGTATCGGTTCTGGGCTTTATCAACCGGGAACGGTGCAAGAAGGGGCTGACACCTCTCACGTTGGATACTGACTTGACCGCTGCTGCCAGGAGGCGGGCGGCGGAGATGTACCGGGGGAATTATGTACGGCACACCCGGCCTGGGGGGGAACCTTGGGAGACGGTGCTGGGGGAGGTCCCGGTAGATTATGCCCGGGCGGCGGAGAATTTGGCTTGGTGCAACCATGGGGTTGGGGAAGAGGTTGGAGCATTCCAATGGTTTACCCTTTGGAAAGAGAGTGCTGAACATTGGGAAGCGATGATGGATGTACAGTACACCTCCTGCGGGATTGCGGTACTGACAGGGCCTTACTATGATGGGGAAGATCAAAGCTATGCAGTGGCGATCTTCTGCACCTACTAACGTTGGTGTCAGCATTTGCTGTCCTTTGCCCCGCAGGTAATGCGTGAAACTTTTTCACCCTTTGTTACGCAGTTGTTATCGCAGGCTCTGCCTGGAGTTCTGACAGCGTTTCTTTCCAAGCGCAGAATCGCCCCCTGCAACCTGGCAAAGGGCGATTTCACCTTCCCGATTTTTCCTGCTTCCGACTTTAGGCACGATTTAAGCCAGCGCAGAACGCCGGGAAGGGTGTGCAGACGCTAGCCCGCTGCTGCGAAAAATAATCTCTCCGGGCTCCATCCGGTCAATAATCGCCAAAGACTCCACCCGAATCCCCCGCTCCCGAAGCCGGCTTCCCCCCTCCTGGAACCCCTTCTCGATGGCAATGCCGCACCCCGCCAGGGAGGCCCCGGACTGCTCCACGATGGAGACCAGTCCCGCCAGGGCGTTCCCCTTGGCCAGAAAATCATCCAGAATCAATACCCGGTCCTCAGGCCCCAAGAATTTCTTGCTCACCATCACCGTGTAGCTCCCCCCGTGGGTAAAGCTTTCCACCTGGGCAGTGTAAACCTCTCCGTCCAGGTTTTTTGTTTTGCTCTTTTTGGCAAAGAGGGCGGCGCAGCCGAACACCTGGGCGGTGACGCAGGCGATGCCGATCCCTGACGCTTCAATGGTGAGGATCTTATTTACCCCGCTCTCCCCAAAGAGCCGGTAAAACTCCTCCCCCATCGCCCGATAAAGGACCGGATCCATCTGGTGGTTCAGAAAACTGTCCACCTTGAGGATGCCCCCCTCTTTTACTACGCCGTCCCGGCGAATGCGCTCCTCCATCAGAACCATGTCACAGCCCCCCCTTCATCGCCAGCCAAAGGCTGATGACCACCATGGCCAGCCCCAAGGTTCCAAAGGCCAGCCGACGCCCACCCCTGCCAAAGGGGCTTTGGGCGTCCCGGGTCCCGGAGGGGTCGCAGAGCCAGTTCCAATTTCGGATGGCCCCCGCCAGACAGACCGCCCCGGCAGCCAAAAGAGCCAGTTCCCCGTACCCCTGGACCCATTCCGTCATCGTCTCCACCCCATCCTAATACTTCTTTTTCCCCTTGGTCATTTCTTTGAGGAATATTCGGCAGTTCTCCACAAACTCCCCGGCGTCGGGGTCCTCCGGGGCCAGTTCCTGCCAGCGCAGGCCGTATTGTATTGCCTCCCGGGTCCGGTCCATTGTGTGGAGGGCGTACCCCATCCGGCAGTTCCAGACAGGGTCCTTCTCCCCCTCTTCCTGGATGGTCTCCAGGATGTCCACCGCCTTCCGGAGCAAGCCCCAATCCGGCTCTGCGTTCTTCTGCTGGCGGCAGTCGTGTTCCCCCAGCACCGCCAGATTGCTGGTGATCCGCCCCAGCCAAAGGGTGAGGGCGTAGCCCCGCTCCCCCTCCGGGACGGCCTCGATGGCCCCAATGGCCCGGGAATACTCCCCGGCCTCGTTCCACTCCTCAATCTGCTTTAGAAGCTCCTCCATAGTGATCTCTCCTTCCTGCCTCATCCGCCAATCATCACACCCACGTCCCTGTGGAGGCCCAAGCGCATCAGCCCACAAAGGACCAGGTGCAGGGAATCGTGCCATCGTTGTCTCCCTTTCTGCCGTCTTTTGTACCATTATAGCAGAGCGCGGCCCCGGGGGCAAGAGCCCTGACATTTCCCCAAATGAAAAGGCCGGGGCTCGTCCCTGGGGACAGGCTCCGGCCCGGAAAAGGGCAATAAAAAACCCGGAACGATTGCTCCAGGCTTTTTGGCTCCCCCTGTCTGGCTCGAACAGACGACCCTGCGGTTAACAGCCGCAT
>CAJUFK010000195.1 GCA_910585535.1 uncultured Angelakisella sp. | reverse complement strand
AAATATCATGCCTAACTACGATGATCTGTTTTTGACCCAGCCCGAAGAGGACAATGCCGAGCAGCTCCAGCCCTTTGACACCGATGCGTTTAAGGAGCGCAAGCAGAGGGAGCGCACCGAGGCTTTTGCCCTCATCGACAGCAGCGCCGAGGAGATGAAGTCCACCGGCGAGCTGTTCAAGACCTATCTCGATGTGCAGGCCCACTTTGACCGTTACTCGGTCAGCAACGCCATCCTCATCGCCGCCCAGATGCCCGAAGCTACCAAGCTGATGGACTTCGACGATTGGAAGAAGGCCGGGGTCAGCATTAAGAAGGGCGAGAGCGCCATTACCATCCTGAAAGCCGGCAAGGAGTTTGAGCGGCCCGACCACTCTGTTGGGGTCTACTACAACGCCGCTAAGGTCTTCGACATTTCCCAGACCACCTCCCGGATGAAGGGTGTGTCCACTACCCAGCTTGACGAGCGGCTCCTCCTGAAAGCCCTCATCACCAACGCCCCCTGTAAGATGGAGGTCAGCGATGCGCTGTCCGAGCACCTCAACGCCCTGTACGACCCGGAGCAGAAGACCATCTTTGTGCGCCGTGGCCTTGATGGTCCCACCATCTTCCGTTCCCTGTCCCAGGAGTTGGCTCACGCCCATCTGGACCGGGGCGAGAATAACCGCAGTGAGAACTCCCTCACCGCCTACTGCGCTTCCTATATGCTGTGCAAGAAGTACGGCATTTCCGTGGACACCTACACCTTCGAGCCCATGCCTGAGAAGTTCTGTCAGATGGAGACCGCCGACTTCCGTCAGGAGCTGGGCAAGATCCGGGACGCCTTTAAGGAGCTCCACGCCGAGATGACCCGGAACATGGATAAGATGGAGCCCTCTGAGAAGCCCAAGAAGGAACGCACCGGCGACGCTCGATAAGGGGGCATCACCATGTTTGAACGGAAAAAGGTGCTCACCTTTGGCCAGGACGAACAAGAGATGATGGTGAGAAGCCTTTATGATATGAGAAACTCGGCCCTTGAAAGGAATATCCCCACAGAAGAAGTCGAGGATCTCATTCTAAAGGTCATTGATGCCCCGACCAGAAAGGAGCGACGGAGACTTGACCGGCAGACAAGATAAGTTTGACAAAGCCCATATCACGCTCTATCTGATCGGGCTGATCCCCGCCACATGGCTGGGACTCCTGATTGCACCCTATATGGGCGATGGGCTTGCCGGGTTCCTCCTCCACTCCTCCGAGATCTTCAACAATCCGTTCCACATTACGCCATGCGAGGGCAGCCTTCGGGCTGTCCTCGTATGCGTTTTAATCTACGGGTTGGCCATCGGTATCTTCCTCTCAAACGAGCGGAACTACCGACGCCGGGAGGAACACGGCTCCGCCAAATGGGGCAATGCGGCCACCATCAACGCCAAGTACGCCACCAAAGATAAAACCGAAAGCAAGATCCTGACCCAAAATGTGTCCATCGGTCTGGATGGGCATAAGCACCGGCGCAATCTGAACATCCTGGTCTGCGGCGGCTCCGGCGCAGGTAAAACCCGTTTTTACGCCAAGCCGAATGTGATGAACGCAAATTGCAGCTATGTGTGCCTGGACCCTAAAGGCGAGCTGCTTCGGGACACAGGTAATCTGCTAAAGGCCAAGGGGTATGACATCAAGGTAATTGACCTCATCAATATGGAAAAAAGCCACTGCTACAACCCCTTTGTCTATCTCCGCAGCGACAATGACATTCAACGGCTGGTGACAAACCTGTTCAAGAACACCACACCCAAAGGCTCACAGTCCCAAGACCCATTTTGGGATCAGGCCGCTATGATGCTGCTACTCGCTCTGGTCTTCTATCTCCACTACGAAGCCCCGGAAGATGAGCAGAACTTTCCTATGGTCATGGAGATGATCCGGGCCGGTGAGGTCAAAGAGGATGATGAGGATTATCAGTCTGCCCTCGATATTCTGTTCCAACGCTTGGAGATGAAAAACCCTGAACACATCGCCTTGAAGTATTACAAGAGCTATCACTCCGGCAGCGGCAAGACCCTGAAATCCATCCAAATCACCCTGATCTCCCGCTTGGAAAAGTTCAATTTGAGCAGTCTGGCCAGCATCACCCAGACCGATGAGCTTGAACTTGCCACCCTTGGGGATCGGAAATCTGCTATCTATGCGGTGATCCCGGATAACGACAGCAGCTTCAACTTCCTGATAGGAATGCTCTATACCCAACTCTTCCAGCAGCTCTACTATCAGGCCGATGTGGTCAACGGCGGGCGCTTGAAGCACCACGTCCACTTCGTCATGGACGAGTTTGCGAATGTCGCCTTACCCGACGAGTTCGATAAGCTCCTCAGTACCATGCGAAGCCGTGAGATCTCAGTGTCCATTATCATTCAAAACCTCGCTCAGTTGAAAACCCTCTTTGAAAAACAATGGGAGAGCATTGTGGGCAACTGCGACGAGTTCCTATATTTAGGTGGAAATGAAGCGTCCACCCACGAATACGTTTCTAAGCTCCTTGGAAAAGAGACCATTGACCTCAATACCTACGGTCAGTCAAGGGGGCACAGCGGGAGCTATTCGACGAACTGGCAGCTCAGCGGGCGTGAGCTTATGACTCCTGATGAAGTTCGGATGCTGGACAACCAGTTTGCGCTTCTCTTTATTCGAGGTGAAAGGCCGGTGCTTGATTTGAAGTACAACATTCTAAAGCACCCCTATATCAAGCTCACCACGGACGGCGGGGCTGAGCCTTATCGCCACGGCGAAGATACCATGAGCATTGCCTCGATTTCCTTGGATAACCAGCTCCTCCCGGATGCTGTTGAGATAAACATTGAGACCCACCACTACGAAATCCTTTCCAGCGAAGAGCTGGAGGAGAAAATCAAAAGTTTGGAGGAATCTGACAATGAAGAAGAAAACGAATAACAACCGTCTGCCTGTTCCCGGCAAGGTCAAGAAGGGGTTTCGCTACTATGTGGCCCTCGTCCTGACCATCGCTCTGTCTGGCTCTCTTGCTATGAGTGCCTTCGCCGCCGGGAGTGACCCTCTCACCGTGGTCAACAACCTCAGCACCTTTATCTTCGGCCTGATTCGGGCCGTTGGTATCATCCTTCTTGGGTGGGGCATCGTCCAGGTTGGCCTCTCCCTCCAGAGCCATGACCCCAGCCAGCGCTCTAACGGTTTCCTGACCCTCGCCGGTGGCATCGTCATCACCTTTGCCAAGGAGATCCTGGACCTCATCATCGGCGCATGAGGGGCTGCTGAGCCGCCCCAGCGTGATTGGGGCGGCTTCTCCTTGATACAAAAAGTGAGGTGAGAACAATAGAAAGTAGCAACTGGGTTGTGCAGAACCTCAACAATGCCCTTGGGGTTTGGAACGATAAGTTGAGTGAGATCTGGCGCATTATCACGCAATCGCCGCAGGAGTTCAAAGGCGGAGAGATCTGGTCAGTCGTTTCCAGCATCCACGGAGCTTTGCAAGCTATCGGCTTGGCTTTGCTCGTTCTCTTCTTCGTCATAGGCGTTATGAAGACCTGCGGCAGCTTCGTGGAGGTGAAAAAGCCAGAACACGCCTTGAAACTCTTTGTTCGGTTTGCCTTGGCAAAGGGTCTCATCACCTATGGTATGGAATTGATGCTGGCATTATTGAGCATCATCCAGGGCATCACATCGACCATCATGACCGCCGCAGGCTTCGGCTCACCGCAAGCGACCGTTCTACCGGAAGAAATTGTAACGGCAATCGAAGACTGTGGCTTTTTTGAGAGCATCCCACTTTGGGCAGTTACCCTCATTGGCGGACTGTTCATCTGGGTGCTCTCATTCATTATGATCCTGAGCGTCTACGGACGCTTTTTCAAACTCTATATGTACTCGGCCTTGGCCCCTATCCCTCTCTCCACTTTTGCGGGGGAGCCGTCGCAGAACGTGGGCAAGAGCTTCTTAAAGAGCTTTGCCGCCGTCTGTTTAGAAGGGGCCGTAGTCGTGTTGGCCTGCATCATCTTCTCTGTCTTTGCCGGCTCACCGCCGTCAGTAGACCCGGATGCCGCAGCAGCTTCGATGGTGTGGAGCTACATTGGGGAACTAATTTTCAATATGCTCATCCTGGTGGGCAGTGTAAAAATGGCTGACCATGTTGTGCGTGAGATGATGGGGCTATAAGGAGGAAATATGAAACGCT
>CAJUFK010000194.1 GCA_910585535.1 uncultured Angelakisella sp. | reverse complement strand
AATCTCCACCTTCTGCTTCATGCCTACCGGAATATCCATCACCTTGGCGTCAGGCTCCACATGGAGGTTGTATTTTTTGGAAAACTCCTGGGTAATCCGCACTGCCTCGGCGTAGTTAATAAAGCCTCCCTTGGTAGGCTCCATGCCCAGGACGATATTTTCCGCCACGGTGAGGGAGGGGACCAGCATAAAGTGTTGGTGGACCATCCCGATCCCCTTGGAGATGGCCACGGTGGGGGAGGTGAGGCTTACCGTCTCCCCGTTGATGACGATCTCCCCTTCGGTGGGCTGTTCCAGCCCGAACAGCATTTTCATCAGTGTGGATTTGCCTGCGCCGTTTTCCCCCATAAGGGCGTGGATCTCACCCTTACGAACGTTGAAGTCGACGCTTTGGTTTGCCGCGATGCCATTGGGATAAACCTTGGTGATCCCCTTCATTTGGACGGCAAGCATGGTATCCTCCATAGAATCGCTTCCTCCTCTCAAACCCGGTTTTACCCGCCCAAAGGCGGGAGTTTTTGAAAAAGGGGAGAGCCGCACAGCGACGGCTCCCCCCGCGTTTTTTCAGCCTATGTCAGTACCTGCAAACGATCAGGGACGGACGGAATCACGCAGGCCCTTAATGTCGAAGGACTCGTCAAAGGCGGTGTCCACCTTGATCTCGCCGGAGGTGACCTTGGGGGCCACATCGTCCAGAGCCTTCTTGATGTTGTCGGGGAGCTTCTGGAAGTTGCCGCCGCTGGTCAGACCAACGCCGCCCTCTGCGATACCCAGCTGGGTGGTCTTGCCCCACTGGATAGTACCGGCGTTGAGCTGGTCCACCATGTAGATGATGCCGTCGCCGCAGTTCTTCAGGCCGGAAAAGATGGTCACAGCGGCCATCTGAGGCTGGGAAGCGGAGAAGGTGGCCTCCTGGTCGGAGTCAACGCCGATGAACCAGATGTCATGCTCGGCGGCGGCTTCAGCCGCCCCGTTGCCGGCGCCGCCGGCAACGCCCCAGATTACATCACACTTGTTATTCGCCATGACGTTGGCGATCTCTTTGCCCTTACCGGTGTCGAAGAAGTTGCCCACGTACTGGGTGTCGATCTTCACCTCGGGGTCAGCCGCCTGGGCACCCTGGATAAAGCCGGTGAGGAAGTCGTTGATGACGGGGCCGTCTTCACCGCCCACAAAGCCGATGACCTTTTCGGGGTTGATCTTATCCATGTCGGAGGAGGTCATAAGGGCAGCGGCGGTGCCAACCAGGTAGCCCAGGTCGTTCTGCTTAAAGGTGATGCTGGCCACGTTGGGCTGGGCAACCTCAGCGTCGTAGATGAAATACTTCTGGTCGGGATACTTGGCGGCGCACTCGTCCAGGTAAGCGTCCATCTGGTAAGTACCGCAGACGATGATGTCGTACTCGCCGTCGGCGGAAAGCTCGTCGATGGTGGAGACCCACTTGGGCTGGTCGGCGTCGGTGGCGCCCAGCTCGAAGGTCTTGTAGGTGATAAGACCGTCATCCTGGAGCTTCTTGAGGCCAGCCTCGCAGGAATCGAAGAAGGACTTGTCACCCAGGTTGCCATTGACCACGTTGGCCACCTTCCAGACCTTGGGGCCATCAGGGGCGTCGCCGCCGGGGGCGGGGCTGTTGCTATCTGCAGGCGGGGTGGAACTACCGCCGTTGCCGCCGCCGCAGCCCACCATAAGGGTGAGGATCATCAAAGCGGCGAGAAGGACAGAAAGATACTTTTTCATGTTTATTTCTCCCTTTCAGCTTCGTGGGCTGGTCCTTTTGGGGACAAATGCCCACTTGTTTTCACCTAGAAAACGGCGGATGCCGTCTTCTTGGACAACTCTTATTTTACCCTTCTTTCGTCCTTCTGTCAATCACCACTTTCGTCAAAAAGTCTGTATTTTCTGAATTGAGATGGAGAAAACTGTTGGTATTTTTTAGCCTTACCACCCCAAATAGGTGGAGGTTCATCCAATTTCTTACAGCTTTTCAGAATAAAATGCCCTAAAAAACCGGCAAAACATCCAAATCAAAATACAAAAGTTGTGTGTTTCGTACAAAATTTTCTAAAATTACTAGAAACCCTTCTTACAGTGTGGTATAATATCCATAAAACAGCTGTAATACAGGATCTATAGGGCCCTTTCCCCGCCCTTTTGGCGCAGTCGGAAAAGATGGCCCGGCCCCAGAGCAAGAGCGGCCGGAAACACCGTCCGCCGTTTCCCTTGTGGTGGAGATTGCTTTTTTGGAAAGGAAGGAAAAATCTGATGAGTACCAAGGACCGCCGCGTGTTTTTGATCGTGCTGGACAGCGTAGGGGTGGGCGAAATGCCCGATTCCGCCGACTACGGCGACGCCGGGAGCAACACCCTGGCCGCCTGTGCCCGGTCGGAGAAGCTGGACATCCCCAATCTGCGGGAGCTGGGGATCTTCAACATAGAGGGGGTGGGCTGCGGCGTCCCTGTGGAGCATCCCACCGGGGCGGTGGCCCGTCTGGCGGAGGCCTCCAAGGGGAAGGATACCACCATCGGCCACTGGGAGATCTCCGGGGTCATTTCCCCCAAGCCCCTGCCAACCTACCCGGATGGCTTTCCCCAGGACCTTTTAGAGGAGTTCAGTCGCCGGACAGGCCGGGGGGTCCTTTGCAATAAGCCCTATTCCGGCACCCAGCTGCTTACCGACTATGGCCGGAAGCATATGGAGACCGGAAAACTCATCGTCTACACCTCCGCCGACAGCGTGTTCCAGATCGCCGCCCATGAGGAGGTGGTCCCGGTACCGGAACTTTACCGCTGCTGTGAGATCGCCCGGGAACTCCTCACAGGGGAGCATGGGGTGGGAAGGGTTATCGCCCGGCCCTTTGTCGGCGTCTGGCCGGAGTTCACCCGCACCGCCAACCGCCACGACTACTCCCTCCAGCCCCCGGCCCCCACCGTGCTGGACACCATCCAGGCCGCCGGCCTGGACTGCATCGGGGTGGGGAAGATCAACGACATCTTTGCCGGAAGGGGCATCACCGAGTATGTCCGCACCAAGTCCAACGCCGACGGGATGGAAAAGACCTTCGGCTATGCCCAACGGGACTTCCACGGTCTCTGCTTTGTAAATCTGGTGGACTTTGATATGGTCTACGGCCACCGGAACAACGTGCCGGGCTACACCAGCGCCCTCAACGAGTTTGACCGCCAGCTGGGGGAGTTGATGCCCCTTCTCCGGGAGGAGGATCTCCTTATCATTACCGCCGACCACGGCTGTGACCCCTCCACTCCCAGCACCGACCACTCCCGGGAACACGTCCCCATGGTGGCCTGGAGCAAGAAGATCCGGGCAGGGGCCAACCTGGGGACCCGGGAGACCTACGCCCATATTGCCGCCACCGTGGCGGACTACCTTGGGGTCAAAGCAGAGGTGGCGGGCAAGAGCTTCTTGTCCGAGATCCTGAACTGATCCCTGAAAAGACCCAAAACCCGTTCCGCCCGGACTTTTTTCTGCCGGGCGGAACTTTTACTTGTGCCCGGGGAAAGAATCGGGTATAATAAGGAAATATGGGAAGGATTCCCCGGGAAATATTCCTCGGAAGAAGGACAGGAGGAGACCGCCAATGGAACCCGAAAAGATAGAAAATCTACAGGATGACGCCGATTGGGAAAGAGCCAAACCCGGCTACATCTGGAAGGAACGGTTACGCAGGTTCACCAAGGAATGGCTCATTCCCTTTGGAACCGAGATTCTGGCCCTGCTGCTTATCATCAAGTTTTTGTTTTTCTTTGTCATCGTCCCCAGCGGATCGATGATCCCCACCATCGAAAAGCCCAGCGTCCTCTTTGCTACCCGGGTCCACAACCCGGAAAAGCTCCAGCGGGGGGACATTGTAGTTTTTGAGTCGGACGAACTGAACCTCACCCTGGTAAAACGCCTGGTGGGCCTGCCCGGGGACCATGTCGTGCTGGATGAGGACGGCAAGATGACCCTCAACGGCCAGCCGGTGGAGGAGGAGTACGTCTTTTACCCATCGGCCCGCGCCGCCGATTTCCAGGTCCCGGAGGGGCATTATCTCTTCCTGGGGGATAACCGCGCAGGCTCCAACGACGCCAGAATGTGGAACGAGCCCTATATCCCCGGGGAGAAGATCAGCGGCAAGGCCCGGTTTACCCTCTGGCCCTTGTCCAACTTCGGAATACTGCACTGATTTGGAGAGGTGGATGTACAATGTAAGTGCAAAAAGGTTCAAAGAGGAAAAAAAGAGTGACA
>CAJUFK010000193.1 GCA_910585535.1 uncultured Angelakisella sp. | reverse complement strand
GGAACTACAAATAGCCCCGCAGGGATAAGAGGGTATGGGGCGTTTGCCCCATCCTTTAGGAGGTCCAGGGGGAACCCCCTGGTGGGATTCCCAAGGGCGAAGCCCTTGGGGCGCTCTTTGGTTACTTTCTGTCGCGGACAGAAAGTTGTCCGTAGGACACGTGCCCGAAGGGGCAAAGCCCCGTCAGGGCTCCCCCCGCCGGGTAGGCGAAACGGCGTTGAGCCATCTACTGCAACCAAACCCCAGGATGTAGACTTGCCGCGTGGCAGTCAAAGGGCCACAATCTGGAAAAGGGCGATTGCAACCTTCCGCCTTTTACTAGTTACGACTCCAGGCACAACCTACGCCCTCGCACAACCCTTAGCCGCGAAGCGCCGGGGAGGGTCTGCGTTTTGTCCGAAGCGCAAAATCGCCCCCGCAACCTTGCAAGGGGCGATCTCAACCTTCCGCATTTTACTGCACTCGACTCCAGGCACAACCTATGCCCCGGCACAACCCTTAGGCGCGAAGCGCCGGGGAGGGTCGGGCGCTAGCCCACCTTTTGACCCAGCTTGCTTTCTGTTCCTGCCAGCAGCCGCCCAATGTTACTCCGGTGTGCCCAAATCACCAGCCCCGCCATCCCCAGGGAACAAAGCATCTCTACCCCAAAAACTCGCTCCATCCCTATGTCTAAAAGGAACAGTGCAATAGGATAACAAGCCGCCACCAAAATCGACCCCAGCGATACATACCGGCTGAAAAAGATAATCGCCACAAATCCTGCCGCCAAAAGCAGAAAAACTGGCTGGCAAGTCCCTAGTATCACCCCCGCCGCCGTGGCAACTCCCTTCCCCCCGCGAAATCCAAAGTATATAGGGAACATATGCCCAATAACCGCAAAAAGCCCCGCCAGGTAGGCGGCCCCAGCCGCCCCCCCCAGCCGCCAGCCCAGCCATGCAGCCAGGAACCCCTTTCCGAAATCCCCCGCCAGTACGATAACGGCGGAGAGCTTCCCGTAGGTCCGCAGGGTGTTGGTCATCCCCGCATTGCCGCTCCCGTGACGGCGGATGTCATCCTGGTATTTAAGCCGGCTGAGAAGGATGGAAAAACTGATGCTCCCCAAAAGATACCCAGACAGTATGGCTAAAGCGGTTCCCGCAGTTTGATTCATCGGTTTTCTCCTTTGTTCTTGTTTCCGGCGGCTGCCCCATGGGCCGCCCCCTTCGCCTCTGCCAGGCGGGCCTGCTTTTCGGAACAGGGGATGAAAAGCAGGGATAACTCCCCCTCCCCCTGGAGGACATACTCCCCGGAAAGGGGTCCCAGAGGGGCGCAGGCAAAGCGATACCCCTTGATCCCCTCCTCGTAAAGGGGAAAGAGAACCGCCCGCAGAAGACCGTCCCCCAGCTGGGGATCCTGGGCGCTTACCCCAAGGATGAGACAGGGCTCCTCCTCCGCCGCCACACACCAGCCCAGGGTCTCCTCCCCTGCGAAGGCGCGGTATCCCCGAAGCAGCTTGTCCCCTGGGGCGATGCCTTTCTCCCGGCAGAACGCGGCCAGCTCCTCCCGGGGGATGGGAACCATCTGAATCAACGACGGCCTCCTCCCTTCCCGCCCCGCCGGGGCTTGTCCGAAGCCTGGAAGCGCACCCCGCCGGTCCGGTCCCGGCTCATGCCGTCCCCACGCCCCGGCTTCCGCTGGCCTTGGGTGGATCCGCCCCGGCTGGGGGTTTTCCCCTGAACAGGCCGGGGGCCGGGCTTCTTCTTCTGGGCCGGCGCCTCCGCTGCCCCGGCGGCAATCCCGCCCCCGGAGTTTCGCAGGGCGATCAGCTCGCTCTTTTTCAGTTCCCGCCATTCCCCGGGCGGAAGCATCCCCAGGCGCAGAGGGCCGACGGAGGTGCGCTTCAGCCGGGCCACGGTAAGGCCCAAAGCCTCACACATCCGGCGCACCTGGCGGTTTTTCCCCTGGGTGATGGTGATTTGGACCACCGCCCGGTCCGGGTATTTCTCCAGCACCAGCACGGTGGCAGGCCCTGTGATCTCCGGCTCCCCATCTCTGCCGATGTCTACGCCAGTGGATAGGGTGACGCACTGCTCCTCTGTGATGCCGGGGCGGACGGTGACCCGATAGGTCTTGCTGATGTGATGGCTGGGGTGCATAATCAGGTTGGCAAACTGTCCGTCGTTGGTAAAAAGGAGCAAACCTTCGCTGTCCCGATCCAGTCGCCCCACCGGGTAGACCCGGGCATCCAGCCCCTCCAGAAGCTGGGTGACGCACCGGCGGCCCAATTCATCGCTGGTGGTGGTGACATAGCCCCGGGGCTTATTAAGCATCAGGTAAAGATTTTCCTTCTTCTGATCCAGGCGCACCCGCACCCCGTCAATGGCGATGGCGTCGGTGGGGTGGGTGGGATGGCCTGGCTCGGCCTTTCTTCCGTTGACGGTGATCCGCCCGGCGGCGATATACTCCTCGGTCTTGCGCCGGGAGAGGATCCCGCTGTCGCTGAGGAGTTTTTGGATACGAATGGGTTTTGGCATGGTCCTGTCCTTTCTATTGCTGTTGTCCGGAAGGGCCGGCAGATCCCGGCTTCCGCTTGTTCCTTTGTTCCTTTTCGGGTCAGCGGCCCCTGGCAAAGGCCCTTTGGAGCCTTTCCCAAAGGGTCTTCGGCGGCTCCGCCGGCAGGGCCTTTACCGGCTCTCCCACAGCCAAGGGGCTTTCGGCCACCGGCTGTCCCTCCTTATAATATACTATCTTGCCAACAATGTCACCACTTTTCAGGGGGGCATAGGCAAAATTAGGGGCAAAAATTTTTTGGGAGATAGGGACCTCCCGGCCATCCACCCCAGGGAAAGCTGCGGGTTGGGTGGGGAAAAGGGGCACCGACGCCTTTTCTCCCCCGGTAACCGGGAGGAGGATCTCCCCCTGGGGGGTCAGCTCCCGGAGGGACACCTTGGGGAAGTACCGTTCATAAAGGGCGATGTGGGTGTTCCAGTCGTCTCCGCACCCCAAGGTCACCACAATAAGGGTGATTCCCTCTCTTCTGGCGGCGGAGACCAGGCAGCGTCCGGCGGTGCGGGTGAAGCCGGTTTTGATCCCCACGGCATCCGGATAGAGGGAGAGGAGGCGGTTATGATTCAGGAGGCTCCGCTGGTAGGGGGGATTGCCGAAGGTCAAGGAGAGACGTTTTTCCCCGGCCATCCGGGCAAACTCCGGATTTTCCAGGGCGGCCCGGCCCAGGAGGGCCATATCAAAGGCGGTGGAATAATGCTCTTCGGCATCCAGGCCGGAGGGGGTGACAAAGTGGGTATCCTTCATCCCCAGGTCTGCGGCGCGGCGGTTCATTTCCCGGGCAAAGGCGTCCTTACTGCCGGAGATCCGCACGGCAGCGGCGCCGGCGGCGTCGTTGCCGCTGGCGGTAAGCATTCCCCCGGCCAGGGCGCGGAGGGTGACAGTATCCCCATCCTGGAGCCCCATGGAGGAGCCTTCCACCCGGATGGCGGCGGGATCCACCACAAACTCCTGATCCAGGTTTGGCTGTTCCAGGGTAAGGAGGGCTGTCATGATTTTCGTGGTGCTGGCCATAGGAAGTTTCTTATGGGGGTTTTGGGAAAAGAGGAGTTCTCCGGTTTGGGCTTCCATAACAACAGCAGCTTTTGCGCCGACGGAATAGTTTTCCCCGGTGACCAGGCACTGGGCATAGGCAGGTTTACATTCCAGAGTGACAAAGACCAGGAGTCCCGCCAGGAGCAGGTATTGGAGTTTACGCAATACAGTTCGCCTCTTTTCCTTTGCTTTCACCACTATATATATGGGCAAAAAAGCAAACCAATACCGCGGACCCTCCCCGCCGCTTCGCGGCTAACGGTTGAGCAGGAACTTAGGTTGTGCCTGGAGTCGAAGGCTATAAAAGGCGGGAGGTGGAAAACGACCTTTTCCAGGTTGCGGTGGCCCTGCGCCCACAGGCACCCCCTCCCCGCCGCTTTGCGGCTAACGGTTGAGCAGGAACTTGGGTTGTGCCTGGAGTCGAAGGCTATAAAAGGCGGAAGGTGGAAAACGACCTTTGCCAGGTTATTGGTAGATCCCCTGCGGGACCGCCGCACGGCGGCGGGGATGGTGGGTGGCCTCATTTCTATCTGTGCCTTTACCTATCCCCACCCCTAGTATAAAAAGGAGTGCCAGAGGGGCGCCACACAACAAGATACAGTGAAGCGCACCACCAAGAGGGGAGGGTGCAAATCTCCCGTCCAAAAACTTTTCAAAAAAAACCGAAAAAAGGTGTTGACAAGAGGGAGGGGATG
>CAJUFK010000192.1 GCA_910585535.1 uncultured Angelakisella sp. | reverse complement strand
CCGACTCCAGGCACAACCTAAGTCCCGGCACAACCGTTAGGTGCGAAGCACCGGGGAGGGTCTGCCTGTGGGCGCCAGCCCACCGCGGAGCGCCGGGGAGGGTGTGCCAGTGGGCGCCAGCCCACCGCGGAGCGCCGGGGAGGGTCCGCTGGGGGATGTGGGGTGGGTTTTCATTCTGGAGATTCTGTGGGCTTTACCTTTGGGGCGCGGTTTGCTATAATATAGGCATCTACTGTGCAAGGAGGGTTCCCTTATGCTTCTTCCTCTCACCTCGGAAACCCTGGCCAGCCTTACCAAAACTGAACGGGAGGTCGCCCAGTTTATCAACCAAAATGAGGACCGCCTCTCCCAGCTCTCTATTGTGGACATCGCCTACGAGACCTTTTCTTCCCCTGCCACCGTTTCCCGAGCTATTCGCAAGTGCCGCGTCAACGGCTTTAACGAACTCCGGTATAAGCTGGCCTCCGGAGACCAGGACCATCAGGTGGTGGAGGTCAACGAGATCCTCAATAAATCCCTGGTGGAGGCCCACCGCACCATCGAGCAGATCTCTATGGGGGACATCCTGGGGTGCGTCCGCCATATCCGGGAGGCCGGAAGGGTCTATGTTTTCGCCCGGGGGCTCACCCACTACATCGCCAGCGAGTTCTGCCTGAAGCTCCAGCTGATGAACGTAGACGCTATGGTCACCGATGACCCCAAGATCATGGTGAGCATCTCCCGTACCATCGACCCCAAAAATCTGGTGGTCATCTTCTCCCTAAACGGACGCACCCAGGAACTGGTGGATTCCGCCGCCTGCGCCTTTGGGCAGGGCTGCCCGGTGATCTCCTGCTCCTGCAACGGGGAGAGCGAACTGGGGAAATATTCCGCCATACATATTGTGGGGTATAAGCACAACCATGTCGCCTTCCACTCCTATGAGGTCACAACCCGCCTCCCCCTGCTCATCATCTCCCGGGTCATCATCGACCAGATGGTCAACGCCTCCGAAGACGGGGAGCATCTGTAGCCGGACGCAGGAAAAAAGGCCCCGTCCCAAGTGGGCGGAGCCTTTTCAGCACCTTTAACTTGCTTCGTGTCCAGGTTCCTTACAGGGCGCGCTGGACCTTGCCGGAACGCAAGCACCGGGTGCAGGCGTAAATGTGGCGGGGGGATCCATCAACGATGGCCTTGACACGCCGCACGTTGGGCTTCCAGGTCCGGTTGGATCTTCTGTGGGAATGGGAAACCTTAATGCCAAAAGTCACGCCTTTTCCGCAGATGTCGCACTTTGCCATGAGTCTGCACCTCCTTTTTGACGCCGGGAACGCCGGATAAAAACATCCCCGGTATAGTAGCACGCCAGGCGTGCTGGCGGCGCCTAGGCCGCCCCGTCTATCAAAAGCCCCGCAAAAAGGAACCCTTTTTATCGGGTTTTTGTATAACAGTAGTATTTTAGCAGATGGGGCCAGGAAAAGCAAGTGCTTTTTAGAAAATTGTTTTGGGAAGAAGCGCCAGGACAAAGAAAAGAGAAAATTCCTTCGCAGCCGGGGAAATGATACTTGTTTTTCCCGCCCCAACCCGGTATAATGATACATTAAGCAAGAGCGCGCTTCTGTGCGTTTCGGGAAAGGAGGAGGAGGCATGAATCAGGTTCTGGAGATCCTGGTGCGGGGGATGATCCTGGTGGCGGTGATCCCCATTCACGAGTGTGCCCACGGCATGGCCGCCGCCTGGATGGGCGACCCCACGGCCCGGGAGATGGGCCGAACCACCCTGAACCCCCTGGCCCACCTGGACCGCTTCGGCTCCCTCCTCCTGCTGCTAACCGGGCTGGGGTGGGCAAAGCCGGTGCCGGTAAACGCCCGGAACTTCAAAAACCCCAAGGCGGGAATGGCCATCACCGCCCTGGCGGGGCCAGCGGCCAACCTCCTGCTGGCTCTGGTGGTTATGGTTCTCTTCAAGCTGCTCTTGCTCTTAGGGGTGCTTCCCTTTACCCTGGGCCTGATCCTTGTCATCCTCATCCAGATCACGGTACAACTGGCGGTGTTTAACCTGATTCCCGTTCCTCCCCTGGACGGGTCCCGTCTTCTCACCGCCCTGCTGCCGGACCGGGCCTATTACGGCCTGATGCGGTATGAGCGGATCATCATGGGGGTGATGATGGCGGCCCTGCTCTTTGGCGTTTTCGACCCGCCCCTCTACCGGGCCACCGGGGTGATCCTTACGGCGCTGGACCGGATGACCGCCCTTGGAGGTCTGACGATGTACTGAATTTTCAGCCTTGGGAAAGGAGGTCTTATGGAGGAACCACAACAGCTATCTTTCCGGGTAAGCGAGGAATACGAGGGTCCCCTGGACCTGATCCTGGCCCTGATCTCCAAGCACAAGCTGAACATCTGGGAAATCGAGATCAGCAGTCTGCTGGAGCAGTACATGGCTTACATCCGGGCCCGGCAGGAACAGGACCTGGAGGTGGCCAGCGAGTTTTTGGAGATGGCCTCCCGGCTGGTCTACATAAAGACGGTAAGCCTTCTGCCCAAATACGAGGAGGAGAAGGAAAAGGCCAAGGCCGAGCTGGTGGGGCAGCTGCTGGAATACCAGGCCTGCAAGGCCGCCGCCGCTCTGCTGGGGGACCGGGCGGGGGATGGGTTCGGCACCTTTATCCGGGAGCCGGAGGACATCCCCATGGACCGCACCTACCAGCTGCAGCACCCCCCCAGTCTGCTGGCAAAGAGCTATTGGGAGGCCATGGGCCGCGGCAAGCGGAGGCTCCCGCCCCAGTCGGAGGTCTTTTCGCCTCTGGTGGCGGCGCCGGTGGTAAGCGTTTCCTCCCGGATCCTGCACATTCTGCGGCGGCTGTACAAGCAGGCCGCCATCAACCTGCCGGGGCTGTTTCTCCAGTCCCGTTCCCGAAGCGAGGCGGTGGCCACCTTTATGGCGGTACTGGAGCTGATGAAGGCAAGACGGATCCGCCTTGCTGACGGGGACAGCACCATCCTTTTCCTGGGAAAGGACAGGGGAGAGAAAGGGGGGAAGCGCCATGCAGCTCAGTGAGACGCAAAACAAGATCTTTGCCATTCTGTTTGCGGCTGGGGAACCTTTGGACGCCGGTCGGCTGGGGGAGGCCATTGGGCTGACTCCGGAGGAGATCCACACCTACTCGGCGGGGATTTCCGCCTGGCTGGAGGAGGGGGAACTTCCCCTGGAGCTTCGGCGGCTGGATGGATCCTATCAGCTTTGCACCCGGTCGCTTTACGCCGGGGAGATCCGGCGGGCTTTGGAGCTGCGGCGGAACACGCCGCTGACCCCTGCGGCCTTAGAGGTACTGGCGATTATTGCGTACAACCAGCCGGTGACTCGGGGATTTGTGGAGCAGGTACGTGGGGTAGACAGTTCCTCGGTGGTAACTTCCCTGGTAGAGAAGGGGCTGGTAGAGGAAGCTGGGCGGTTGGAATTACCGGGGAAGCCCATCGCATACCGGACCACGGCGGTGTTTCTACGATGTTTTGGTTTAGGGAGCTTAGAGGAATTGCCGGATGTTACGGGGGAGGAAGAGGGACCGCCGGAAGAAGATGACCAACTGACTCTAACCCCGCCCCCCTCCCCGCCGGCGGGCTAGCGCCCGCAGGCAGACCCTCCCCGGCGCTCCGCGGTGGGCTAGCGCCCACAGGCACACCCTCCCCGCCGCTCCGCGGCTAAGGGTTGTGTCAAGGCGAAGGTTGTGCCTGGAGTCGGAAGCAGCAGAAGGCGGCGGCCCTTTGGGCGTACCATCTCTGGGTTCCCATCCTGGGGTTTGGTTGCGGTTGATGGCCAAACGGCGTTTGCCCTTCCGGCGGACCTCCTTTCTGCCGCGCCAGAAAGGAGGCAAAGAGCGCCCAGGGGCAAGCCCCTGGACCCCGGAGAACGGCCAAAGGACTCCGGCCTGGGGTTTGCAATTCCAACCCGCCGCCCTGTTTGTCCCCAGTTGTGCGGTCCACCATCGTCTCTGCTGAACGGTTTCTGGTCCGTCCCCTAGGGATGGCTTCCGGCGGCGGTGGCTGTGCTGACAACTTAGCTTGTTGCTCCCACCTAACTCCGTTCGGGCGTTTCCGGCCTCTGCTCAGTTGGCCGTATTCGGTGTTCCCCACTGCGGTGGGGAACGAGTCGCTTCGCGACTAGGCCTGCGGGCCAGGGAGAGATAGAAACGAGGCTTTGCTCTAATCCCCCCGCCGCCGTGTGGCGGCCCCGTAGGCGTAGCCGGAGGGGGTATTCCCCCCGCCGGGTAGGCGAAACGGCGTTGAGCCATCTACTGCAACCAAACC
>CAJUFK010000191.1 GCA_910585535.1 uncultured Angelakisella sp. | reverse complement strand
TAGAAGGAGGCAACAAGACCCATGATCTCATCAAAGAGTTGACCAAGGACTCCGATGTGGTCCTCTCCCCTGGCGGCTTCGTCAGTCCGCTGGCCGGTGGCTGGCAGAACAAGGTCACCAGCGAGTTTGGGTACCGCCAGAACCCCACCGGCGCGGGCAGCGAGGGCCACACCGGGCTGGATATGGCGGTCCCCCTGGGGACCGAAGTCCAAGCCGTGAAGGATGGGCGGGTGCTGTTTGTCCGTTACAAGCAGACCGGATACGGGTATCACGTGGTCATCGACCACGGCGGCGGGCTGGCGACCCTGTACGCTCATTGTTCGGAGATCCTGGTGACCGAGGGGCAGACCGTGACCGCTGGGGAAACCATCGTCAGGAGCGGCAGTACCGGCAGAAGCACCGGACCCCACCTGCATCTGGAGGTGATACAAGACGGTGTGCCCCAAGATCCAAGAAACTATTTGACAGGCGCTGAAACCCCGAACAGAAATTTTTTATCATAATAAAGAGGTGTAAAAAATGGAGATCGAAGAAGGGAGAAAGATCCAGAACATGGTCACTTTAGAGGCCATCGTGCAGATGATCATTCAGTGTGAAGAGGGCAATGAAAAGGCCGGCAGCTGGGTGAATGATTATAAGGAGACGGTTATTCTGATCGGTCAGATCTGGGATCTCCCTGCGGAGGAAACCATGAGGAACCTTAACCTCATTCAGCAGGAGCAGGAGGTCTTGGATAAGCTCTATATGGGGGAGGAGGCCGCCCACATCCTTCCGGAGTCGGAGCTGCCCATGAAAATCACGCCGGAAGAAACGCAGGCCAATTCGCGGTCGATGGCCTTAGCCGCCCTTTATGCAAGAAGAAAAAAGGACAAGGAGCTGCTGCTTGACATGGCTGACAAGCTGGCAAAATGCCGGGACCTGACAGATCCGCTGGAGATGCCCGAGGAGACGCAGCAGGAAGATAACTTACCGGGGATGGAACTGTCGATGTAAAATACCCGGCGCAAGATGCTTTGGGTCCGAAACGGCCCGTTTTTTTGACATGGTGAAAGGAGGCAGCAGATGAAGAAAGTTGAGATCACGATCTCTTTCGAGGAGGAGAAGCTGGAAGCCCTGGAGTTCTCACTCAGAAAGGAAAAGAGCAGTGTCCAAAAGAAGATCCAAGAGGAACTGGCGGCACTCTACGAAAAGTCGGTGCCGGAGACGGTGCGGGAATACCTGGAGCGCAAGACCGCCACTGTCCGGGAACGGCCCAAGCGGGCGAGGAAGGAGACCCCTCCTGTTGAAAAGGGTGGCGATCATTGAGGACACAACAATTTGGCATTGAGATCGAGATGACCGGCATCACCCGGGCCCAAGCGGCCAATGTGATCGCCGGTCTTTTTGCTGGGGATGTGTCCCATGTTGGCGGCAGCTATGATACCTATCTGACAAAGGACAGTCAGGGAAGATCCTGGAAGGTGATGCGTGACGCTTCCATCCGTTGTGAATCCAAGCAAGGCAGAGCATCCAATAACTATTCGGTAGAGGTGGTCTCCCCTATCTGCCGGTACGAGGACATCGAAACCATCCAGGAGATCATCCGGAACCTCAGAAAAAACGGCGGAATGGTCAACAGCAGCTGCGGGATCCATATCCATGTGGATGCCTCTCCCCACACCCCCAAAACCCTAAGCAACATCGTCCATATCATGGCCGCAAAGGAGGAACTGCTCTATAAGGCTCTCCAGATCAACGTCGATCGGGAAAGGTTTTGTAAAAAAGCGGATATCACCTTTCTGGAGCGGATGGATCAGTACCGCCCGCGCTCTATGGACGAAATAGAACGTCTCTGGTACAACGGAAGGGGCGGGAGGCATTACCATTATGACGAAAGCAGATATCACGCCCTCAATCTGCACAGTGTTTTTTCCAAGGGAACGATCGAGTTCCGGCTTTTTAATTCCACCCTCCATGCCGGGGAAGTGAAATCCTATATCCAGCTTTGCCTTGCCATCAGCCATCAGGCGCTGGTACAAAAAAGTGCCTCCCGCAGCAAAACCACCAGCAGCAATGAAAAGTACACCTTCCGCACCTGGCTTCTGCGGCTGGGACTCATCGGGGATGAGTTCAAAACCGCTCGGCTGCATCTGCTGAAAAACCTGGAGGGGAGCATCGCCTGGAAGGACCCGGCCCAAGCGTTGGCGCAGAAGGAGCGGCTGGTAAAAAAACGGCTGGAGGAACAGGCACAGCTGGCACAAAACGCGCCAGCCCTCTCCGGAGGGGAAGATCCTGCTCAGGAGCAAGAGACTGCTCCCGCCTGGGAATTTGCCATGACCATGTAAATGGAAAGGATGTAACGAGTGAAGAAAAAATTGTATGCCGCCTATGGCAGCAACCTAAATCTCCGGCAGATGGCGTTCCGCTGTTCCGGAGCAAAGCTGGTTGGAACAGGAATGATCCCCGGATATGAACTACAGTTCAAGGGGCGGAAGAACGGAGCTTTCGCTACTATAGCGCCCAAAGAGGGCATGATGGTACCGGCAGCGGTGTGGGAACTTACACCAAGCGATGAGTTGTCCTTGGACTGTTATGAGGGCTTTCCCTCCCACTATTTCAAACAGGATGTTACCGTTCAGATGGGTAGCCGGGAAATATCTGTTATGGCTTATATCATGGACCTGCAAAAAGACTTTGGGATCCCCACACCCTGGTACTACAAAACGGTGATGGAGGGCTATCAGGACTGTGAGCTGGATGTAAGCTATCTACAGAACGCGCTGAAAATGAGCCTGCAAAATATCCCGTCCCACTTTTTCCGGCAGGAGTATTTGGATGAGATCGGGCCAAAGGAGGGACCGGAAGGCTCTGGGTTCTCCATGCAGTCTATGTAGGAGGTGGGGGATGTGGATAAAAAACAGATGGCATCTCACCTTGGGGAGGCGTATCAGTATCACCGGCGGATGGAACTGGCGGTGATAGACACGCTGAAACAGCAGCCTGGAGGTGAGGCATTTTGGTGTACCGTGGCAACACTCATTGCAGGGTGTGTCCGCCTGGATGCTGTTTTCTCTAAAAATGGTGACCTATGGCGGATAGGTTACGATGTGCTGGTCCGGGAGTCCCTTTCCTCGTCGGAATGGATCTGCTACGACAGCCTGTCCGATGCCGACAGTGTGGAGGAGGATCAGATGCTTGCTGTATTGGTGCAGGTCATGCAGAAAGATCACCTTTCCTATGACGCTTTGGCGTTCTCTCCACTGGACCTGCAAAAGATAAAGTCCGTACACAAAGAACAAAAAGGAGGAGGGAAATGAGCTTGGGCAGTACCGAGGTCGCCCTCTGGCTGGACCAGCGGCAGTATGATGCCCTCCGGCGTATCCTGCAGGGAGCCGGAACGGACGTGGAAACAGTGATGCAGGCCCGGTTGGAGGATCTCTACCGGCAGACGGTCCCTGACCATGTGCGGCGGGAGATCGACCTGGAGATCGAGGCGGAGCGGCTGGCGCAGGAACGTCAACGGGAGAACAGTATGCGCGTTTCTGCTTTCCATATCACAGAAAAAGGGCAGGATCGTTTTTTTGTCACCCACAGACCAGTAGAATTTTTAGAGATAGCAAAACTTCTCCGGCAGTATCTGCGCTGCGGGGCCGATGATGCAGAATGGTTTTCTGTCCTCTTTCCTGGCCGCAGGCGGCTGGAGGAGGAACAATTCCGAGACTTTGCAAAGAAACGGATAGAGGATCCCCAGAAAATAGTCGGGGTGTTCAATATTGACCTTGACTGCGGAACAGTCTCTTCGCTGGACCACCTGCAGGGCTGGCAAAGCTATAAGATCGGGGATATATCCGCCGCCGCATACTATGCGTTCCGAAAAGAATGGCAAACAGAGGAACAGCGGCGGGGTGTTTTTCTGGAGCGTTTGGATGGAAAGGAGATCGGCCAGAAAGCAGACACCGCTCCGAGAATGCAGATGCTGTAAAAAGCCAGCAAAGCACTGTGCAATTTTTGGTTCTATAAAGATCTGCTTGGCCGGTTATCGTTGGTTTTGGTGGATGGATTTTCCGGCCAGGGTGTGGCATTGTGTTATCAGCCGCCAGGCGCGGTAAACAATAAACAAACAGGAGGAACACAAAATGAAAATCGAAGAAGCAAAGAAGGTCCAGGAGAGGATCGCCAAGGAGGCCATCGCCCTGATGGTCATCCAAAGCGAGGGCAGCGAAAAAGCAGACAGCCGGGTGGAACATTATAAAGAGGCAGTCACCCTGGTGGGACGGGCCTGGGGACTCCCCGAAAAGGATACCGAGGAGAGCCTCGGCCTCATCCGCCGGGAGCGGGAAACCCTCGACAGGCTCACAGCCGGTGAGGATGCCGCCCACATCCTCCCGGAAACGGAGCTGCCCATGAATGCCACCGGAG
>CAJUFK010000190.1 GCA_910585535.1 uncultured Angelakisella sp. | reverse complement strand
TATTAATCTTCAAGAATAAAGAATTTTTGGACAATCGAAAACACAGATTGTCCAATTGAATCCCCTATTGTCCATTTGAGTTTGATAAATTCGCAAAATTTCCCCCAAACATATTGCGCCCCATAAAAAATAATGATATACTTGATAAAATGGGGTGAATGTGTTATGGCAGACGAACTATTTACAGTTGCTCAAGCGGCTGAATATTTGAAAGTATGCGATAAAACGGTACGGCGAATGATTGCCTCTAAGGAACTTGTTGCTTCCAAAGTTGGAAGTCGAAGCTGGCGCATCCGTAAAGATGACATAGATGCCTATCTAAACGCCACCAGTACGGGGCAGGAAGGAGCAGATACCATTGAGTGAAGAACTGATTCAGCGTAATTTGATAGAAGCTCCTGAAAAAATGGGCGATTGGAATTTCTACAATATTGGCGCTACTACATTAAAAGCTCTTAAAGGAGCGAAGATTATTCCCGATAAAGACTATGAAGCATATGAGGGAAAAAAGCCGGATGCCTTGATTGTTAAAAAGCCAATTATTATCGCAGCTATCGAGTATAAGACCCCTCAGGAGTTGCGAACCGAAAAACAGATTGCTAAAGCTATTGCACAAGAAATTGGGACAGCCCAGATATTGCAGGCAAAAGTTTACATTGTTACTGACGGCAAGAAAACTTTTTGGATTAACCCCGCTACCGGTCAAGAAATTCTACAGGAAGATGGTAGCCGCATTACATTAAATTTTGACAAGAGTAGCACAGAGTGTATTACCCTCATCAATAAGATTCGAGCCTCTATTAATGCTACCAATAATCAAATCAAGGCTGCTGCGTCTGTTGATCCTCTGCCTCTGGCCGAAAAAGTATGGCAAGATTTATGGGCTGTTTCAGGAGCTACGCCTGAAAATTGTTTGTACACCTTTGTTGAGATTTTCATTTTCAAATACCTCAGCGATTTAGGTGTTTTGAAGGGAATGTATTCATTCTATGATTTGCTGGGAAAATACTCTGGCAATAATGAGAATGAGGTGCTTGAATATTATGCTTCCACGGTACGAGTAAAGATTAAAGCTCTTTTCCCTGGCAACCCGAAGGATAAAACTACCATTATCAATGGAACAATTTTTGTATCCAAAGATGACAAGGCTGTTTCTGGATATGCGACTGTTTTCCACAAAATTCTTAAGCGTTTTAATGATTTTGGGACTTTAGAGAACATAGACTATGACTTCAAAAGCAAGCTGTTTGAAACATTCTTGAAAGAATCAATCAGTAAGAAAAATTGGGGTCAATACTTTACACCCTTGAAGGTAGTTCGAGCTATTGTCAATATGATAGACATCACTCCGGGTATGAAGATTTGCGATCCGGCGTGTGGCGTCGGAAAATTCTTGCTTGAACCGATTCTTCACGATTTGCACCGATTCTATAAAGTGGAGGATGGAGAGCTAAAGCTCCAAATTACGCTGAGTGGTTTTGACAAAGGGTTTGATAAGGACGAACAAAAAACAATCATTCTTGCTAAAGCAAATATGCTGATTTATATGTCTGGTTTGCTCCGAGAGCATCCAGAAATGACAGATAAATTTGCTAAATTTTTTAACGACACATTTTTGCTTCAGACCAACTCGATTCTTGGAACCTTGGCAAAGCCTGTCCATGATCAGTATGATCTGATTTTAACGAATCCGCCTTATGTTATGAGCGGAAGTAGTAATTTGAAGGAAGAGATTTCCAAGGATGATACACTCAAGAAATACTTTTCTGTAAGCGCAATGGGCATCGAAGGTCTGTTCATGGAATGGATTATTCGTGCCCTCAAACCAAATGGAAAAGCGTTTATTGTCGTGCCTGATGGTATTATGAACCGCAGTAACGACAAAAAGCTCCGTGACTTTATATTGGAGCAGTGTGAAATTGATGCTGTCATCTCTCTTCCGTTAAACACTTTCTTCACAACTAACAAAAAAACTTACATTCTTGCTCTGACAAAAAAAGCACCTGTTATGGTGGATGGTGTGCCTACGCTTCAGCGCCAAACCTCCCCAGTATTTACCTATTTGTGTTCGGAAATCGGAGAAACTCGTGATGTGTACCGTTTTGACATCGAGCAAAATGATTTGCAGGTTGCATCTGATCTTTTTAATATGTTCAAGGGTGCGAAAACGAGCTTTGCCAACACATTGAACATGATTGGTGATAAGAGATGCAAAATTTCGAGCATTGATGACTTTTACAACGGAACTCATTGGTGCGTGGAACGATGGTGGAATCACGAAGAACGGCAGGCTCTTGGTATCGAGGAAGAATCCAAGACAATCGGAGTAAATGACTTAAGAGTTTTACTTGCTGATACGATTAACACATTGTCTGAACTTGATGAACCATTGGCTGAAGTTGAAAAAAAACGATGAGGGCCTTCAGTTTTTAGAAATTCCCATTACCCAGGTGTTTGATATTGTTCGTGGCGACGGAAAATATACTCGAAGCTATGTACATGAACACACTGGTGAGTATCCATTATATTCTGGCAACACATTTGGACCATTTGCGCAGATCGATTCCTATGATTATAATGTTCCGGCATTGACATGGGCAATAGATGGTTTAGCGGGTTACATGATGATTCACAGATCACCTTTTTCCGCAACCAACCACCGTGGAATACTCCTGCTGAAAGACACAAATATAGACCTGGAGTACGCAAAATATACCTTGGAACCTATTTTTAGAGAGCTTAAAAAAGGGCGGCAAGGCGATAATGGAGAGAATGAGTACACATCGCTACCACCATTTATGATTCAATCTGTAAAATTTGCTGTTCCGGTAGACCATAACGGAGAGCCTTGGCTTGAAAAGCAAAAAGAAATCGCCGCAGGTTATGCAACTTTGGAACAAACCAAAGAAACTGTTGTTGAACAAATTGCAAATCTCTCACAGGTTTCTATTGTGCCGAATTGTGACGAATATGCGATTGAATATTTGCCTTTGAGTGAGCTATTTGACACTATTAAAGGAAAGTCAAAGTACACCAAAAAGTACGGGAACCTACACTCAGGCCCCTACCCTGTCTACTCGGCATCAAGTCAAGGGACACTGACCCATTTAGATACCTACGATTATGATGGTCGTTATATGACATGGTCAACAAATGGATTTGCAGGTACGATTCTTATTCTGGATGGTAAATTTTCTATTAACGGAGATCGTGGAATCTTGGTTCCTAAAAACGGGCGTCAAGATTTGGACTTCGATTATATGAAATTTACATTGGAACCCATATTCCGGGAGCTGGCTAAAGGTCGAAAAGGCGATAACGGAGAAGATGAATTTACGAAACTATATCCTTCGATGTTAAACGACATTATGGTACCAATTCCTGTCGACGGTGAAGGAAATATTAGCCTTTCACTTCAAAAGGAGATTGCCCAGAAGTTTATATCAGTACAAAATAGTCAGAAGGAAATCATTGAAAAATTGGATGCACTAATATCCAAGAAAATTTCCATTTAATCAAAAGGAAGCGCTCATTTTATTTTGAGCGCTTCCTTTTTACTTGCGCTTTTTCTTCTTTGTCCCATGGTATGCCTGTGGCCGGGCCTTCCCCCTCATGTTGTTGGGATTTTTCAGCAGCTTGGACAGGCTCAGTATTCGCATAAACGCCGAGAAGTCCTCGGACGCAATCTTGTCAAAGGGAATCTGCATCTGGTCACAGAACTCATGAATCACCCGTTCCTCATTACTGCCCAGCTGCATGGCACGGTCAAACTTTTCCTTGACCTCCGTGAAAGTCGGTTGTGGATCGGCGGTCGTGCGGTCGGTGACATGGGCTTGACGAATATCCTGAACGATACTGTCCAGATCATCATGAATTGTGTGGCTGAAAAAATCACTCTCTCGTACTTGTCCCAGCTCCAGCGTGCGGACATAAAGGTCGTTCTCCCCCGGCGCATGGCTGCGGATCACTTCCTGCCGGGTGGCCTCCAGCACCAGATTCATCTGGGCGATCCGCATATCGGCGATCCGGTCAACGAAAATTTCAATATCCGTCATCAGCCGCTGGAAATTCTCATGTGTGGCAATCTCACACAGCAGCCGGTTGTTGATTTTTCCGCTGCTCAATAATGTAACCATATCATCACTCAAATGCAGGGCCTGAAGCTCTGTGTTTGGGTGATTTTTATTTTCTGACAACCCCATCAGGTAATCGGTGGACACCCCATAAAATTCCGCCAGCGTAGCGATAGCAAAGGGGCTGATGTCCTTATAATCGTCGCTCTCATATTTGCTGAGAGCAGATTTGGAAAGCCCGGTTTGCTCAGCCAGCTGCTCCAGTGTCAGGTGCTTATCCACTACCCGCAAGTCTTTTAACCGTTCCGGGATAGACAGCTTCGTGTGCATCTACAATCCCCCTCTCATCAGGAAAATACTGCCGTTTTCAATCATTA
>CAJUFK010000189.1 GCA_910585535.1 uncultured Angelakisella sp. | reverse complement strand
GGCATCATAGGAAAACAGGCGGAACCTGTGTAAATCCTGTATTTAAGCGGTTTTAGCGGAACGGGAAGTTGTGTTCCGGTACGCTGTACCAAGCGGCACGCCAAACTCCTAAGGGTTAGTTGTGAGTTCGATTCTCGCCGGGGGTGCCAGATAAGGGCCTGGCGCCTTTTCTTGCAAAAGCCGGACAAACGTCCGGCTTTTGCTCTTTACACCGCCTTGTTTCCCCCGGCCCCAAAAGAAAAACGCTGGTAAAATGCCAGCGCTTTTTCTGCACCCGGAGGATCCGGCCGGACGGAAACATCCCCTTTTATCCCACCGGCAAACCGTTTACCTCCAGGGCCTCGTCCACCGGAACCAGCAGATATTTCCGACCGTCGATGACCCTGGTCTCTACCAGGTAGCTGCGGTCTGTAGCCATCGAAAGGGTGACGTCCCCGGTCCGCACCTGAAACCGCTTGCTGTCAATGAGATTGGCAGGGCTGAGCGCTGCCCCTTCGCCAAACTGCTGGCTGCAGCGGCTACAGAAAGCATCCACCTGCTCTTCCTCCACGCCGCAGTCCCGAAGGATGCCTCCCACCTCCCGAACCGTCACCGCCAAGGGCTCCGGATCTTTGCTCTCCTTGTGTTCCTCAATGCGCTGGGTGAGACGCTCGTGGACCGCCTGGACCACCTCCAGACTGCAGGACTTTTCCAGGGACTGGGTCAGAGCGGCCTCAAAGGCCTCCTTTTGCTCCCCGGCGGACATAGGCGGTTCCTCTATATGGAAGATGGCGTCCAAAAATTCCTGATGCAGCTGATCCGCCTTGCGGCTGTAGGCAAGGGCGCTGTAAAGGTTGGCGGCCCGGTCGTCAAAGGCGGGGAAAAGAAATCCCAGCTCCGGCGGGGCGACAATCTGGCTGGGGATACAGTTGTGGAACTCGTTTTCCCCGGGGCAGTAACCCAGCTCCAGCTTGCCGTCCTTTACCGGGCAGATGCAGCAGAGGATATACGAAAACACCGCGTCGGAGTCATCCGCCTGCCGGTCCCCGTTCTTATCCCGGCTGGGGACGTCGTAGCTGTCGTGGGCCAGCAGAATCAGATAGTTGCTGTCCCCCATGTCCAGGGTGTCCATAACCTTTTGGTAAAATTCCTGCCGGACCTCCCCGTCCCGGAGCTTGGAATCCCGCAGCGCCATAAGCCGGCGGTGTTCCTCGCTGTCCACCACCTGCTGGGTGGAAAAAACAATGTCGATTAAATTTTTCCCCGGGGTGCCGGAAAGGGTCTTGCGTAAAAGGTCCAGGTACTTTTCCGCCTCGTCCTGGGGCATAGTCCCAAGGGAACCTTCTATGTAGGAGATGATTTCCTTCCGGCTGTTGACATAGCAGCCATAGATGCGGCCGATGGCGTTTTTCTCCGGCTTTATCCTCCGGCGCAGTTCGCTGATCTCTTTTTGATTCATAGGTACCTCCCTTTGTTACAGATGATGGCGCAGAGCGGGGAGCGCCGCCCTGTGGGGAACAACAGTTCTTAATTATAGGACAAAGGGGAAAGAAAAGCAAGGGGATTTTTGAGTGGGATTCATCTTTCTATACTTAGAAGCTGTATTCATAACCGAGGGATGCCAGATGGCGTCAAAGGGTTGTGAATACAGCTTCTTAAAGCCTATTCCGGAATTATCCGCACGCCTCCTGCCGGCAAATTTCTCGTCTGCCTTTGCCCGAAAACCTTGAAAGCCATACAGGCTACCTGGGGCTTTCGGACTTCGGCTGACCAAAAATTTGCTCGCCAATCTGGATACGTCTCATTCTGGGATAGCCTCTTATCTTGTATTCCCTGGAACAAAACGGTATAATAAAGATCAAGAGCCTCTTCTTCCCCCAAACAGGACACCGGGATGCGCCTTTTGCGGCTCCCCGGATACAGCCCAAATAGCAAAGAGGCAATTACAGAGAAAAAAGGAGGGTGGATCTATGGGAAAGTGGCTTTCCGCTTTTTGGGGAAGGTTCCGCCATAAGGC
This sequence comes from uncultured Angelakisella sp., assembly GCA_910585535.1. GTDB lineage: Bacteria > Bacillota > Clostridia > Oscillospirales > Ruminococcaceae > Angelakisella. The sequence goes on along the minus strand of CAJUFK010000189.1, from coordinate 2,456 downwards.
GGATCATCTGAGCCTCACCCTGGCCTTGGGGCTGTCGGCCCTAAGCGTTCTCTGTATCTACGCCATCTATGTTGCAGGCTACTGCAAGGATCGCCCCTGGCAGATCCAGGCCCTGGCCACCGGCCTTGGTTTCTGTGCCGTGGTGGTGATGGTGGGACTCTTTGATTACGAAAGCCTTGCAGGCCTGTGGCGTTTTTATTATCCCCTGACCGCGGTGGTGATGATCTATACCGCTTTCTTCGGGGAGACACGCCCCGGATCGGATAACCGCAGCTGGCTGGACCTGGGGGTCACCTCCATCCAGCCCAGCGAAGTCTGGAAGCTGGCCTTTATCCTCACCTTCGCTTGGCATCTGGCCAAAGTCAGGGAGGACCTGAACCACCCCCGGGTTCTGATCCCGGTGCTTCTCAATGCCGGGGTGGGGGTGGGGGTGGTGCTGCTCCAGAAGGACACCGGCGTGGCCCTGGTCCTGGCGGCCATCGTGGTGGCGATGCTCTTTGTTGCGGGCCTCTCCAGGAAGCTGATCCTGGGGGCCATGGGGGTGGGGGTGGTCTCGGTTCCGGTGGTGTGGTTCCGCCTCCTCTCCGATTTCCAGAAGGAGCGGATCCTAAGCCTTTTTGATCCCCAGCAGTTTGTGGAAACCACCGCCATGCAGCAGCTGGAGGGCCTGGACTCCCTGGGCTCCGGCCAGGTCTTTGGCATCGGCCTTTTTGCCGAAAATCACAATTACGTCCCGGAGATGTACAACGACTTCATCTTTACCTTTATCGGGGAGTCCTTTGGCTTTGTAGGCTGTGTGGCCGTGGTCGCGGCCCTCTCCATCATCTGTGGGCGGATGCTCTGGACCGGGGCGGTGAGCCGCAGCTACGTTGGGAAGTACATCTGTACCGGAATCTTCGCCATGCTGGCGTTCCAGATCATCGTCAATATCGGAATGTGCCTGATGGTCCTTCCGGTCATCGGGATCACCCTCCCCTTCCTCTCCTACGGAGGGACCTCGGTGCTGTCCGCTTACCTCAGCTTGGGCCTGGTTATGCTGGTCCACGGAAGCAATAAAAAGACGATGTTTGAGGCAAACTGACGGCGGGGCTTCTTCTGTGCAATCTGTCAAAAATTTTTTCAAAACGTGAAAAACCGCAAGATGTCGTATTTTTATCATAAAGCGAACACCGAATGTAGTGTGATCCCCCCATTTCTTCCCTGCCATTTCCAAACATTGCCGAAAGGCCCAAACATTTTTTGTAAATCTTCTACAAAAACCACTTGACAAAGAGAGGATTTCGGTCTACAATAAGGAGGCCATCAGGAAAGCCTTTCGGTACCAGGAGCGAAGCATGACAAGGGCACTGAAAAATTTCACAGATGAAGCGCTCATCCTATCCGCACGGAAAGGGGATGACGAAGCGGTCACCGAGCTGGTGACCCGCTATCTTCCCATGATCCGCCGCCGGGGCGCCCGGTATTTTCTGCCCGGGATGGAAGCTGAAGATCTGGTCCAAGAGGGGCTGATCGGCCTCCTCAAGGCCATCCGCCTTTACGACGGACGGCAAAGCGCCTTTCCAACCTTCGCCTACCTGTGCGTAGGGTCCACCATGGCGGCGGCAGCAAAAGCCGCCCTCTCCCAGAAAAGCCGTCCCCTCAGCGATTACGCCACCTTGGAGGCGCTGGAGGCTGGTTCTGCGGAACAGCCGGTCAGCCCCGAAGAGGAGATCATTATTGCGGAGCAGCTGGCGGAACTGGAGGGAAAGATCCGGACCAAGCTGTCCGGATTTGAACAGAAAGCCTTGACGCTCTACCTCAGCGGACATTCTTACACCGAGATCTCACAACTTCTTCATACCTCTTCCAAAGCTGTGGATAACGCCCTGCAAAGAGTCCGAAGGAAGCTGCGGTCAGCCTGAAGGCGGCCGCAAGGCAAAACCCAGTCATCAGCCTGGATCCGCCAGGTTGAGTAATAATGCCCCCGGAACTTCAAGCGACGAAGTCTGAACTCGCTTTGGAGCCTGCGGGTAAAAATCCATAAGCGAGGTAAAAAGCTATGTACGAAGACAAGAAGTTAGTGTGCAAAGAGTGCGGCCAGGAGTTCATCTTCACCGCCGGTGAGCAGGAGTTCTACGCGGAGCGCGGCTTCGCCAACGAGCCCCAGCGCTGCAAGGCCTGCCGCGACGCCCGCAAGGCCAGCCAGCGTTCCGACCGTGAGATGTTCACCGCCATCTGCGCCAGCTGCGGCAAAGAGGCCAAGGTCCCCTTCCGTCCCCGTGAGGACCGCCCCGTCTACTGCAGCGAGTGCTTCGCCCGCATGAAGGAAGAGCAGCAGTAAGCCGCTCCCCCAAAAGCGCCCAAAGGCCCCGGTCAAATGACCGGGGCCTTTTCTGTTACGCAGGCGGGAAAATAGAAGGAGATCTTAGAACCTGTATTCACAACCGCTGCACAACGTCTGGCCGGTCTTTATCCCG
>CAJUFK010000188.1 GCA_910585535.1 uncultured Angelakisella sp. | reverse complement strand
GGCATCACCGAAAGGAACCCGTCCTGCTGGCAGAGGTGCAGCCGGTCCACGCTGATCTTCCCCCGCCCCAGCTCTGCCTCCACACTGTCCTGCAGCTCGGAAAACTCCTGCTCTGTTCTGGCGATAAGTTCAATATATACCGCTGTGTGGAAAAACGGTTCTCGGTTTCGGTGGGCGGTACGGATCATGGAGAAGACGTCCTCCCGATTGCTCTGTGCCTCTACCATCTCCCGAATGTCGGTACTGCTCCCCTTGAAACGATTGGCCTTGTCCGCCGCCTGGAGGATCTTCCGCTCCTCTGCCGGGGAGACCAGCCGGGTGTAGATATGCAGGGTCACCCCGGCCCGCTCCCCCAGCCGCTGAAGGAGGGCCTGCTCCTCGGTGGAGGTGGGGTATCCCCGCACCGCCCAAACACAGCGGATTGTATTGCCCACCATGGAGCGGTCCACCTCGAACCGGATGGCGGCGGGGGCGATGAGGTCCAGAAAGGTCTGGAGAACCTGTTCTTCCTCCATAACGCTGGCGGCCTTGTAGTCGCTCTGGTTTCCCTTGAGGAGCCATCTCTGACCGTCAAAATCGTCATACCCTTCGCTGATAACATCCTGGGAAAAGTAGACCGCCAATATCCGTTTGATGTCCTCGTACCCGGCCCTGCGGACGGTAAAACCCTGCTCCCGGATCATCTTCTCCAGCCGGGAAAGGTAGGGGTACATCTCCCGCTCCCCGATGTTCCGGGGGCGAACAATGAGCATGAACTCCCTGGCGGTGGCGGTGCGGCTCTGGATCTCATCCAGATGCCGCAGGTCCTGCTCCAGCAGGGTGCGGATAGGGACGCTCTCCTCCTGCTCCATCCTGCCGGTGAGATACCGCTTGTTATGCTCGAAGCTTTCACGGGAGTTGAGGCACAGCAGCTCCACCTCCACGAAACCCTTGAGGACGTGCATGAGGGCGTTGACCCGTGCTTTCAGGCTCTCTCTGGACAACACCGATACATTGGTGGGCTGGAGGAGAAACAGTACGATCTCCTCTCCCTGCGGCGTGATGATGCTATGCTCGGTGATCCGCTCCACCTGCATCAGGGAGCGGGTGCTTTTTCTCCTTCTTCTTTCTGCAATCTTCGTTTGTGGTCACCTCCAACTGAAACGGGGAGGCCCAGCGGTAGAGCTGGGGCCTCCCGATAAAGTAGACGCCTGCCTTTCGGATGAAGTCCAAAATGCAGGCGTCCTCAATGCGAACGGTGAGGAACAGGTACAGGGCGGCGATGGCGGCAAACAGCGGTGTGCCAAACTGCGTTAAAGTCACGACGCCGAACACCGCCAGCAGCCCGCCCGCTGTCAGGTCCCGCAGCCGCCACAGCCACAGGGTGGGGGCTGCTTTCAGGTCGTCTGGGTAGATGTACATTCCTGCCGCCTCCTACATCGTCATCTCCGGGAACTGTTCGGGGGCTTCCTGCTGAACTTCCCGCTCCATTTTCGGGCCGGAGAAAGGACGGGAAAGAATCGCTTCGATCTCGTTTCGGGGAGCAAAATGGCAGCGGTTTCTTTGGATGAATTCGTCTCCGTAGTAGAGCAGCACCCCGCAGGCCTCTCCTGCGATCTTGCAATGCTCCAGGTCATTACCAAAGATTTTCATCGCCCCCAGGAGGATTTTTTGATCGCGCTCCCCGAAGTCTCCTTGGATAAAATAGTCCAGATAGACATCCGAACCAACGAGGCAGGGAGTGACACGCAAATTGAAGCGGAGATGCTCGATCTTTTTAGCGCGATGCTCGGATGGCAGCATACTGTTGTCGACTTCATCGAAGCGTTCCAGATCACCGCTTTCTCTGGCCAATGCAACGATCTTTTCAAATAGCTCTTCATTGGTGAATCGAAGCTGATCGATCTCGTTTTCCAGCCAGTATTGATACGCCTTGGAAGGCGAGAACCGCCTGGGGATATGATCTGCCGCCTCCTGGATCATCTCCTCCCAGCTGCGGATATGAGGATTTGTACTCAGGCTTTCCATCAGCTTCTCCCGGCCTTGTTTGCCCAGCCGTTCCAGGGTCCGGGCAAAAGTGATACACTGCCTCAGATCAGCGGGCGTGGTGCGAAGCTGTTCTTTCAAAGCCGTGTCCAGCTTTTCGATTCCGGTGTCAAAACTGTATTCTACCAAGGCGTCGGAGATGATATAAGGGATACCGTCCGTGAGCAGGGAGCCCAGAGCGCAGGGCAGAGAGATAGTGCGGGTATCATGACCTCCTTGCGGGGTCAGTTTGATGTCAAACATACAATTCCTCCTTAACAAAAACAGGGCCCCGCAGTTTTCCGCAAGGCCCAAGGTTTCCTGTTTTTACGCGTTTTCTTCCGTTCCTCCTTCCTCCGTTTCATCCTCCGGGCTTTCCTGCCGGTTTTCCCATTCGGCCAGGGCATCCTCCACCAGCCCGATAACGAACTCCTTCTGACTCAGACCGGGGTGGGCGGCGAGGTACGCCTTGATCCGCTGGAAAAACTCCTCCGGCACCTGGAATGCCATAGTCCTGCCTTTTTCGCTCATTGTATTCTTGCTCCTTCCTTCAAAATGCTCCCGAAGCACCTGCTCCACATACTCGCTCAGGGTCTGCCCCAACCGCTCCTGCTCCGCACGGACCTTCTGGTGCAGCTCCATCGTGATAGGGGCGCAGAGGTTCTTTTTCTCTGCCATTCTTTCGGCCTCCTTTCTGCCTGCGGCAAAGCAAAGTATATATGAGAAGGGGGGATAAAGCTATCACCAGAAGCAACAAGGTTTTGGAGCAGAACGAAGCAAAAGCAACAGTTTTCGGGGCAGCAAAAAAGGAAACGGTCTGATCCGTTTCCTCTGATCCTTCTTAATATCTCCCGGAGGGCTTTACATTCACATCCGGCTTTACTCTGCCGCTGATCTCTCCGTGGTCCGCTTCGTACTTCTGGATGCACTCCCGTACCAGCACCAGGATCTGACTGTTGAGAGAGCGGCCCTCGTATTCCGCCACATACCCCAGCTTTTCCAGCATCTCTTCCTCGATCCGGATCGATACACTTTTTACGGCCACTGAACCACCTCCCACGGCAGATATATTGTGTATTTATTTTATCCGTGTTCTGTGGTATAATGTTGCAAACAGATATATTGTATATCTGAATTATTTACCATAAGGAGGGAAAAGAATGAAAGTGGCCGTGGTAGGTTCCCGAAGCATCCAGGTGGCTGACTTGGAAAAATACCTGCCGGAAGAAACAACCGAGATCCTTTCCGGCGGGGCCGCCGGTGCGGATACCTCCGCCAGAGAGTATGCTTTGGCTCATGCCATACCCCTGACAGAGTTCTTGCCGGACTACCGACGGTATGGCCGAGCCGCACCCTTAAAGCGGAACATCTCCATCATTGAGAGCGCCGACCTGGTGCTGGCCTTTTGGGATGGCACTTCTCGCGGCACAAGGTTTGTGATTGAGCGCTGTAAGCAGAGGGGGACCACCGTTCGAGTGTTTCTGTGGAGAGGGAAGTCTCCTACTTTACCGCCGCTGCAAGGTTTCGGGTCAACCCTACCACCGTCTGAGTAGCATACACCGCCGACATGACATTGGCTCTGGTGCTGGTATCCATCCCGAACTGCTGGGCCACCCTCGGTATTTCGGTGGCAGAGAGCATGAGCCCGCATCCCAGCAGCATATTGGTGTTCCAGACCATGAGTCCTGCGATTAGGATTGATGTCTGTAAAAAGGCGGTAAGGCAAAGCCCGGCGATCTGTCGGCACCAGGAATAGAACCCGTCTGTGTATCCCCTGGGGACACTGAACAGATACAAAGACCCCACCGCGATCTGGATCAGGAGGATGCCGCCCCGCTTGAGGTTGGCAAAGAATATCTTCACCACACTGTACCCCATAAGGACCAGCAGGAAGATGGAGACGAACACCCCGTACCCATTGAGCCCGGCCATGGCTGCCCTGGCCAGGCTGCTGACGCCATCGGTATGGGAGGCTCCGGCGATGCCCTGGGATAAGGTCCCCTGGAGGTCGATGCACAGCTTGTACAGCTCCACCGGAACGGAGGAGAACAAGCTGGCAGCCAGAAAGCCTTTCACTATGCCCAGAGCGGCATCCCGGACCGCGGTGCTGCGCCCCGCCTGGTACTCCATAGCCATTTCAAACACCGCCACCACGATACCCACCCCGTAGAGCGCCCAGCCGAAGCAGCGGAAAAACTCCACCACCCCCTGGACCCAAACGAGGTCGAACAGCTCTGTCCCCAGGCCGTTCATCATGGTGAGGAACTCTCCTAAAAACTCCACCAACTTGCCGTAGACCCAGTCCAAAATCTCTCCCAGAACTTTGTCCGCAAGAAAATCCCAAATAAACAAAAGTCGTTCACCTCTTTCAAAAATAAATACCGCAAACCCCTTGACAAATCCTCTGTTCAGAGTTTACATAGCACCGGGGCCCCCGACTGAAACGGAGCAAACAGAAGAAAGGCTGGGATAAAATGAATATTTTTCAGAATATGGATACTTTTTATGGAGATGGAAAAACGGGAACAG
>CAJUFK010000187.1 GCA_910585535.1 uncultured Angelakisella sp. | reverse complement strand
AACTATGGGCGTCCTGGTAAATTCCATAACGGTATATACCAGTTTTCTGCTGGGGAAATACATGGTCGAGGAAGAACAACAGGGAGCTGACCGGGCAAAATATGGCGCTAAAATTTTGGATTCCCTTTCCAGCTATCTGACAAAAGAATACGGACGAGGGTTTTCCAGAACAAATCTGTCAGGGATGAGAAAGTTTTATCTGGTGTACCGTGACCGCGACGAGAAGATCATCCAATCATCAATCGGACAATTGAGGCTGTTGCAGGAAAATGGAATTGTTCAATCGCCGATTGGACAATTGAGTATTGACCGCCAGAACTTTCCATTTCAGTTGAGCTGGACACATTATCAGGTTCTTATGACGATCGAAAATCCTGAAGAACGCAGCTTTTATGAACAGGCGGCCATCAGTGAATCCTGGAATGTGCAGACACTGAAACGCCAATATCACTCCAGTTTATATGAAAGACTGGCGCTCAGCAAGGATAAAGATGCTGTCATGGAAATGTCCAGAAGTGGCACGACGCCGTATCGTCCGGCTGATATATTGAAATCACCTTATGTATTGGAATTCGCGGGACTGGACGATAAAAGCAGCTACCATGAGAGTGATCTTGAGTTTGCTGTGCTGAATAAGATGCAGGATTTTCTGCTGGAAATGGGAAAAGGCTTCCTCTTTGAAAAAAGGCAGCGCAGATTTACATTTAACGACAAAAACTTTTATTGTGACCTGGTCCTGTATAATCGGTTTCTGCGCTGCTATGTTTTGATCGATTTCAAGGTGGATGAACTGACGCATCAGGACCTTGGCCAGATGCAGATGTATGTGAACTATTATGACCGTTATGAGATCGTGGAGGGCGAGAATCCGACGATTGGCATTCTCATGTGTAAGCAAAGCGATGAGGCGTTGGTAGAACTTACGCTTCCAAAAGACGCAAACATCTATGCACGGGAATACAAGTTGTATCTGCCGGATAAAAAGCTGTTGCAAGAAAAATTGCGGCAATGGCTTGAAGAAACAGGGACATCTGTTTCTGAATAGACGAGGGGAACGATATGGCAACGAAGAAGCTGATAGAGGTGGCTCTGCCTCTGGAAAAAATAAATGCGGAATCCGCACGGGAAAAGTCGATTCGTCACGGACATCCATCCACCCTGCACCTGTGGTGGCGCGGCGGCCTTTGGCTGCGGCGCGGGCTGTGATATGGGCAAGCCTGGTGGATGACCCATCCTCTCACCCGGAGAAGTTCCCCACGGAGGAAGAACAGAACCGGGAGCGGCAGCGGCTGTTCCGCATTCTGGAGGAATTGGTCGTCTGGGAAAATTCCAACGATGAGCGGGTTTTGGCGGCTGCGAAAGAGGAAATTCTGAAATCTACAAACGGGAATCCACCGGAGCTTTTAGATCCCTTTGCCGGTGGCGGTGCGATCCCGCTGGAGGCACAGCGTTTGGGGCTGAAAGCTCATGCCCACGATCTGAACCCGGTAGCGGTGATGATCAACAAGGCTATGATCGAGATTCCGCCTCGATTTGTAGGGAAAGCTCCCGTTAATCCGAGTGCCTGCACAAGCAAAATGGCCCAGACATGGAGCTGCGCCCAGGGACTTGCGGAGGATGTGCGCTATTACGGTGAATGGATGAAGCAGGAGGCGTTCAAGCGTATTGGGCATCTCTATCCAAAAGTCAAAGCAGGGTGGCGGCGAGGCCGCTGTGATCGCCTGGATCTGGGCGCGGATGGTGAAGTGCCCCAATCCCGCCTGCGGATGCGAGATGCCGCTGGTCAGCTCTTTTGTGCTGTCAAAGAAAAAAGGGAAGGAAGCGTGGATTTCCCCCAAATTTGATTATGAGACAAAGAAGATTACCTATGAGGTGCGCACAGGAATAGGAAAAGTCCCAGAAGCTCCGAAAACCGGACGCGGCGCAAAGTTCAAATGTATTATGTGCGGTGAAACGACAACAGACGAGTACATAAAGAACGAATCTGTTGCTGGAAAAATGGGTGCCACGCTTATAGGAATTGTCACGGAGGGGAAAAATGGCCGCCTTTATGTTTCGCCGACAGAAGAGCATATTCTGACGGCTCAGTGTCAAAGCCCCGATGGTGAATATCCAGAGCAAGCGCTGCCTTATGACCCGCGGAATATCTGGTGCGTTAATTATGGTTTGGATACCTACGACAAACTTTTCACTCCCCGTCAGCTCACCGCCCTGACCACATTCAGCGCCCTGGTGGCGGAAGCGCAGAAGAAAGCAGAAGCAGACGCAGTGGCCGCTGGGGTGGACAACGACCATATCCCGCTGAGGGAGGGTGGAGATGGTGCAAGAGCCTACGGCGAGGCTGTGGGGGTGTATTTGGCGTTTGCTGTGGATCGGTTGGCAGATATAGGTTCCTCTATTGCCACATGGATAAATTCAATTGGGGCTATTAGAAATACATTCGGTCGTCAAGCTATCCCTATGACATGGGATTACGCAGAAGGAAATCCGTTCAGTAACTCCTCTGGATGCTTTGGAAATATGCTGGATTGGATTGTGAAATGTATTGATAATTTTCCTTTGGCTACAGCTGGGGCGGAATCCAATCAGGCAGATGCCCAAAGTGATTGTAGATTGCAAAATATTATGATTTCAACTGATCCGCCCTATTATGATAATATCGGCTATGCAGATTTATCAGACTTTTTCTATGTATGGATGCGCCAATCTCTACGGACAACATATCCAAGTTTGTTCGAAACACTTCTGGTTCCTAAAGTGGACGAACTAATAGCAACACCGTACCGGCATGAGGGCAGTGTTGAAAAAGCAAAGGATTTTTTTGAAAGTGGAATGCTCTCTGCGTGTAAGCAGATGCATCAATATGCGTGTGAAGATATTCCTGTGACAATCTATTATGCTTACAAGCAGAGTGATTCTGATGATAGTGGCACGGTCTCTTCTGGCTGGGAGACAATGTTAAGTGCCATTGTTAATGCAGGCTTCGCACTTACTGGTACTTGGCCAATGCGCACAGAAAGAAGTGTTAGGACAATCGCTCAAGGCACTAACGCACTGGCTTCCTCCATCGTCCTGGTCTGCCGCAAGCGCACGGAAGACGCGCCCCAGACCACCCGGCGTAATCTTGTCAATCAGCTTCGCCGGGAACTGCGGCCCGCCTTGAAAAAATTGCAAGAAAGCAACATTGCCCCGGTCGACTTGGCCCAGTCCGCCATCGGCCCCGGTATGGGTGTTTTCTCCCGCTATAAGCAAGTACTGGAGGCGGACGGAACGCCGATGACAGTTCGCAGCGCCCTGAAGATCATCAACGAGGAGATTGACCTATACTTCAATGAACAGGTGGGCGATATGGATTCCGCCAGCCGCTTCTGCGTCGATCTGTACACGCAGAATGCTTTCAATGACATCAAAGTATGGTGAGGCTGAGATCCTTGCCACGGCAAAGAGTACATCCATCCCGATGATGGTAGCGCATGGTGTTCTTTACGCAAAAGCCGGTATTGTACACCTGATCGACCGAACCGAGCTGACGGAAAAGGTCGATTCCAGTGAACAATGTATCTGGATGCTGACACAGCAGCTCACTCAGGCGATGGCGAAGGGCGGCACTGAAGCCTGTGCAAAGATCTTAGCTGACATCTTTGGCTCTAATGGCGAGCGGGCGAAAGATTTGGCCTACCGGCTCTATACGATAGCGGAGCGCAAGAACTGGGCGAATGAGGCGTATGCTTATAACGCCCTTGTGGTAGCATGGCCGGATATTCAGGCGAGAGCAGCCGCTCTGAAAGAGTTAGTGCCAGAACAGCTTGATTTGTTCTCTGCCGGGCTGCTCGACCAATGATTTCGCAAAAGGAAGGGGGCGTTTTTTCCTGTGAATAAGATGATAGAGACGGCGCTCCCGCTGACGGAGATCAACAACGCGGCGATTCGGGAAAAGGCGGGAAAGGCCGGACATCCGGCAAACCTTCATATGTGGTGGGGGCGCAGCCCGGAGGCTTCTTCTCTCGCCGCTTTGTCCGCTGTTGTGATGGATTATTCCGAAGAAACCGCATCGGAGGTTATGGCATTGCTTACAAAGACGGTCTCCGGTGACAAGGATTCTCTTGAAGCTATGCGCGGCAGACTAAAGGAGTGTGGTACTCTGCCGACTGTCTGGGATGCGTTCGCCGGCTTCGGCGGTATTCCCATAGCTGCCGGAAAGCTGGGATTAAAAGTAATAGCAAACGACCTGAATCCCGTGGCCGCGATGCTGACAAGAGCAGCGGTGGACATTCCTGCCCGGTTTTCATCCATGCGGCCAGTCCATCCGGGTCCTGCCGGGCGTGTCGTTTATTCTGGTGCGGAGGGGCTTGCGGAGGATGTGCGGTTTTACGGTGACTGGCTGGAGAATCAGGCATTGAAACGACTTGCCGGAACTTATCCGCAAACAGTGGATGGAGCGATCCCTTTTGCGTGGCTATGGGTGCGAACAGTAAAATGTCCGAACCCTGCTTGCAACTGCCGGATCCCACTGGGAAGCTCTTATGTTTTGAGCAAGTCAAAGAACTCTCGGTATTGGGCTGAACCGGTTGTTGAAGATAGTAGGATACATTTTGAAACATGGTTATCCCTTTAAGATAGCTTTACCCAGATAACAAAAAGTGGTATAAT
>CAJUFK010000186.1 GCA_910585535.1 uncultured Angelakisella sp. | reverse complement strand
GTAGCTGCGGAAGAAATCCCGCAGGAAGGATATATGCTGGGACAGAAGGGTGTTTCTCATACCATCGGCCCAGCTTGTCCAGATCGGCCTGGTCATGCAGCCCCTAGGGGACCCTTGTTTCCCTTTCCAGGTATCTTTTCCCAAGGTCCTCATAGCTTCTCGCCGGGGCGACCAAGGTATAGTCCGGGAGGGAATAGATTCGCCCTATGACCTCCGCCAGATCACCGGCAGGCTGCCGCGTTTGGGCGGCGGTGAGGAGGAGGCTTTCCTTCATGAACAGGGTCTCCATTCTGTTCCGCAGCCACCTTCTTTTCTCCTCGCTCCCCGGAAGGGCGCGAAGCTCTTTGAAATCCATCTACATTCCTCCCATCCCGTCCATCTGAAAATCGGGCAGCTGCTTTTGGTCGAATCGCTGGATGGGCTGCCCGTCTACCCGTTGGATGGGGCCGTAATCTGTCTCTTGGACATGATCCCGCTCCATAAGGCAGCGGCCCAGCTCCTCCAGGCCCTGGTCCGGCACCAGCCTTGCATCCTCCCCTAACTTCTTCTTCAGCCAAGCTGCGCCATACTCCGCCGGATCGCGCTCGTCCTGATACGGCAGAAAGCGGTATTCCTCCATCCACCGATACTTCCCCAGCTCTGCCGCCTGGGACACATCCCGGCAGCCGGTGGCCAGGAGGATAGCCTTGTACTTGGCCAGTTCTCCCCGCTCCAGGGCGAAGTCCATCATCTGGGCGAAATCGTTCAGCTCCTGCAAGGAAACTGCCCGTTCTCCGATGTAGTCGAGGAAGAAGGGGATAGCGCAGTCGGTACAGCGGAAGAGATTCCTTTCCGGAGGATATTTCTCCGTCAGAGCCTGGGATGTGTTCTTTGGTCATGGGAAGCTCCAGCTGGAGAATGGGGCTGTTTTCATATTCCGCTGGGCTGATCTCCAGCAAAAGGGTATAGGGCGCTTTCCGGAAACCCAAATCGGGCAGCTTTTTCAGCTCTGCCGGAGAAAGGCCCTCCAAGGCCATCGCCAGCCTGTCGAGAGAAAAAAATATCCTCCTTCTCCATAGAGAGGGAGGACATGATCTCTTTGATGGAGGCTTCATCGATGTGGCAGAGCTCGATGGAATAGGGGTCCGAGACACCGCTTCGCTCCAGTTCCCGGCGCAGCCTGCTTTCCGCCATGGGCAGGAACAGGTAAGGCTCTTTGCTTTTCTCCCGGGACTTAAATACCACCACCAGGGGTTCCCCGCAGCTATAGGCAGGGAAAGGGCCGCCGGTGTAATGGGAGGTCAGCTTCATACCGTTCCGGTACACCACCTCGTAGGGGGTGATCTTCCCATCCCCCTTTTACAGCAGGTCCAGCGCTATCTTCCGAGAATCTGCGGTTTTCCATTCCTTCATACTGACGCACCCATCCCCCAGAGCCATGAGGTGGTCCTTCCCGATTTTCTCCAGGTTCCGAAAATTCTGCACCACCGTGGCCTGCTGGCAGCAGAAGGTCAGGTTGATGAAATCCTGAATGGTGGAGGCCCCCTCCACCACCGCTGCCCCCTGAAATTGGAGAGCCTCATAGACATCGAAACCGTCTAATCGTTTTGCCAGGTAGTCCAGCTCGTCCAGGCCCACCATCGTTCCCTCCAGCCGTTCCAGGGTGGAGTAGTGGCTGTCGATTGCCTTTACCTGGCAGTCCTGGTCAAGGGGGCTGCCGATGCCCAAAGGCTTCAGCCGCTCCAACACCTGGTCGTACTCCCTCCAGGGGATGGGAAAGGTGAGGGTGACGCTCCCTAACTCCGGCCTCTTTTGGTTTTTCAGGGTCGTTTTGATCTGGTACATTCACTTGCTTCTTTCGCTCAACAGCATCCTGCTTTTCATCGTGAAAGGGCGTCATGAAACCGGACAAGAAAGCCCTCCTCTTCTCCTCTTTTTCTGACGCTCGCAGAGCTGCTCCACATCGGTCCGAAGGCAGCCGCCATCCTTGTCCCGGCAGGTGAAGCCTACATGGGGATAGGGGCAGCCCTCGCAACGGCTGGGGATGGGGCTCTCTCTCCAGCGGATGGTGGTGGTCTCTCGGGTCACTTCGATGATCATGTTCTTCTTCTCCTTTTTCTGAATTTTCTCCGGAAATGCAAAAAGCGCCGACATTCTGCTTTCACAAAACATCGGCGCTGGGGGGACGGGTTATTCGGTTTTGGGGCTGTGCCCTTTTTGCGGAAACTGGCCGGTTCAAAAAGGGCACAGGTCAAAAACTGCTCAAAAGGGGGAGCTTTGCGGGTTCAAATCCTGCCGGTCTGTTGGAATACCTGTTTGGCATCTATCGTTTGACTGGTCAATTTTTACCCCAGAAAAGGTCCGAAAACACTTGATGCCATGCGGGTTTTTCCGCATGGCATCTAAAGTGTTTGGGTTAGTTGGTGCGGCTTGAGTAACCAAACCCGAACTGTTGACATCATCCAAAGTAATTTCTCTGGCTCCCTCTTTATAGTTAAAAGTTAGTATCACCTTATCGTCATACAGATAAATGGCATTCACAAAAGTATCGATCAGCTGCCGCCTGTGGTCCAGCTGGGATATATCCAGGCTGCGGAAATGGTGGAGGAAAAAAAGAATCTGTTCTCTTGTAAAAATAACCTGCTGTACTTCTTCTCGCAAGATGGCCGTTTCCAATTGTGATTTTGTATCCTCCAGCTCGTCCAGCCGTTTCTTGGTAGAAGGTGAGATAATCCCCTGCTCGATGGCGTTTACTAAGTTTTGAATACCCTGCTCCACTTTGGTTAGTTGCTGTTTGAGGGCGGGCAACCTGGTGTTCTCTTTCTTTTGTGCTTCCATCAGCATATCTGCCAGATATTCCATCAGTGCCTCATCAAAAACGATCTTCATCGTCTCGGAAATAACAAGGTCCTCTATCCAGTCCTTTTTGACATTCTTTTTTGTGCAGGTCTTTGGCTTGCGGGTGTGGAAGCACTTATAATACCGGTGAACCTTCATCGTGTGACTGGTCCCGCTCTCCCCGGTCATGTAGGCCCCGCATTTTCCACAATATAATTTTGTGGTAAGTATGTATTCGTCCTCTGCCTTGAAGTGGGCAGGGGCCTTTTTATTTTTCGCCATTCGCTTTTGTACCTTTTCAAATAGCTCCTTGGGAACGATGGCGGGAATTCCATCCTCAAAGAAAACATCTTTATACGAATACTCCCCGATGTACCGCCGGTTTTTCAACATTCGCGTTACGCTGTTGATACTCATGGGCTTTCCGTAAGAAGTGCGGATTCCCTGATTGTTCAGTTGGTTCACGATTTCCCGTATCGTCATGCCCTCGGCATAGAGGGTAAAGACATTCAACACCACCGGGGCAGTTTTGGGGTCCTGTTGGAAAAGCTGGTCTTTATCAATGATATATCCTATTGGGACCACACCGCCATTGTACTTTTTCTTCCGCGCATTTTCCATCAATCCTCTGGTGACCTTTTCAGCCAGTTCCGCACTGTAATATTCCGCCATTCCCTCCAGCACGCTCTCCAAAATGATGCCTTCGGCCCCTTCTGAAATAACCTCGGTGGCGGATACCACCTTTACCCCGTTCTTTTTCAGTGTGGCCTTGTATCGGGCGCTGTCGTAGCGGTTTCGGGCAAACCTGTCCAGCTTCCAAACAAGAACTACATCAAAAAGGCGTTTTCCACTATCCCGTATCATTTTCTGAAAATCCGGGCGGTTATCTGTTTTCGCAGAAAAAGCCCGGTCAATGTAGTGACCCAGAATTGTGATGCCGTTTTTCTCGGCAAATGCCATACATTCCCGGACCTGTCCCTCAATGGATTCCTCCCGTTGGTTATCACTGGAATACCTGGCATAAATAACCCCTGTCATAGAATGTTCCTCCTTCTCCATGTGGTTTGTGGGCGGTCTCTGCCGCCGCTTGGGGGGCGTTTCCCCTTAATCATCCCCAATCCTCTTTTGGAAAGTATGTCAAGGGCGGGCAAAGCCCGTTCATTTTACCCTTGATATTCTTTTTGAAAGAGGATACCCTCCAGAAGGGGAAAAACGCCTGATGACTGCTTTTTATCATACCACTATGTGAGGGGACGCACAAGGGAATATTTGGTATGGTAAACCCCCAATCTCTGCTTTACATTCGGGGGGAATTATACTATAATATAGGGGACAGAAAACGACATGGAAAAAGCATCATGAAAGTGAGGAAAAGCTCGTGGAAAAAGGCAAGATCTTTACCGGCGTACTGGCGGTAGGGTTGGTGGCTTCCCTGGTGGGGAATGTTTACCTGTGGAACAGCCTGAACCAGAAAGATACCGAATACATAGCAACCATGGCAAACCTGGAGGAAGAACTCACGCAAAGCAAAGAAAACCAGACCACTTTACAGCAGCAGCTGGAACAAACAAAAGCAGATTTGGATAAAACAAACCGTAACAAAAAAGAGGAACTTCCAGAATTTTATGAAGAGATGGTATATAATGAAGAGACGGGGATATATGAGCCAGTATATATACCAGTAGGGGGAAGTGATACTGACCAATCAAAGGAAGGGAATCCATTAGAGGAGATGACCCCAGAAGAATTTGATAAATGGATGTTAGATACTTCAGATGCCCCGAAGCCAGGAGACATAACACCGCAGAAGCCCACAGAAGAGGGTAATGGTAATACCAATAATCAAGGTAATACAGACAATCAAGGAAATACAGGAGGAAATAGTGGAGGTTCAAGTCCTCTTACCCCAGAGCAGCAGGCGGAACT
>CAJUFK010000185.1 GCA_910585535.1 uncultured Angelakisella sp. | reverse complement strand
CGGCGTCTCGGAGCGCAACCGCCGTAGGCGGCTCTTAGCGCGGAGAGGCTTTGCTTACTTTCTTTTTGCGATAGAAAAAGAAAGTTGACCGTAGGTCACGTGCCCGAAGGGGCGTAGCCCCGTTAGGGCTGGCGTAGGTCACGGTCCCGAAGGGATCAAGGCTACCGCCCTGCAATCGAGTTTCCCGCAAATACACCCCGGTGGGGTGTTTTGCGCGGATGGACCCAGTAACAGGACCTTGGGGCCAAAGGCCCCAAGGTCCGTGACCTCTAAAAGGCCGCCGCCAGGCGGCCCTTCGGACGCGGTACCCCCCGTGGCGGTAAATACCCGAAATCGGACCACTCCCAAAATCTCTCCTGGCGTTTTCTTTTTGCTCCAAATGCGGTACAATAGAGAAAAAGACCCAAAGGAGGACCCCAGCCGTGACCTACCGCCCCCTCGTCCCCCTTCGCCCCCTGACGGTCCGGGAGTTTTACTCGGTCCACTATTTTGAATACAGCGGCAGCTACGCCTTTACCGGGGAGCGCCACGACTTCTGGGAACTCCTCTATGTGGACAGAGGCAGCCTCCAGGTCACCGCCGGGGAGCGAAGCCTGCGCCTTTCCCAGGGACAGCTGATCTTCCACCCCCCGGGGGAGTTCCACGCCCTCTCTGCGGTGGGGGTGGCCCCGGACCTGGTGGTGGTCAGCTTCCGCTGTGACGGGGAGGCCATGGAGCAGTTCCGGGGGCTGGTGGCCTTTGTTGGACCGGAGGAGCGGGCCCTTTTGGGGCGGATGGTGGCGGAAAGCGGAGCGGCCTTTTCCACCCCCCTGGGGGATCCCCGGACTACCCGGCTGGAGCGGCGGGAGGACCAGCCCTTTGGCGGGGAACAGCTGCTCTGCGCCGCCCTGGAGGAGCTGCTCATCCGCCTGGCCAGGCGGCGGTCCGCCCCGGAGCCCCAGGGCTCGGCCCCGCCGGAGGGGTCTCCCCTTTTTGCCCAGGTGACCGAGTACCTGGAACGCCGTCTGGACCAGAGCCTTACCCTGGAGCAGATCTGCCAGGACAACCTGGTGGGCCGCAGCCAGCTGCAAAAGCTGTTCCACAGCTGCACCGGGGGCGGGGTGATGGAATACTTCCACGGACGCAAGCTCCAGGCCGCCCGGCGGATGATCCGGGAGGGCCGGAGGAACTTCACCCAGATCGCTGCCTGCCTGGGCTTTCAGTCGGTCCACTACTTTTCCCGGCGCTTTAAGGCCGCCACCGGGATGTCCCCCAGCGAGTACGCCCGAAGCGTCCGGATGCTGGCGGAACTCCCCGGTCCGCCGCCGAAGGAGGGGGAGGGGGACAGCGGCGGGAAACCGGACGATTGTGCAAATAATTGGCAGGATCGTCTATTCCAATTTTCCCCTGGGGAAGATACAATAAAATCGGAAACGACCCCCGGGAACCTCGGGGGATGCAAAAGGGATCAAGAAGGAGAGGATCTGTAATGTCTATTTTGGTCAGCGGCGGCGCAGGCTACATTGGGAGCCATACCTGTGTGGAGCTTATTAAGGCCGGGTACGAGATCGTGGTGGCGGACAATCTGGTAAACTCCTGTGAGGAGGCGGTGTGCCGGGTGGAGAAGATCACCGGCAAGAAGATCCCCTTCATCAAGGCGGAACTCTGCCATGAGGACGAGGTGGAAGCCCTCTTCGCTCAGTACCCCGGCATCGATTCGGTGATCCACTTCGCCGGCCTCAAGGCGGTGGGGGAGAGCGTGGCAAAGCCCCTGGAGTATTACTCCAACAACCTCATCAGCACCCTGTATCTTCTCCAGGCCATGCGCCGCCACGGGGTCCGCAACTTTGTCTTTTCCTCCTCTGCTACCGTCTACGGCGACCCCGCCTCGGTGCCTATCCGGGAGGATTTCCCCACCGGCGGCACCACCAACCCTTACGGCACCAGCAAGCTGTTCCAGGAAAAGATGCTCATGGACGTCTGCGCCGCCGACCCCACCCTTAACGTGGCGCTGCTGCGGTACTTTAACCCCATCGGAGCCCACGAGAGCGGTCTCATCGGGGAGGATCCCAACGGCATCCCCAACAACCTGGTTCCGTACATCGCCCAGGTGGCGGTGGGCAAGCTGCCGGAGCTTAACGTCTTTGGCGACGACTACCCCACCCCCGACGGCACCGGCGTCCGGGATTACATCCATGTGGTGGACCTGGCGGCGGGCCATGTGGCGGCCCTGAAGAAGCTGGCTACAAACTGCGGCCTCTTTGTCTGTAACCTGGGCACCGGCAAGGGTTACAGCGTCCTGGACGTTCTCCACGCCTACGAAAAGGCCTGCGGCAAAACCCTGCCCTACGCCATCAAGCCCCGGCGCCCCGGGGACATTGCCAAGTGCTACGCCGATCCGGCCAAGGCCCGGGAGGAGCTGGGCTGGGAGGCCCGGTACGGCATTGAGGAAATGTGCGCCTCCTCTTACAAATGGCAATCTATGAACCCCAACGGGTACCATGGTTAAGGAGGAAAGAGAAATGAAAAAGCCTGTTCTGGTTATTATGGCCGCCGGCATGGGCAGCCGGTACGGCGGCTGCAAACAGCTGGATCCG
Source organism: uncultured Angelakisella sp. (assembly GCA_910585535.1). Lineage (GTDB taxonomy): Bacteria > Bacillota > Clostridia > Oscillospirales > Ruminococcaceae > Angelakisella. The sequence continues at coordinate 2,236 of CAJUFK010000185.1, read as the reverse complement.
GTGGGGAACCACGGTCAGCTCATTATCGATTACTCCATCTTCGATGCCCGACGGGCGGGGTTCGAGACGGTGATCTTTGTCATCAAGCCGGAGATCGAGGCCGATTTTAAGGCCGCCATCGGGGACCGCATTGCCAAGGTGATGGAAGTGAAGTACGCCTACCAGCTGAAGGAGGATCTGCCCGAAGGCTATTCGGTTCCGGCGGACCGGACAAAGCCCTGGGGCACCGCCCACGCCGCCCTGGCGGCCCGGGAACTGGTGGACGGCCCCTTCGCCATCATCAACGCCGACGACTACTACGGCCCGGCGGCCTACCAGGAGATCTACAGCTATCTCTCCGCCCACCAGGATGGGGAGCTGTACGAGTACGTCATGGTGGGGTACCTCCTGAAGAACACGGTAAGCGAAAACGGCACCGTGGCCCGGGGGGTCTGCGAGGAGGACGGGGACCACTACCTCTCCCGGATCACCGAGCGCACCAAGATCGAGCAGGGTCCGCCTCTGCGCTTCACCGAGGATGATGGGGCCACCTGGACCGTTCTGCCGGAGGACACCATTGTTTCCCTGAATATGTGGGGCTTTACCAAGAGCTTTCTGGACGAGGCCAAAGCGGGATTCCCGGCCTTCCTGGATGAGGCCCTGGAGAAGAACCCCCTGAAAGGGGAGTATTTTCTGCCCAGCGTGGTGAGCCGCCTCATCGGAGAGGGCAAGGCCCGGGTAAAGGTGCTGCGAAGCGAGGACAAATGGTACGGCGTTACATACCGGGAGGATAAGCCCACGGTAGTGGAGGCCATCGCTGAAAAGACCAGGAAGGGGCTGTACCCAGACCGTTTGTGGGAGGTATAAAAGGATGGCTGTTGCTGCTGAACAGACGTTAAGCGAGGTTCTGGCTGCCTTTGATTTTGGAGGTTCCGTGGTAGGGGCTGTCCGGTATGGAGAGGGGCACATCAACGACACCTTCTGCGTCCACACCCAGCCGGGGGAAGGGCCCTGCCGCCGGTTTATCCTCCAAAGGATGAGTGCTGCGGCCTTTAAGCGTCCTGACCAGCTGATGGAGAACATCATCGGGATAACCGACTATCTGGGCAGAGAGATCGAGGAGAAGGGCGGGGACCGGAGCCGGGAGGCCCTGGAGGTGCTGCGCCCCAAAAACGGGGAGCCCTATTACACCGACAGCCAGGGGGGGGCCTGGCGGCTTTACCCCTTTGTGGAGAGGACGGTCTGCTACCAGTCCGCCAAGAGCCCGGAGCTGTTCGCCGCTTCGGGGCGGGCCTTTGGGCGGTTCCAGAAGCTGCTTCGGGACTACCCTGCCGACACCCTCCACGAGACCATTCCCCACTTCCACGACACCGAGGACCGGCTGGCCAAGTTTAAGGCCGCGGTGGAGGCGGACAAGCTGGGCCGGGCAGGGGAGTGCCAAAAGGAGATCGGCTTCATTCTGGCCCGGGAGGCGGATTGTTCGGTGGCGCTGTCGGCGATGCGGGAGGGGAGGATCCCTCTGCGGGTGACCCACAACGACACCAAGCTGAACAATGTTCTCATGGACGAGGTAACCGGGGAGGGGTTATGTATCATTGACCTTGACACGGTGATGCCCGGGCTTGCCATCAACGATTTTGGGGATTCCATTCGGTTTGGGGCCAATCACAGTGCCGAGGATGAGCGGGATCTTTCCAAGGTGAATTTGGACGTAGGTTTATTTGAAGCATATACTGCGGCTTTCCTGGAGGGGGCTGGGGGGAGTCTCACCGACGAGGAGATCAAGCTTTTGCCCTGGGGGGCGAAGCTGATGACATTGGAATGTGGGATGCGGTTTCTCACGGATTATTTAGTGGGGGATGAATACTTCCACATCAGCCGGGAGGGGCAGAACTTAGATCGCGCCCGAACACAATTTAAGCTGGTGGCAGATATGGAAGACCACTGGGGCGAACTGGAATCCATTGTAGCACAACACAGACCCTCCCCGGCGGCGGGTTAGCACCCGCAGGCCCACCCTTCCCGCCGCTTCGCGGCTAAGGGTTGTGTCGGGGCGTAGGTTGTGCCTGGAGTCGCAAGCAGCAGAAGGCGGCGGGTTAGCACCCGCAGGCCCATCCTCCCCGCCGCTTCGCGGCTAAGGGTTGTGTCGGGGCGTAGGTTGTGCCTGGAGTCGGATGCAGTAGAAGGCGGAAGGTCGAAATACCCCTTGCCAGGTTGTGGGAGGCGATTTTGCGCTTCGGACAAAACGCCGTCAGGA
>CAJUFK010000184.1 GCA_910585535.1 uncultured Angelakisella sp. | reverse complement strand
GGCGGGGAGGGTGGGCCTGCGGGTGCTAGCCCGCCGCGAAGCGGCGGGGAGAAGGCGGGTATGCCTGACAGCTGCCAAAAGGCATTAGGGACAATTTTGCCAGCTTAAAGCATTGGAGCCCAAAGGGAATTCCCACAATCGTCAAACAGAAAAGACAACCGTTCAAAAATGCCTGGCAAGCCAGAGGCAAACCGCTGACCAGCATCCATACCAGGTTGAGGAAAAAGGATCCCAGCCCGCCGCCGTATATTACCTCCTTGCCAAAAGGGAAAAACGCCAGACTGGCCAGCTTGAAGCACTGGAGCCCCACCGGGATGCCCACAATCGTGATGCACCACAGCAGCCCCGCCAGCACCCATCCCAGGCCCATCCAAAGCCCGCCGAATAAAAACCAAATGAGGTTTCCCAAAAGCCGCATATCCTTTCCTCCCAGCTACCTTTCTTTGTCCGGCAGCGCAATGGCAAAAAACAGGTAGGCCCAAAATCCAATCGATGCCCCGCACACCGTTGCCACCGCCCAAAGAACCCGAACCAATGTAACATCTATGTTGAGGTACTCCGCTACCCCCAGGCAAACCCCGCACACCTTCCGCCCTTCCCGAACCCGGTAAAGTCTCTTTGGTCCCATAGGATCCCCTCCCTTAGTTGCCGCGGAAGGCGATCTCCACCGATCCCATTCCGCAGCCAATATCAAACCGGTTGGGCGCGTTCAGATTCCAGCTGTGTTCCGCTCCCAGGCCGCCGACGACCTCGCTCCCGATGGGAGGCAGGCCATCCTGGGAGATCTCCTCCCCGTTGACCTCCACTGAGCCCATCCCTACCGTGACAGCGAAGCCGTAGTCCGCAGGGTCCCCAGTGAGGGTCAGTTCCGCGCTGCCCATGCCGCATTGGATCTGCCCCTGGCCAGTGATCTTCCCGGTGAGTTCCAGATTGCCCATGCCGATGTTCAGCTCACAGTCCCCGGAGGAAAAGCCGTCGACGATCATCTCCCCCATCCCCACCTCCAGGGTGGATTCCTTTGCCGCCAGGTCCTTGATGGCAAGGGTCCCCATGGAGAGATTCAGTTCCGCTTCCTCCGCCACAAAGCCCTTGGGGACGGTGATGGTGATGGTGGGGGCTTTATCCCCGGACATATTGTTTACATCCCGGACGTCGCATTCCATCTCCCAGGTGTCCCCATCCACCTCGGTGGAAAACCGCTTGGCGTTGATCTTTCTGGCCTCCACCTTAAAGTTCTCCCCGGTCTTGATGGTCACGTCGGCGCAGGAGAGGTCAAAATCCAGCTTGGTGATGCCGCCGGGGTAGACGATGTCGATGGTGTCGCTGCCGTAGAGAGGATTGCCCCGGAGCCGGTTCCCTTGGAAGAGACCGATCCGCCAGCTGCCGTGAAGGGGAAAGACCACCTCGTCCAGGTCGGCGGGGCGTCCCCCCATGAGAAAGCCGATGAGGCTGAGAAGCAGCCCTAACGAGATGAGTACCGCCGCTGTTCCGCAGACGATCCGATAAAAAGCTTTCATTGCTGTACACCTCCGTCATTTTTATGGAAGGGCTTGCGGCAAAGGTCCACAAACCACCGGAAAGCCGGGGGCAGGACGCTCACTGCAAGCCAGGCGCAGAGGGCGAAGCCTAGCAGCCCCACCCCGGCCATGGCCAGGCCGACCCCAACCCCCATAAGGGCCAGGCCCGGGGTAGCGATCAGCTCCAAAACGGCGCAGTAAGCCCATGCCAGCCCACCTACGATGAGAACGCCAATGACCGCCACCACAGCGGCCAGGATCCCCACCAGCCCCGCAAGCACCCCGGCGATCACCGCCAGCAGCACCAGAAGCACCACGAACCAAACGGGAAAGCTGCCGATGAGGAGCAGCACCAGGGCGGCAGTGCCGCACCCGGAACGCTTGGGCGGATAATAGGGAGGCATCGGGCCGTACCCCCGCTGGGCGTAGGTCTCCGGGTTGGTGGTGTAGGTCTGGGGACCCTGGCCGGGGCGGTACTGGGGGCCAGGGCGGTAGGTGTACTGCTGGTGGGCAGCGTTGGGATCATACCCCGGGTTGCGCTGGGCAAAGTCCTCCCGGATGGTCCTGGCCACCTCCTCCGGGCGCCCCAGGTCCTGGAGCAGCTGGGGCCAGTTTTCCTCCCCGGCGTCGGCAAAGTATTCGTCGTAGAATTTCAGGGCGCAAAGGCGCTCCTCCGGGGGCAGGGAGGCAAGCTGTTCCGCCAGCCGGTGCATAAATTCCTGTTTGCTCATGGTTCCTTCCTCTCGCTTCTATAAAATATCCGGTCCAATCTGTCCTTATAGCTTTCCCATTCTCCCAAAGTCTCCTGAAGCTGTTCCCGACCTTGGGGGGTAAGGCGGTAATAGCGGCGGTTCCTCCCGGAAAACTCCTGATCGTAGACCTCCAGACAGCCGTCCTTTTGCAGCCGCCGCAGGACAGGGTAAAGGGTGGATTCCGAAATCTCCATCACGTCCCGGATGTCCTGGGTGATCTTGTATCCGTAGGCGCTTTCCTCCCGAGACACCACCGCCAGGACGATGGCATCCATCAGCGCCGCGCTGGGGGTGATCGTCATGGGGCTCTCTCCTTTCTCTTTGATGCACACAATATTATTTATCGATATAATATTATGATGATGGCAATATTATACGTCATATAATATTGCGTGTCAATAGGGATTGGAGAAAAATTTTTTCCGGACGCAAAAAGCGCCCCCTTCCTGTTCTATTTGAACGAGGGCGGGGGCGAAAAGACTTTCTTTTGGGGACCGGGGATCAGTCGTTTTCAAAGAGCGGGGTGGAAAAATACCGTTCCGCCGTATCGGGGAGGATGGTCACCACCCGCTTGCCGGGACCCAGTTCCCTGGCCAGACGGAGGGCCGCCGCGACGTTGGTTCCGCCGGTGATGCCGCAGAGGATCCCCTCCAGCCGGGCCAGGTCCCGGGCGGCGGCGATGGCCTCTTCGTCGGTGATTGTAATAACCCGGTCGTAGATGGTTTGGTTGAGGTTTTGGGGAATGAGGCCATCCCCGATCCCCATTTGCAGATGGGTACCCACCCGCCCTCCGGAGAGAACGGCGGCCTTTTCCGGCTCCACCGCCCAGATGGTCATGGCGGGATTCCTGGCCTTCAGCACCTCCCCCACCCCGGTGATGGTCCCCCCGGTGCCGATTCCGGAGCAGAACCCATGGATGGGGCCGTCTGCATCCTCCAGGATCTCCATTCCGGTCTGCTGGCGGTGGACGGCGGGGTTGGCGGGGTTCTCGAACTGCTGGGGGACGTAGACGTTGGGATCCTTGGCCGCCATCTCCTTGGCGGTCTCCAGACAGCGGGCGATGCAGTCGCCAATATCCCCGGCGTCGTGGATCAGCACTACCTCCGCCCCGTAGTGGCGCACCAGCTTCCGCCGCTCCTCACTTACCGAATCGGGCATGATGATAACGGTTCGGTACCCTCGCACCGCCCCGATAAGGGCCAGGCCGATGCCCTGATTGCCGCTGGTAGGCTCCACGATCACGCTGTCTTGGTGGAGGATCCCGTCCTGCTCCCCCTGTAGGATCATCCCATAGGCGGTTCTTGTCTTGACGGATCCCCCCACGTTCAGCCCCTCGAATTTGACCAGGATCTCGGCACTGTCCGGCCCGGGGTTCATCCGCCCCAGGCGGATCAGCGGGGTGTGCCCCATAGCGTCTAAGATGGTATTGCAGATCATAGCTCTTGTGCCTCCTGACTGAGTTTACTTTATTCTATCACCAGGATGCCCCTGGGGCAAGTTGTCCAGGGAAAAGATTTGCCTTTTTCCGGCGGGTCTTTTATAATTAAGAAAAAAGGAGGGGTTACTATGAAACGAAAGATCGATCTTTGGGAACACGCCGGGAAATTCCTGGCTCCTATGGGGGAGGGACTGCTTCTCACAGCCAAGGTCGAGGGAAAGGTGAACCCCATGACCATTGGCTGGGGGACCCTGGGCATTCAGTGGGGGGTTCCCGTTTTTATTGCTTTTGTTCGGACAGGACGCTTTACCCACAGCCTTTTGGAAAAGAACCCGGAGTTTACCGTCAGCGCCCCTTGGGCGGCCGGGGCCGTTAAAAAGATCCTTGGTTTCTGCGGCACAAGGTCCGGTCGGGAGGTGGACAAAGTGGCTGCCTGCGGCCTCACCTTGGAGGAACCGGAGGTGATCTCTGTTCCCGCCATCAGGGAGTTGCCCCTCACTCTGGAGTGCCGGGTCATCTACCGGCAGCAGCAGGACCTTGGGGCCATTACCCCGGAAAACCTGAAAAAGTTCTATCCCCAGGAGGTTGACAGCAGCTTCCACGGGCGGAACCGGGATCTTCACACGGCTTTCTACGGCCAGGTGCTGGCGGCTTACTTGGTGGAGCAGGACTGAATCCGGCGCAGGGTTCGTCCGTTCAAAAAGAGGGCCCTTTGGGCCCTCTTTTGAAAGGATGGCATTGTGCCCTTTCTTAGCTTCTCTTTTTACAGCTTCCGACTCCAGGCACAACCTAGGCCAGCGTACAACCGTTAGGCGCGGAGCGCCGGGGAGGGTCTGCGTTCTGTCCGAAGTGCAAAATCGCCTCCCACAACCTGGCAAGGGGTGTTACTGCCTTCCGCCTTTTACAGCCTGCGACTCCAGGCACAACTCAAGTCCCGGCACAACCCTTAGGCGCGGAGCGCCGGGGAGGGTCTGCGTTCTGTCCGAAGTGCAAAATCGCCTCCCACAACCTGGCAAGGGGTGTTACTGCCTTCCGCCTTTTACAGCCTGCGACTCCAGGCACAACTCAAGTCCCGGCACAACCCTTAGGCGCGGAGCGCCGGGGAGGGTCTGCGTTCTGTCCGAAGTGCAAAATCGCCT
>CAJUFK010000183.1 GCA_910585535.1 uncultured Angelakisella sp. | reverse complement strand
GTCGGAGCCTAAATCGCAAGACCTGTGAAATCAAAAAAGGAACTCCTTTCTATGTTAAGGCTAATGTGGATGTTATTCAAGTTAAGCTACAAAAGGAAATGCTGCTCATTCTTCCCGATAAAGTGTTTATTATCAGAGGGACAAAAGTAGGTGCAGAAAGCTATGACAAGGTTCAAATTAGTATTTCCTCCACTAACTTTGTCGAGTCAAACCCCGTACCGAAAGACGCACAAGTTATAGGCCACACCTGGCAGTATGTAAACAAGAATGGCACACCTGACCGTAGATACTCAAATAACAAGCAACTTCCGGTCTGTCTGTATGGAGTAGTGAGACTGACTTCTCCTTCAGGAATAAATGTTGAAATTCAAGTGTCTAACATTCAAAAGTGCAGAGACTTCGATATGCTAATTAGGTGAGAATTAAGTCACTTAGAGCTATGTGAACACAATTAAAGCCCTGCTACCCGTTGATTCGAGATAGCAGGGCTTTCTCTATTATATTTGACTTCCGCTGTCGAATCCCTTGAAAAGCTCGCCGGAGATAGAAATAATATCGGAAAATGGGATTTCAGTACCATCCTCCATGAGAAGATATTGCTCCAGCGTTTTGACCTTTTGGACTGCACAGTCACATTTCAGATATTCTCCGCCACTCTTCAAAGAATCGGGCGCAAAAAAGGTAACGGAGATTGTCGGGGCTTCGGAGAGATGCTCCTGTATCAGATTGAGCTTCAAGTTGATGTCTGCCAAATCATCCTCAGACAACTCAACCCTCCTGCTTGTTACACGGGCAGATTCTTTCACCAAGTCGTCATATCCAGTAAGAGCGGCAAAGGGTGAAAATTGCGCTGCCCGGTTTAATCGTGACATTTGCGGATGCTTTGTGGACACATGATGCGGACGGTCAAAAATATCACTGTATTCTTCTTTTCCAGATGGCATTCTTATCACCTCACGCCTTATGACCGCCAATCTGACCGTTTCGCTCAATGGCGGTAGCCCCTTCCTTCATATTCAAACCCTTTACAATAGCGTTCTTTCCGAACTTGTCCCGAATAGTGATAAGGGCTTTTTGCAGCTTCAACTCCTGATTAAGCCCGGCTTCTTCCGCTTGTCGCTGCTGTTCCAAAGCAGCGTAGTCCGTAAACAGGTCAAGCTGCTCACTTTCCAGCTGTGCCGGTTTTACTTCCTGTTCGGGGATCAGATGAGTGACTGCGACCGTGAAGCGGCGAACAGACAGCTTCTTATCCACAATGCTGTCGTAGATCTCAGCCACGGCGTCCATGATGAGCTTTGTGGACGAGGTTTGCCGTCCAAGGTTTTTTGAGCCATGAACAGGCTTTGGAACCTGTCGCCCGTAGTGGTCACTCACGATAGCGCCCTTGTATCCGGCAGCTTTCTTCTTATCCGTCAGGTTTTCAATATCGTATCCAACATCGAGGACAACCTGATCTGTGAAAAGCCCAGCTCGAACCAGGTCGATGGAAAGCATATCCGCCATTTCAAGGACGACCGTTCGCCCCTCATCAAAGGAGTAAGGGCGGGAAAGCACCTGCCCTTGACTAAGACTTTTGGATTCCGGCTTGTAAGCCTTACAGTCCGCTATCTCGGTCGGCTCCCAGCCCCAGGCGTGGTCGATAAGCAGCTCGGCGTTGACGCCGAACAGCTTGTAAAGTAAGTCCTCGTTGTAGTAGTCTGTATCCTTACCATCGGAACACCGGGCTATATCGCCCATCGTGAACATTCCGTTCTGCTCCAGCTTGCGGGAAATGCCATGTCCTACACGCCAGAAGTCTGTGAGCGGCTTATGCGTCCATAGCTTATCCCGATAGCTCATCTCGTCCAGCTCGGCGATACGCACACCGTCTTTATCGGCGGGAATATGTTTTGCCACGATGTCCATAGCGATTTTGGCGAGGTACATATTCGTGCCGATACCAGCCGTTGCGGTGATCCTGGTCTCTTTCAAGACCTCCTGAATGAGCATCATGGCAAACTCGTGAGCTGTCATGTGGTAGGTGGCCAGATACGGCGTGGCGTCGATGAAAACCTCGTCGATAGAATAGACCAGAATGTCATCAAAAGAGACATAGCGCATATAGATTTCGACAATGCTCTTGCTGTAATCCATGTAGTAGGCCATTCGAGGGGGAGCGACCACAAGGTCAAGCTCCAGCGACGGATCGGCGGCAAGCTCAGAGCCAAAGATAGATTTTCCCCTGAACCTGTGTCCAGGGGCTTTTCTTTGCCTTTCTCTGTTGACTTCCTTGATTCGCTGTTTTGCCTCAAACAGTCTCGCACGGCCTGAGATACCGTGCGCCTTCAGAGCGGGAGATACGGCAAGGCAGATAGTCTTGTCCGTGCGGCTTTCATCCGCAACCACAAGGTTGGCGTCCAGAGGGTCAAGCCCTCTTTCGGCGCACTCCACCGAAGCGTAAAACGATTTTAAGTCGATGGCGATATACTGCTTTTGCATACGCTCCGCTGCCCTCCAATGCTTTACTTATCATACCTCAAAAAGTCGTTCCGATGCTCTTGCGGCCTGAGCCTGTATCCCTGTGAAATGAGGGTGTCTGCTTTCAGTGCGACGAGGTTCACATCGGAATGTAGTGCTGCGGCTATCTGCTGCACATCATAGCCTCGCTCTGCCAGTTCCAGAAAGTCGTCGTCGGGCAAAGCAATCTGCGTGGCAAAGATATTAGCCTCATATTCCATTCTGCTGTCCCGAATATCAAAGATATTAAACTCCTCGAAGCCGCCGACCTTGGTGGCTTCCTCTCGGTGCAGAGTGTCATGCCCCAGCTCATGGAGGAGGACTATGTTCTCCATGACAGGGTGCAAATCCTCTTTCACGAACATAAAACGGTTTCGCATGATGACCTTGTAGGCACCACGCTGAGCCTTAAACGGATAATAGAGAATCTCGATACCGAGTTCATCTGCAATCTTGTGGGGGTCACGAGTCCCACACTGCCGTACAATATGGTTGGCTTTGCGAACAATCTCGGAAGTGGAGGCATACATTGACCCTCACCCCTTTCTGTGCTGTGTTAAGTATAAGATGGTCTATGTACCATAAACAGGTCTGAGGCCCGTGCCAAGTCCTACCCTTTATAGCGGTTCGGAGTGTATTTCTTGTTCTTCTCCTTGGCGATCCAGTACGCATCCATAATAGCTTTCATCATCACATCCATATCCTCCTCGGCCATTTCTCCACCGGCAAACAGGCCAGTTACCTCAGCCATGAGCTGTTCCGCCTGCTTTGCGCCCCTTGCGCCATACTTCTCACCGGCTTCGGCAATCAGTGTTCCGCCATCACCCAGAATGTCATAAACAGAGACTTCCAGTGCGGTTGCCAGCTTCTTGGCATTGTCAAACTGCGGACGGCTGCTCTTTTCATAGTTTTGGATCATACGGGTGGATAGCCCGGAGAGCTTGGCAAGCTGTTCCTGCGTCAATCCCTTTTTTTCTCTGATTTCTTTGAGCCGCTCATTGAATGTCATAATGATTCTCCTTCAACTATGTTTGTGTCTATCCAAAGGGTACGAATCCGACTTCGCAAAAACCTATTGACACGAAAGCGGCTTCGTGCTATAATCTGTTGCACAACACGAAAACAGCTTCGTGATTACATCTTACATTGCGAATGAGTTTTCGTCAAGCCTTTTTTGAAATTTTCTGCGAAATGAGGTGTTGAGATGGGCAGAAGGAAGGTCTATGTGACCGTAAACGCCGAACATAAGCCGGACGGTTCATGCTGTCCAAAGACCATAAGGATGGCGGACGAGGCCGAGTACGAGATCGACAAGGTTCTCCAGGTATGCCGTGCAGCCTCTACGGTCGGAGGGCGTGGCGTCAGATATACCGTCAGGATAGGACACAGCGAGACCCATCTTTTTGACGAACAGAATGGGCGTTGGTTTGTAGAAGCGAAGTTTGGTTAAGGGAGGACAGAATTGAAGCGACTATCACGAAAAGACCTTGAAGCGATTGGTGATCGGGTTATCAGGGCGTACATGAAGCTCCCAGAAGTTAAGGGACAGCCGGTATTTAGAATCGTGCCGGAAATCCTTGCTGAAACTCTGCTGGGCTTGAGGGTTGATTACCAGCATCTCTCCATTGATGGGACGATCCTTGGCCTGACATCCTATGAAAGTGTAGGAATAGAGCTGCCTGGGAACGAGGAGGCCGGTGAGGTCTATTTTTTGGATGGAAACACGATCCTGATTGAAAGTGACTTGCGAGACGATGTTGAGCAGACAGGGCGCAGGAACTTTACAATCACGCATGAAGCAAGCCACCAAGTCCTGAAAATGCTGTTTCCATCGGACTACGGTGCAAGACCACATGAGAAGCCCATCCATTTCTGTAGGGCAAATTCAATGAGGAAAAAGCCTATATCAGATTGGGAGGAGTGGCAGAGCAACACCCTAAGTTCGGTTCTGCTACTTCCAAAGGCGCTTGTTGAGCAGGCAATGGCGCTGTTCGGAGTTCAGGGAGAAATTCGTATTCTGAACAGGCTCTTTGCCCGTGAGGACTATGACCGTTTTGTCGGGATGACAGAATTGTTGGGATGCTCGAAAACCGCACTGGCGATCCGCATGAAGCAGTTAGGTTATCTCGGTGAGGATTATCTTGATAATCCATATAGACTGTTAGATGTGGAGGTTAATTGATTATGGCGAAAGTAAATATGCAGCAGCTTAATCCAGAGCGGTATGCTCGTGTTAGAGCAGCACAGGACGCATTGAAAGCACAATGCAGCGGAATGATGAAGATGGTTAGGCTCTGCCCCTATTGCGATCATCGGGTCGAGAATGTCGCAAGGGGCGAGCATGGCTATACATTTGCGAAATGCTCAAACTGCGGGGAGGAGGTGGTATTTCCACCAGTGTCGTTCAGAAAGACCAGCTAAGACCCAAGACCCAGCAAGAGAAAACAACAAAATAATCTAAAGCAAGATTTGTGCTACGGAGCCGCTTGATGCGTTGA
>CAJUFK010000182.1 GCA_910585535.1 uncultured Angelakisella sp. | reverse complement strand
TGAGCGTCAGCTATGGCAAGGCCGGACAGCACCAAAGTGGTAATGGCCAGGAGCAGACAGAACACCAGCAGCGTCTTTTTCCACTTTCGTGCGCTATATAAAATCGCCCGTATTCCTAAATTCATATCGCCTGCACCTCCTTAACTCATCTGCGACAAGATACTCTTGGGCTTCATCTTCATAATCGGGTAGGCCGCCAGTGCGGTAGAGGCCACACACAGCACCATGCCGAAAGCCCACACCAGTGCGTAATCCTCGGCGGAAACAGCCACCTCGATCTCGGCAAGACCCAAATCCTCGGTGGGTTCTTGGGCAGCTTCGTTTTCCCCGGTCAAGTCCACCGTCTCATAGGTTTCGCTTGTCACCTGGGAGAGCAGACTGCTCCCGATCTGATGGGAAATGGCTGTGCTGGTGCCGAAGGAAATGAACAGGGCGATGGCCGCCACGAGGATCACTTCCAGCAGGTATTGCAGCAGCACCGAGCCTTTGGAAATGCCCATGGCCAGATAGACGCCGGTTTCATGGATTCGCCCACGGAGCCGCAGCGTCAGGAACAGGGCCAGCACCAGGAAACAAATCACCGATACCACCGCAATGGCGATAAAGACGATGTTCTGTAAGCCCTCCAAGGATTCCTTGGCATTCTGATAGTCGTTGTCGTAGCGGGTCAGGGTGCAGTTCTCCCAATCCACGCCATCCAGTTCCTGCACATCGGTCATAATGCGCTCCAGCTCGTCCGGGTCGTTCACATAAAAATCCCCGTATTGGACATTGGTGGTTCCCTCGGTGCCGTAGAGCAGGAAAGAGGCGGTGGAGAGATCGGTAAACACGATATTGTCGTAAAGGTCATAGGACGGGGCCATGCCGATGGAATCCTGTTCCTCGGTATTTGTGAAGATCCCGGCCACCGTCACAGGGATGGTCTTATCTTTGTCCTCCACATTCCCCAGCAGCATGGTGTCGCCCACAGACAGGCCGTTGCGCTGGGCGAATTTCTCATGGATCAGCACCTGGCTGCCGGCCTCGGTGGTGATGGGATTTCCCTCCACCATCTCAAAGCCGCCATCGGTGAAATAGCTATCCTCCTGGGAATTGGAGTTTGCCACCACCCGTCCGGCGTTCTCGTAGCCCTCAGGCACCTGGGCAGCGCCTTCGGTGTTGATCTCCAGAAGGTTCCCGTCTGCGTCAAAATAAGCAGCGTAGGTGTAGGAGCGCAGGGTGTATCTGCCGCTCAAACCATCCACATCAAGAATCTGGCTCACCGTATCCTCCGGGATACCGCTCTCCAAGGTCTTGGCGTTGATGGTGAAATAGCCCAGCAGGGCTTTTTTGATGTTGGCGTTGGCTGTTTCTGTGGCCGATTGGATGGAAAGGCAGGTCAGCATCAGCGTGGCCATGACCAGCAGAAACGCCAGCAGTGTGAGGGTCTTGCCCTTTTTGCGGATGGAATACAGGCAGGCCCGTTTGCACAGGTTCATGTCTGAGCCACCTCATTTCCTTTTCGTAAAACCAGTTGGTTCACTTGTGTACCTCCTAACGTAGTTTTTCGCCGGGGCTGTTTCCCGCTCCGGTGGGTGTCCCGTCTGCCGGGAACACCCTTATAGTACACTACGAAGGTGGAGTTGAGGTGGAGTTGAGATATTTTTTAGGTGGAGTTGGCGATAGAGCGCGAAAAAGCCGAGGAGCTTTCACATGGAAAACCTCTCGGCTGTGTAGAATAAATTTATTCGATTATCTATCCCGAAAACTTAGGATTTATTTTTGTTCTATTATTTCTAATAGTCTTCTTACATAATCATCTGCATGGTTTATTGAAAACTCTCCATGATACATATTAGGAAGAACTTGTATAGAACTATTCTGTAGTTTTTTATGAATTAGTTCTGCTGATTTTTTCATTGAGTGATTTTCTTTTTCTCCGACAAAAATATGAACTATTGCTTCGCTCTCTTCAATCCCATCTTTTAAGGAATATAATGAGTTTTCCTGTAAAAAAGCAATCATATCGCCCTTTGTTATTGCACAAGTATCTTTGTAATAATTATCAAACAAATGCTGCTTTATTCGTAATGATTTGAATTGTAATTTTGAAAACCATTTATACTTTATCAAACCATAACAACTCCCAAACGCAGGCTTAATCATAAAATATGTGAATTTTGAAGGTATTACAAGTGCGCTTTCCACTATTGCATACTTACATATATCCTTACGATGAGATAAAATTTCAAGTAAAATCTGTCCTCCAAGTGATAGTCCTCCAATCAATAAAACGGAACCATCCAGTTTATCATTTATAAATTCTATAATCTCTAAAGCGTTATTTTCTATCGTCGTAAATCGTTTATCACTTCCTGCATGACCGTCTAATATGGGTATAATTATATGATAATTCGTTTGTAGCATTTCAGCAATTTCTTTGTAATTCCACCATGACAAACCACCTCCATGTAGGAGGATAATTACATTACTATTTCCTTTCCCATATTCAGCATAGTTCAACCTTTTTCACCTCGCTGTAAAATTCCAATTTGTCTCTTTGATTATACCAAATTAAAGTTCCCAATTCTACCAGAGAGGTTTAAAATCTCTAAGAGCAGGCCATGAAATTTCTCGCTCTATATCAAATATGTTAATACCAAACCAAAGCTGTTTTTCGAACAGTCTGAGGCTAAGATTTCCCTACCGCCAGATAGCGCACAAACAGAGGGTTGCTCCTACATTGCTGCCTTCGGGAAGATAACAGTAAACCGCACACCATTTTCCGTATTCACCATCTTGTAGACGATTTCGTGGTGATCCAGGATGGTCTTGGTGATATACAGCCCCAGGCCGCTGCCGCCGCTGTTCCGGTTCCGGGATTTGTCCACCCGGTAGAAGGGCGTGAAGATACGCTCCAAATCTTCCTCGGCAATGTGGACGCCGGTATTCTCCACGGAAAACACCTCGTCCTTTTGGGTGACAGTAATCACCGCGCCCACCGGCGAATAAGCCACGGCGTTTCCGATCACATTGGTGAACACCTTCTCCATGAGCCGCCGGTCCCCCTGATAGTGGTATTCCGGCCGGATATCCATGCGAAGCTCCATCTGCTTGTCCTCCATCCGGCCACGGAACTGCTGACAGACCTTTCGCAGCATTTGGCTGATGTCCAGGTCGGTACGCTCCAGGTGGAAGTCGCTGCCGCCCATCCGGGCCGCCGATAAAATCTCCTTGACCAGCGCCTCCATGTCATTGGTGGTTTTCATGCACCGGCGCAGGTAGGTATCCCGGTCTTTGTATTCGCCCACCTGATAGATCATACCCTCCAGTTGCCCCTTGATGATGGCGATGGGGGTTTTCAGCTCATGGGAGACAGCGGTGAAAAATTCCACGCGCTGCTTTTCCTGTTCCCGTTCCCGCTCAATATCTTTCTTTAACTGCCAGTTTGCCGCCTTCAAGCTGTCCATCGTATCGCTCAAACGCTGAGACATCTCATTTAAGCTGGCAGCCAGCACACCGATCTCGTCTTTTCGGTTGACTTCACACTTCCAGGTCATATCCAGGGTGGTCATCCGCTTTGCCACATTGCTGATGCTGACCAGCGGCTTGGAATAGTACCGGGAGCAAATCATCGCCCCAAGGACGGACACCACCAGAATGATTCCCACAATGAGGGGGAGGAGCTGCAAAAGAATACCATAGGACTGCGATACTGCTATCAAAGCGATATTGGCATACAGTTGATAAGATTGCCCGTTATCCTGGAAAGTAGAAGAGCAGCTCATAGAGGGAGTAGAATCAGTTGCCGGCACGACATTTTCGGTACTTGCCAAATTGACTGAATTCACTGAAAATACAGATTCCCCAGCTCCATCAGTAACCGTGACAGAAGCATTGTTTTTTAAGGCAAATTCCAGGATTGAATTTGTACTTGACTCCCAGCCATTTTGCTCGATGATGTCGACCAGTTCGTAGAAATCTGCTGTGACCTGGCTTTGCAGTTCGGCATGGTAATTTCTCGGCAAAAAGAACATGACCAACCCATAAATAAGGACGCAGCTCACGATTAGCAGCGCAAGCATACTGAGAAAAGTCTTAATTTGAATACTTTCACTGATTTTCTTTTTCAATCTTATATCCCACCCCTCTGATGGTTTCAATATAGTCAACACCCAGTTTTTTACGGATGTTCTTGATATGTGTGTTAATTATTTTTTCATCGCCCACATAATCGTAGTCCCATATCCTGTCCAGGAGGTTATCGCGTGTAAAGACCCGCCCCTGATTTTCCAGTAAAAATTTCAGTATTTCAAATTCCCGGGTCGTGAGGGACACAGGCGACCCATTTACCTGGACAGAAAAACTATCTGCATCCAAAACAAGTGCTTTATAGCGGATGACCGAAGGTTCCGACGCGGCCGGTTCTGTGCGGCGTAATACCGCTTCAATGTGTTTCATTACCACCGGCATAGAAAAAGGCTTGGTAATATAGTCATCGGCCAGGGTATCAAAACCCTTCAACTGGCTGTCATCATCATCCAGGGCGGTGAGCATGATGATGGGAGTTCGGCTTTCTTTCCGCAAAATATCGCATACGGTAAAGCCATTCATCTTAGGAAGCATCAGATCCAGCAGAACCAGGTCGGGACTTTTTTCGTGAAATTTGTTGACTCCTTCCAGACCGTCCCCGGCTACAAATACGGTATAGCCGGCATCTTCCAAAAAGACCCGGATTATATTGCGAATGGATTCTTCATCCTCGATTACTAAAATCTTTTTTGGCATTATGACACCTCCAAGAGTAGTGTAACATAGAAAGATGGAGTTGAGATGGAGAGAAGTTATTTTTTACAAAACCACACAACAGACTTCAAATTTCCGTTGCGCGGTCCTAATATCATTCGGCTGTAATCTTGATACATAGTCCATATCAATATCTCCGCACAACTTTCACCGATTATATTTCTTCCTCTCGAATGATGCAAGAATACGGTACTTATGGATTAAGATGAAATTAATTGTCAGATATTTCTGATAAGACTGGCAAGCAATGCCCCAGGATAGCCATCCGGCTCCTGGCGCTGCTTGTTGGGGA
>CAJUFK010000181.1 GCA_910585535.1 uncultured Angelakisella sp. | reverse complement strand
ACAACCGTTAGGCGCGGAGCGCCGGGGAGGGTGTGCGTTTTGTCCGAAGCGCAAAATC
Organism: uncultured Angelakisella sp.; assembly: GCA_910585535.1. Lineage (GTDB taxonomy): Bacteria > Bacillota > Clostridia > Oscillospirales > Ruminococcaceae > Angelakisella. The sequence continues at coordinate 5,034 of CAJUFK010000181.1, read as the reverse complement.
GCCCCTTGCAACTTGGCAAGGGGCGTTACTGCCTTCCACCTATTACAGCCTTCGACTCCAGGCACAACTTAAGTCTCGGCACAACCCCTAGCCGCGAAGCGGCGGGGAGGGTCTGCGTGCGGCCGCCGGGCCGCCGGCGGGGAGGGTCTGCCTGCGGGTGCTAACCCGCCGCCTTTTACAGCCCACGACTCCAGGCACGACTTAAGCCAGTATACAACCGTTAGCCGCGAAGCGGCGGGGAGGGTCTGCGTGCGGCCGCTGGGCCGCCGGCGGGGAGGGTCTGCGTGCGGCCGCTGGGCCGCCGCCGGGGAGGGTGTGCCTGCGGGTGCTAACCCGCCGCCGGGGAGGGAACGGATGTGTGCCACTTCACCCCCTGGGGGGTGTCCTCCAGCACGATCCCACGGGCCTTCAAATCATCCCGAATCTTGTCCGCCAAGGCAAAGTCCTTTTCCTTCCGCGCCTGCTGACGCCGTGCAATCAACCCCTCGATCTCCTCATCCAAACTGCCCTTCTTCCCCCGGTTGTAGAGAATCCCCAGCACGCCGCACAGTTCGTCAAATACCTTGGCCGCCTCTGCCAGAGCCTCCCGCCCCCGGGGCTGGGCAATGTAGCTGTTGATGTCCCGAGCCAGCTCGTATACCGCCGCCAAACCATCCGCCGTGTTCAGGTCGTCCTCCATAGCGGCGACAAACTGCTGGCGCCGGGCCTCCACCTTGGCAATGAATTCCGGGTCTTCCCCTTCCCCTGCCTTTTCAATGGCAAAGTCCAGGTTGTCCCGGCAGGTGTACAGCCGCTCCATCCCCGCTTTGCACTGCTCGATGACCTCCGCCGTGTAGTTGATGGGGCTGCGGTAGTGGGCCTGGATCATCATGAACTTAATGGGCTCGTACCCGTACTTTTCCGCTACGTCCCGAACGGTGAAGAAGTTCCCCAGGCTCTTGGACATCTTCCGGCTGTCCACGTTGATGAAGCCGTTGTGCATCCAGTACCGGGCGTAGGGAGCGCCCCCCAGCCTGCCGCAGCATTCCCCCTGGGCAATCTCGTTTTCATGGTGAGGGAAGATCAAATCCTGCCCGCCGCAGTGGATGTCGATGCCCTGTTCCCCCAGGTGCTTGAGGATCATGGCGGTGCATTCAATGTGCCACCCGGGACGGCCCTGGCCCCAGGGGGACTCCCAGCTGGGTTCCCCGGGCTTTGCCGCCTTCCAGAGGACAAAGTCCAGCCCGTCCTCCTTGCCTGCGTCCAGCTCGATGCGGTTGCCCGCGTCCAGCTCCTCCAGGGGCTGGTGGCTCAGCTTCCCGTACTCCCGGAATTTCCGGGACCGAAAGTAGACGCTGCCGTCCAGAACATATCCGTAGCCGTTGTCCACGATCTCCCGGACCAGCTCGATAATCTCCGGGATGGTCTCGGTGGCCTTGGGGTGGATGGTGGCCTCCCGTACCCCCAGGCCGGCGGCGTCGGTTTTGTACTCGGCGATGTACCGCTCGCTGACGGTCTTGTAATCGGTGCCTTCCTCGTTGGCCTTTTTGATGATCTTGTCGTCGATGTCGGTAAAGTTTTGGACAAAGGTCACCTCCATCCCCCGGTACTCCAGGTACCGCCGGAGAACGTCAAAGAGGCAGAGGGGCCGGGCGTTGCCGATGTGGATGAAGTTGTAGACGGTGGGCCCGCAGGCGTAGAGCTTTACCTTGCCGGGTTCTATGGGGACGAACTCTTCCTTTTTGCGGGTGAGGGTGTTGAATACTTTCATAACAGGAAACCTCCTCTATTTCATCTGACTAAACAGCTGGCGGTTTTTCCACAGATAATTTCCTCCGGAAAAAAGAGTGGTACACAGCACCACCACCATGCCGGCCTGAAAGATCAGGTACATTTCCCAGTTGGCGCGGCTGCCCAGGGGAAGGTTGTAGAAACAGAAGCCCATCACCAGGCCGTAGCAGATCCACACCATTTGGCTGGCGGTTTTCACCTTGCCCCACTTGTCGGCGGCCATGACGACCCCTTTGCCTGCGGCAAGGGTCCGCAGGCCGGTGATGGCCAGCTCCCGGGCGATGATAAGGAACACCACCCAGGCGGGGACATCCAGAAACTCCACAAAGGCCAGCAGGGCGGCGGTGACCAAAAGCTTATCCGCCAGGGGATCCATAAACTTGCCAAAGTCGGTGACCAGCCCGCGGCTCCGGGCGATGTGTCCGTCCAGGGCGTCTGTAATGGACGCCAGGGCGAAGATGACCAGGGCGGCCAGCCAATACCCCCCGTAGAGGGCCAGCAGAAACAGGGGGATAAGGACCACCCGGGCGGTGGTCAGCTTGTTGGGCAGATTCATCAGTCAGTTCCTCCTTCCACGGCCTCCCCCGCCAGGTCGTATTCCAGGGCGGCGGTGATCCGGACCGGTACAAAGTCCCCAGGCCGACATTGGGTCCTGCTGGTGAAAAAGACCTTGGTGTCAATGTCCGGGGCGTCCATATAACAGCGGCCATAGTATTGCCCGCCTTTTTTCCCCTCCACCAGCACCTCCATGGTCCTGCCCACCTGGCTTTGGGCGATGGCAAAGGCGATGGGGGCCTGCTGCTCCATAATAAGGTCTGCCCGGTGGCGGCGCAGTTCCTCCGGCAGCTGGTCCTCCCGCTCCCCGGCGGGGGTGTCCTCCTCCTGGGAGTAGGCAAAACAGCCCAGGCGGTCAAATTTCGCGTCGGCCACCAGGGCCTGAAGCTCCGCGAAGTCCTCCTCTGTTTCCCCGGGAAAGCCGGCGATCATGGTGGTGCGGATGGCCACCCCCGGGATGCCCTCCCGGAGCCGGCGGACGACATCCAGGATAGACCTCCGGTCCCCCTGGCGGTTCATCTCCCGAAGGACCTTTCCGCTGCCGTGCTGGACGGGGATGTCGATGTATTTACAGACCTTGGGCTCCGCCGCCATGGCGGCGATCAGCTCGCCGGTGATGCGGTCGGGATAGCAATAGAGGATCCGGACCCAATGGATCCCCTCCACGGCGCAAACCTGATGGATCAGTTCCGGGAGCCGGTACGCCCCGTAAAGATCCAGCCCGTACCGGCTGGTGTCCTGGGCTACCAGGTTTACCTCCTTGATCCCCCGGGCGGCCAGGGACCTTACCTCTTCCAGGATATTCTCCAGGGGGCGGCTGCGGAAATCCCCCCGGATAAGGGGAATGGCACAGTAGCTGCACCGGTTGGAACAGCCCTCCGCCACCTTGACATAGGCGGAATAGGGAGGCCCGGTAAGCACCCGATCCCCTTCCAGGGAAAGGTCCTCCTTGGGGCCGAAGGCCAGCACCCGATTCCCCTCCAGGGCATTCCGGATGGCGGCGGCAATCTCCCCGTTTCTGCCGATGCCCAGCACCACGTCGGCCTCGGGGATCTCCCGGGCCAGTTCCTCCCGGTACCGCTGGGCAAGGCAGCCGGTGACCACCAGGCAGCGAAGATCCCCCCGCTCCTTCAGGGCGGCGAATTCCAGAATGGTGTCGATGCTCTCCTGCTTGGCGTCCTCAATAAAGCCGCAGGTGTTGACAATGACCACCTGGCACTGGCCGGGATCGGAGCAGACCGCAAACTCCCCTTTGGGAAGAAGGGCCAGCAGACGCTCTGCATCCACCTGGTTTTTGCTGCATCCCAGGGATACCATCCCAACCTTTATCATAACGTTCCTCCGTTCAAAAATACCGCTTCCCCAATGGCCAGCATCTCCCGGACGCCGTAACTGGGCACCAGGCCCCAGGGGCTTTCCCCCGACTGGGCGTAGACCTCCCGGAAGCCCTGGGTGCCGGCATAGATCTGCACCCGGAGCTGATGATAGGCATCTGTAGCGATGACCAGCCGTTCCGGCAGACCCTCCCGGCGGATGATCTCCCCGGAAAGGATGATGTTCTGCTGGGTATCGGTGGATTGGTTCTCTTGATAGATCCTGTCCCCGGCGATGCCGTTTGCCATTAGATATTCCGCCATGGCCTGGGCTTCACTCACCGGCTCCCGGCTCCCCTGGCCGCCGGAGACCACCACCGGGGCCTGGGGATGCTCCCGGAGGTACTCCAGGGCTGCGTCCAGGCGGTACCGGAGCATGAGGCTGGGGCCGTCCTCCCGGACCAGGCAGCCAAGCACCACCACGGTGGCGGGCTCTGCGTCCTGGGGCGGCGGGTTCAGGCGGCCCGCCTGGAAGATACGCCAGGAAAGAAGTCCGCCCACGACGACAGAGAGGCAGAGCCCAGCTGCGGCCACCCCCCGGAGGATCCGCCACCAAAGGACCTGCTCCTTGGGGTAGCCGGGGAACATCATATCAGGGAAGCCGTCCCAAAAGACCAGCAGCAGGATGACCCCCACGCCATAGAGCAGGAGCAGCAGCACCCCCAGGTGGAAGATGCGGTAAGCCGCCAGGGGGGCAAGCCCGAAGAAGAGCGCCCCCAGGGCAGAGAGGAGGGCGATGGTCATAATGACACGTTTCATAATAGAAACCTCCTGATACTGGGCGCATGGCGCCATGACATTTCGCCCGTACAGTTGGACCGGCCGGCGGTCGGCGGGCATAAGGCTGGGGGCAATGCAGTCGGTTTTCATTCTGGGTTATGCAAAACGGGGTTTTTCTTTGGGTATTATGGGATGGGTACTGCTCCTGATTGAAAACGTACTGCCTTTTTGTAGGTTGTGGCCCTTTGGGCGTCCCATCTCTGGGTTGCCATCCTGGGGCTTGGCTGTTATTGATGGCTCAACGGCGTTTCGCCTACCCGGCGGGGGGTCCCTTTCTGTGGCGACAGAAAGGGACCAAAGAGCGCCCAGGGACTTTGTCCCTGGACCCTACCAGGGGGTTCCCCCTGGACCTCCCCAAGGATGGGGCAAACGCCCCATACCCTCTTATCCCTGCGGGGCTATTCGTAGTTCCCTGCGGGGGGAATACCCCCTCCGGCTACGCCTACGGGGCCGCCGCCAAGCGGCGGAGGATGGAGCGAAGCCTCGTTTCTATCTCTCCCTGGCCCGCAGGCCTAGTCGCGAAGCGACTCGTTCCCGCCCGCAGGCGGGAACACCG
>CAJUFK010000180.1 GCA_910585535.1 uncultured Angelakisella sp. | reverse complement strand
ATGTCCCCTTCAACTTCGAGGACCACCTGCGTTTGCAGGAGCTGGTCTGTAACTGCGAGGGGGCGTTCGTGGTCCTGTCCTACAACGACCACCCCTTTATCCGGGAGCTGTACCAGGACTTTTGGCAGTTTACCACCACCCGGCCCAACCCCCTGGGGAACCGCAGCGGCGGCGGGGAATACGAGGAACTTGTCATCACGAGCTATGACCCGGAGGTCTGGTCGAGACCCTCACAGCTGAGTTTGTTCCAAACCCCGGAGCGAGAACCGGGAGAGAAGAAATACAGACAAATACAGGAAGGAGAACGAAATGCAGAAAAACGAAAAGAAGATGGAAGGGCTGTTCGGGAGCTGCTCCAACAGCGGTACGGTAAGAAACGCCTCTGTGCCGGAGCTGTTTCTGGGCCTGGCGGCGGAGATGGAAAAGACCGCATATCATCTGCGGATGACCGCAGCGGGGCGGAACAGCTTCCCGACTGAGAGACCCGGCCTGTATCTTCCGGCGGAGCTGCTGGAGGACGCAGGCTTTCCTCATATCACCGGGCTGGATGATCTGGCCTGCACCATCGAGGAGGGGCGCATCCTGCTGGAGTTGCCGGATGAAGAGGATGAAGCCGAGGCATGGGATACCCTGCGGGAGGAGTTGCCGGAGGGCGTCTGCACTCTGCTGGAGGACCTGGGGGCCGACCCCACAGCGGTATGGGACATTTTGGAGGAGGAAGGATGGTTTGAATGCTGAAGGATATGTACCGCCTCATCGATGCCAAAGGGCGGGTGTATCTGCCCAAAGAACTGCGGGATGCCCTGGGACTTGAGCCTGGGGGCTTTGTGAAGCTGGCGGCGGATGGTTGCGACCTGCGGGTGAAAAAGGTCCACCTCATCGAGATGGGGGACCTGTCCCCGGAGGCCATTGAGGCGTATGTCAACGCGGCCGTGGCCGCTATGTCCCGGGAGCAGCAGCTTGAGCTGGCCGCCCTGCTGCTGGAGCGGGCCAGAAAGGAGGTGATCTTGTGAGCATCGAGCCCTATGTTTACCCGCCCAGGGAGCCGGAGGAGGTAGAGCGGCAGTTGGATGAGCATTACGCCAACCTCGCCTGCCGGGACGGGATGGAGGAGATCATCCGCCGCGGCTTTGACGGTGCCTGCCTGGATAGCGGCTGCGCCAAAAGGGCCATTGAGGAGTTCGGCATCCAGCGGGTGGAGCTGGTGCTGGCCGATACCGTCCAAAGCAGGTTTGGGGACGGGCGGTTCAGCAGACAGGTCCGGGAGTGGGCCGGTGCCCGCGCCATCTCTTCCAAGGAGCTGGGCTGGGGATATATCCTGAGCGCCCATTCGGCGGTGGTGGATGGGTTTACCCGGCAGTACCTCCGGACGATGGAGGAAATGGCCAGAGAGGCCGCAGCAGAGGGAAAGCAGGAACAGCCTTTCCCGGAAATGACGCTTTAGAAGGAGGAACAGAAGGATGAAAAAGAGAGCCTGCATGATGCTGGCCGCCCTACTGGCGGCTGCGGTGGTGCTGTCCGTCACCGCCCACGGGGCGGAGCCGCCCCAGGCGGTCATTGGCAGCGGGAATGGCGGGACCGCCATCTCTATCACCGACATCACCCCCAGGGAGGGGGAAAACAAGGAGGACAGCAAGGATGACACGAAAAACTACACCGTCAGCAGCTACTATCCGGTATCGGTCCAGACCGCAGAGGAGGGCGGCGTCCAGCTGCTGGTCAAGACCTTCCTTGTGCCGCCGAACACAGCGCCCACGGAACTCATCGAGAAAGACCTGACCCGTCGGGGCGTCGCCTATGAAGCCACCGACATCCTCCGCCAGGAACAGCCAGGAGAAACTGAGAAGAAAACTGTCTCCCAGACCATGACCCTGGAATCGGAAACGGACAAAATGGAGGATATCCTTCCTCTGTTGAAGTCCACCATGGACTATCGGGCAGATGGTTTTTCCGGGACATTGACCTTGGACCGGGATTCCATTCAGGTGAAGGAAACTGGAACCTCCAATTATAGCTACCAGCTGAAGGAGACCAAGGAATACACCGGCCTGGACCGCAACGACCCCTACTACATTCAAAAAACCGTCGAGAAAAACGGCGTTACCCTCAAGCTGGCGGATGTGAAGTGGACCCCCATGGCCAGCGGAGCGGAGAACAGCGAGGTACCCTCTCTGTTCCAGGCCACGGCTCTTTACACCGGGACCGCCTGGGGGAGTAAGGCAGACGGATATACCGTAACCGCCGAGTACACCGGCGAGGTCAGCCGGATGACCGAAGGAAAAGTACAATACAGCATCGTGTATGAGGAAGTGCAGCCGGAAGAAGAGCCCTTCCCCTGGCGGACGACAGGATTGGTGATCCTGGCAGTGGGGATCGCAGCTAGCGCAGGTGTAGGGCTCTTTTATCTTGTTCTGTTCGGCAAAAAGCGAAAAGCCGGAAAGGTCCCCGGTGATCCCTACGCAGACCGTCCCAAGATGCACCGTCCGGAGATGCTGCAGGTCATGGACAGAGGATTGGAGGACGACAGAAGATGAAGGAAAAAATGAAGGATATTTGGTATCGCCGCGGCGGTTGGTTTCTCCTGCTGGGGATCCCCCTGGCGGTGGTGGTCATCGGCTTTGCCATCGGACAGATCACTTCCAATAAAATCCCGCACCGCACCGAGGCAGTTCCGCCTGCCGAAAGTGAAGTGACCTTTGATCTGGAGATCAACAGGACGTACACCGCCCAGGATGGTGTGGTGGTCATTCCTGCCGCAGAACAGCAGGGGAAATCTCAGGCAAAGCCGGTGGAACATCTTCCCGATTCCGACCAAGTTTGGGCGGACTCCACCTCCCTCTCCACCCAGGGCTACATCCTGCCGGAGGACGCTGCCCTGCCGGATGGCTCCATGGGGGTCCTCACCATCCCCAAACTGGATCTGTCCGCCCCGGTCTACGAGACCGAGGAGGGCAGTGAAATTGAGAGCATGACCAAAGGGGTGGCTCATTTTGCTATTACATCCGCCTGGGAGGGCAACATTGGACTGTGTTCCCACAATGTCGCCCCCACCGGAGCGGTGGCCTATTTCCGGGACATCCACCAGCTGGCGGAGGGTGACATTGTCCGGTATAAGACCGCCCTGGGGGAGCGGGAGTACAAGGTCAGCGAGGTAAAGGAGATCACGGACGATGACTGGTCCTTCCTCTCCCGTACAGACGACAACCGCCTCACCCTTATCACCTGCATTACCGGCAAGCCCAATATGCGTCTAATGGTACAGGCTTTGGAGGCTTGATTTGTTGAGTTTGGATATAGCTTTCTTCCGCCTTTGCTGGTATCCTTATAGGCAGGAGGTACAATGCTATGAAACAAAAAACCATCGCCATCCTGCTTACCATCGCCCTGCTGGCGGGCTGCAATACCCCGGCCCCTGCCGCTCCATCCGCCGCCGAGCCGGACATGGAGGCCATCATCCAGCAGTCGGTGGACGAGGCGGTCAAGGAAAAGCTGGAGCAGATCGAGGAAGAGCAGAGGAAAAAAGACGAGGAGATCGCCAAGCTGAAAGAGCAGCTGGAGGAACTCACCAGCCAGCAAGAGGCCCCCCCGGAGGAAAGCTCCTCCGCCCCTGCTGAGAACGCCTCGTCCCAGGTTCCGGTATCCAGCCAACCGGCGGCGCCTGCATCGTCTTCTCAGGCTGGGGTCCCCCCGCAGCCGGAACCGGAACCGCCCCCGCAATCAGCACCTGCACCTAAAAAGACCACGCCTTCTTCCTCTGGCGGAGGATTCGATCTAAAGAACCTATATCCTGACTACGTATGGGAAGGTTCTGTGGAAGAGTCAGAAGAAGATCCGGAGGATGAACCATACGAGGACGACTTGGACTCCGCTCCGTCTGGTGGATGCCATCGCTTGGAGGATGCTTTGGAGGTCATCCGACTCACAAATGAGGAACGGGAGAAGAACGACCTTCCCGCCCTGGAAGTAGATGAGGACCTCATGGAGCTGGCCAGGATCAGAGCCGAAGAAACAAGAGAGCTGTATAGCCATACCCGCCCGGATGGGACAACGGTAGTAGACCTGCGTTGCGGAGAGAACATTGGACAAAGAAGTTCCGCAGAAAAACAGGTTATCGCATGGATGAACTCGGATGGACATCGGACCAACATCCTTCTGGATCGCTACCACCATATCGGGGTGGGCTGCTACCAAGCTGAAAACGGCAATCTATACTGGGTACAGGTATTCTCACTGGATTAGCCATACCCCCAAACCCTATATCGCAAAGGAGCCTTCACCGGCTCCTTTTTTGTGCCGCTTGGTAAAACAGGCGGCTATTTTTATGAAAGGACAGGTATTAAAATGAAAAGAATGACCAAGCGATTGCTTAGCCTTTTGCTGAGCGTAATGATGCTGGCAACCATGCTGCCAGTATCCGCATTCGCGGCAGGACAGGGAGACGATCAGCAGGACAGCGGCCCTCCCCCACATACTCCTAAGCACTGGCTCCAGGAGTACCAGGAGTATGTCCTCTCTCAGTTGGACGATTCCTCTGGGCCAAGGAAAGCAAAAGCATCAGGAAAGGTGTCTCCCAGTTATCGAATCATTCCCTGGGCCAGCGGTGAGGAAAACCGCCTGGTTTTTGCCAACGGGGCCTACCTGGGAGAGGGAATGCCCCGAATCACTTTGAACGGAGAAGTTGCCTTTTGCGGTGAGTGGAACGGTGTTCCTCCCAGCGGTGACTACATCCAGACAGGGGAAGGAAGCGACCCTGCTATTAAGCAGATCCTCGCCAACTACCATAACTCTGGAAAAAGCGATGCCGACTATACTGCAGCCCAGGCCGGTATCTGGGCAGAACTTATGGGCACAACCATCGTATCTTGGGGAGCCTGTCCTGGCAAGGATTCCGCAGATGAGATCTTGAATGGAACTTGCGATTACAGTGACCTCATGTACAACTATATTAAATGGGGTGGCGGAACCCAAAACCTCATCACCTATCACATTGAGGAGTTCCCTGTTGTTCCTCCAGACGAATATCCAGAGGACAAATACCGCATCGAAGTAACCACCAACACCAAAACTGAAACGGAGGTCCGCAACCGCAAGA
>CAJUFK010000179.1 GCA_910585535.1 uncultured Angelakisella sp. | reverse complement strand
TCACAGGTCACTACAAAATAACTGTGAACGCATATAGCTATACAATAATTACTGCACACAGAGTTGAAGCATAATCTGTATCATGCGGGTTCCGAAGGGAACCCGCCGGCCCTCTAAAGGCCGCCAGGCGGCCCGAAACCCACCGGGAAAGGAGTCACCACCCCATGTTCACCCCTCAAGACCTAATCATCACCGATGCCCATACCCACATCTTCCCCCCAAAGATCGCCGCCAAGGCCGTGGACGCCATCGGCCAGTTCTATGACATCCCCATGTGCCACCCCGGATCCCCCCAGGCCCTCCTGGAAAGCGGGAGACGAATCGGCGTCCGGAAATACCTGGTCTGTTCCACCGCCACCCACCCCGGCCAGGTGGTCTCCATCAACGACTTTATCCGGCAAAGCTGCAGCGAAAACCAGGAGTTTCTGGGCTTTGGCACCCTCCACCCCGGATACGAGGACATCCCCGGGGAGGCCCGGCGGATCCGGGAGATGGGGCTGCGGGGGGTGAAGCTCCACCCGGACTTCCAACGCTTTGCCATCGACGACCCCGCCGCCTTCCCCATCTACGAAAGCTGTCAGGAGCTGGGGCTGCCTATCCTCTTTCACACCGGGGACGCGCGGTATGACTGGTCCGCCCCGGCCAGGATGGAGGCGGTGGCAAAACGGTACCCCGGCCTTACCTGCATCGCCGCCCACTTCGGGGGATACAGCCACTGGCAGGATGTGGAGCGTTACCGGGATCTCCCCAACATCTGGTTCGATACCAGCAGCTCCCTTTTCTGCCTCCCCCGGGAGCGTGCCCTTGCCCTGATCCGCCTTTTGGGCCACCGGCGCTTCCTCTTCGGCACCGATTTCCCCATGTGGGACCACGGGGAGGAACTGGACCGCTTCCTTTCCCTGGACCTCCCGGAGGAGATCCGGGATGACATTCTGTACCGGAACTTCCAGCGGCTCTTTGAGGTGGAACTGTGATCCCCCTCCCCCCGGAACTCCCCGGCCTGCTCCTGGGGTGGTACCGGGACCACGCCCGGGTCCTCCCCTGGCGGAGCCAGGCCACCCCTTACCGGGTCTGGATCAGTGAGATCATGCTTCAGCAGACCCGGGTGGAGGCGGTGCGCCCCTATTTCCTCCGCTTTCTGGAGGCCCTCCCCGACGTTCCCGCCCTGGCGGCCTGTTCGGAGGAGACACTGCTGAAGCTTTGGGAGGGCCTTGGGTACTACAGCCGGGCCCGGAATCTCCAAAAGGCGGCCCGGATGCTGATGGAAAATCATCAGGGGGTCCTCCCCCCCTCCTTCCAGGAACTCCGGGCCCTCCCGGGGATTGGGGACTACACGGCGGGGGCCATCGCCTCCATCGCCTTCGGCCTCCCCTGCCCGGCGGTGGATGGAAACGTCCTCCGGGTCCTCTCCCGGGTCACAGCCAGCACCCGGGACATCTTATCCCCCCAGGTGAAGAAGGAGTTCGCCGCCGCCCTTGCCGCCATCCTTCCGGACTGCCCGGGGGACTTTAACCAGGCCCTGATGGAGCTGGGGGCCTGCGTCTGCCTCCCCAATGGGGAGCCCCGTTGCGAAGACTGCCCTCTGGCGGGGCTCTGCCAGGCCAGGGCCAGGGGGCTCACCGGACAGATCCCCCAAAAGGCCCCGAAAAAGCCCCGGCGGGAGGAGGAACGAACCCTCCTCCTTCTCTTCCGGGGGGATGGAAGCCTTGCCCTTCGCCGCCGCCCCTCCCCCGGCCTGCTGGCAGGGATGTGGGAGCCGGTGAACCTCCCTGGCAAACTGGATGCAGAAGGCGCCGCCGGGGCCATCCGGGAGCTGGGGCTGGCCCCCGGGGACCTGATCCCCCTGGGGGAGGCGAAGCACGTTTTTACCCATGTCCTTTGGCGGATGACCGGCTGGCGGGCCGCCGTCACCGGGGAAGCCCTTCCCCAGGCCGGCCTGGTCTGGGCCGGGGAAGGAGAGCTTCGGGAATCGTTTCCCCTTCCTTCCGCCTTTCGGGCCTTTTTGTGACCGCCAAGGTCCCGGCGGCCAGGCTCCGCTTTTTATCCAAAAAAAGCGCCCGCCGGCCTGCCTCCTTGGCGGTTTCGCAGATTCTTCCCGCTTTTTCCGGACTTTTAGCCGTCTCCCCCTTGCGCGCCAGGAGGAAAAGGGAGAAAATAAGAAAATACGAAACTGGCGTTTTCCGGGGGGGACCACAGCCCCGGGCAAGAGAGGGTTTTTCTTATGATGTTTTCGGCTCGGGATCTGGGGCGGCTCATCTTCCCCCTGGTGGTGGAACAGGTGCTGCTGGTGACGGTGGGGATGGCCGACACGGTGATGGTCTCCTCGGTGGGCCAGGAGGCCATTTCCGCCATCTCCCTGGTGGATTCCATCAACATCCTGCTTATCAACGTTTTTTCCGCCCTGGGGGCGGGCGGGGCCATTGTCACCGCCCAGTACCTGGGCCGGGAGGAGGACCACAACGCCTCCACCGCCGCCAAGCAGCTGCTCTTTGTTGTTGCGGCGGCCTCCGGCCTTATTATGGTGGTCTGCCTCCTCTTTAACGGCCCCATTCTCCGCCTTCTCTTTGGGGCGGCGGAGCCGGATGTGATGGCGGGGGCCCGGATCTATTTCTACATCACCGCCCTTTCCTACCCCTTTATCGGCATCTACAACGGCGGGGCCGGGGTGTTCCGGGTGATGGGCAACTCCAAGGTCTCCATGTGCTGCTCCGCCCTGATGAACCTTATCAACATCGGCGGAAACGCCCTGCTCATCTACGGCCTGGGGGCCGGGGTGGAGGGGGCCGCCATCGCCACCCTTCTTTCCCGGATGGCCGCCGCCCTGGTGATTCTGTGGCTCCTCTGCCACGGGCACGGCCGGGTGCAGATCCACCAGCTTTTCCGGCCCGAATTCCACCCCGCTATGGTCCGGGGCATCCTCCGGGTGGGGGTGCCCGGCGGCCTGGAAAACGGGATGTTCCAAATCGGCAAGGTGCTGGTCCAGGGACTGGTGACCTCCTTTGGAACGGTGGTCATCGCCGCCAACGCCATGGCCAACAATATCGTCATGATCCCCCACGTCTCGGGCAGCGCCATCGGCCTTGCTATGGTGACGGTGGTGGGGCAGTGCGTAGGGGCCGGGGAGTTCGGCCAGGCCAAGCGGTATATGCTGCGCCTCACCGGCTTGGTTTACTGTACCATGGGCACCCTGGAGGTGCTGCTCTATTTTACCGCCGGCTTTTGGGTGGGGCTGTTCCAGCTACCCGAGGAGACCGCCGCCCTTACGGTGGAGCTGGTCCAGGTCTTTGCCATCTTCGCCATCGTCTTCTGGCCCTCCTCCTTCGCCCTGCCCAACGGCCTGCGGGCGGCGGGGGACGTGCGCTTTACCATGCTGGTCTCCACTGTCTCCATGTGGATCTTCCGGGTGGGCTTCAGCTTCTTCCTCTGCGGGCCGGCGGTGGGCATGGGGATTATGGGGGTCTGGGTGGCCATGTACATCGACTGGATTGCCCGGTGCGCCGCCTTCCTCTGGCGGTACAAAAGCGGCCGCTGGCAGAACCGCCAAGTGATATAAAAACAGCCGGGACGGAGTTTTTTCCGCCCCGGCCCTCCTTTTGGGGGAAGTTTTTGCCTTGAGTCGTGGAAAATTCAAGAAATCGCAACAAATTCCGCCCTTTCTTTCCTTGTGAAACCCCGCCTTGTGTGATACAATACTATTGCGTTGATATGCCCCCGCCCATAAAAGGAGATTTGGGGGAAGAAATAGACGGTGAGGAGGAAAGGAGCGCAGGATGTTTGCATCAAAAAATATCGGGATCGATCTGGGTACAGCAAATACCCTTATCTATATGAAGGGCAAAGGGATCATCATGCGGGAACCTTCGGTGGTGGCGGTAGACGTGCGCACCGATGTGGTAAAATATGTGGGACAAGCAGCTAAGGAGGTCATCGGCAGGACCCCGGGGTCCATTATGGCCATCCGTCCCTTGAAGGACGGCGTTATTGCCGATTTTGACATTACCGCCAGTATGCTCCAGTGGTTCTTCCAAAAGAGCATTGGGCGTTCCCGGTTCGGGAAGCCCCGGGTGGTCATCTGCATCCCTTCGGGGGTGACGGCGGTGGAGCGCCGGGCGGTGCGCGAGGCGGCCCAAAAAGCGGGGGCCAAGTATGTCCGCATTGTAGAGGAGCCCATGGCGGCGGCCATTGGGGCCGGGCTTCCGGTGGAGGAAGCTGTGGGCAGCATGGTGGTAGACATTGGCGGCGGCACCACCGAGGTGGCGGTGATCTCCATGGGGGGGATCGTGGTTTCCAAGTCGGTGCGGGTAGCCGGGGACGAGTTCGACCAGGCCATTATTGCCTACGTCAAGAAGAAGTACAACCTTCTCATTGGGGAGCGGACGGCGGAAAACATCAAGATCTGCATTGGATCGGCGTATCCCTACGAAAACGAGGAGACGGTAGAGATCAAGGGCCGGAACCTGGCGGACGGGTTTCCGAAGAACATTATCCTCACGCCCCAGGAGATTCGGGAGGCGTTGGTGGATTCCATTGTAGCGATTCTGGACGCCATTCGCAGCACGCTGGAAAAGACGCCGCCGGAGCTTTCGGCAGATATAATTGACAAGGGGATCACCCTTACTGGGGGCGGAGCGATGCTGAAGGGGCTGGACCGGCTAATCACCATTGAAACGGGGATGCCGGTACACATTGCGGAGAATCCGCTGGACTGTGTTGCGCTGGGGGCTGGAAAGATATTGGAGGTCAACTACGTACACAACGAGGCGGTATCCGAGCCGGCATAACCCCCGGCCCAGCGGCCGGAACGAGCCTTGCCTAGGATAGTTTGCTTTACTCGATGGAAAAAACCTGTCGAATGATACAGGCTTCCCTTCAAAACAGGACCCCACAGGGGGACGCTTTTTGAACGGGCGGGCCTGGGGTAGCCTTTTGCTGGAGAACCGCTAGGCTCTGCTCCTGATTGCCGACGTTGTGCCTTTCGTCAGGCTGTGGCCCTTTGGGCGTCCCATCTCTGGGTTTCCTTTCTGGGGATTGGTTGTAGTTGATGGCTAAACGACGTTTGCCTTTCCGGCGGACCTCCTTTCTGCCGCGGCAGAAAGGAGGCAAAGAGCGCCCAGGGG
>CAJUFK010000178.1 GCA_910585535.1 uncultured Angelakisella sp. | reverse complement strand
TGCTGGCGAATGTCAACCAGAACGAGGTGGATCACTTCGCAAAGCGCAAACTGCAGATAAAGCAGTATGTCCGGTACATGGATGACATCGTAATGATTTCGGATAGCAAGGCGCAGCTTCGGGAATGGCGCAGCAAGATCGAGGGATTCATGGCTGAAAAGCTGAAGCTGGAACTGAACCCAAAGAAATCCTTCATCCAGCCTATATCCCACGGGATAGACTTCTGCCAGTACCGCATATACCCAGACCACATCCGGCTGAAGAAAGCGACAGCCCTGCGGATGAAGCGCAACCTGAAGCGCATCCAAGCCCTGTACGCAGAGGGAAAAATCGACCTGGACCGTGCCCAGCGAACTGTCACCTCCTACATGGGGCTGATGTCCCATTGTGACAGCTACCAGCTCCGCAAGGCCATCTTCGGGGAGTACAGCGACACCGAGTGGACGGAGGGCTGGTTTTTCCTGAAGCGGGACAGCGAAAAAATCAAAGAAGAAGATGACGGGTGATTCCGCCATCTTCTTTTTATTTGGCACCCTGAAAGGGAGAGCGGCAAAACCGCCCTCCCTTTTGTTATGCCATGAAGGGAGTGACCCCATGAGCAACCTTCAAATCATCGAAGGACTGTGTGGCATCTGCACCGATATGGCCCGCATCATCCTGGAACAGAAAAAGGTGCTTGCCCAGCACGATGCCTCCGTTCTGGAAGATGAAATCGAAAGAACCAAGACCCGCTTCCAAAAGCTCATCGGCAGCGGCGAATGGCCGGAATTACCATCAGAGGGGAGGTGAACCGTATGTACATCGATGTGGATACCATCATCAAGGCCGCAAGCCTTCTCGGAGCCATGAGCGCCCTGATCGGAGCTGTGATCGCCATCTATAAGGTCTATGAGAGCAACAAGAGGCAGACCGAGGCCATCAAAGCGATTCAGGAAGAACAGACGCTGGTGTGCTATGGCCTCCGTGGGGCTTTGCAGGGGCTGATCGAACAGGGATGCGATGGCCCCTGCAAGGATGCCCTGAATATGCTGGACAAGCACCTGAACAAGAGCGCCCACCACCCTGATCTCTAACGAAAGGAAGGATAAAGAAAAATGGCATTACTCACAGCAAACAAGGTCTTTCAGATGAACGGCGTGACCGTCAGCGAAAAGATTATCCCTGATGGCATCCGCTGGAAAGACGGGGCCAAAGCCCAAAAGGCCGGCTTCTCCGCTGGCAGCCTGTACAAAAAACAGCAGCGCCTGAGCGGCGGCACTGGAAAGGTGCAGGGCGTCACTATCCACAACACGGCGGATCTGGCCAATGTACATGATGACGGGGAACAGTACACCCGCGCAACCTACAATGAAAACATGGGATCGGTGCGGGTGCATTACTATGTGGACGATACCGGCGCATGGCAGAACCTGAAAGCGGGAACTGGCCTGTGTTCCAATGATCCGGTCGGTTCCGCAGAGGTGAGCTGGCACGCTGGCGATGGCAGCACCCCGGACGGCGGCAACATGACCACCATAAGCATGGAGGTAATCATGGGGGATACCGCAGCCCATGACGAAAAGGCCAAAGACAACGCCGCAAGGATGGCGGCATGGCTCCTCTGGAAGCATGGGCTGACCATTGACAAGCTGTTCAGCCATACCTACTGGGTGAACAAATCGGCGGGAAAACACTTCGCAGATGTGGACCGGCAATGCACAAACCCGGTAAGGAACCAGAAATGGTGTCCGACTTATATCTTCGGAAGCAGCAACCCGGACATCGCCCTGAAGAACTGGAAAGCATTCAAGCAGCTGGTTCAGGGGTACATGGACGCTCTGAACGGCGGGGCGCAGGCTCCCACCGCCGATGCCGCCGGGACGCTCTATCGGGTGCAGACGGGGGCCTTTTCCTCCAAGGCAAACGCAACAGCCTATGCAAAGAAAATCAAAGCGGCAGGTTTTGATACCTATGTGGTCAAGGCAGATGGCCTGTACAAAGTGCAGGTCGGGGCCTATAGCAAAAAGGCAAATGCTGAGGCGCAGATGCAGAAACTGACCGCCGCCGGATTCCAAGCGTTCATCACCACAAAATCCGGTACCCCCGTATGACACCGGCACGAGGCAAGAGGGCTGTGCGTTCCAAGAGGAAAACCGCAAAGAGCAAGCAGGAGCAGGAATTTTCCAAGCGCCTGATTGCAGACATTCGGGGCCTCCTCTGGACGGTTACCATCGGCGGTCTGGCCCTCGCCGCCTTTTGCATTTATAGGAGCTTTGACGGCGCTCTTCCATGGCTCTCCGCCATGGTGGGCCTCCCTTGGGCGGCGCACGGCGTGATCTGCAGTTTTTACCTCAACATGGCCAAAAGCGACCACCGCGAGGGCGGCGTGACCTTTGAGGCTGCAAAGGCCACAAATTTCAATGTGGACGATGAGGGCGAAAGCCCCCAGGAATTTTGACAGGAGGACAATCATATGAACACCATCATCCAGCACATCCCCATGGCCATCTCCGCAATCCTGACAGCGGCCCTGATCCTGACCGTGGTGACCAACATCATCGTGCAGGTTCTGAAAGGGCTGACTTACGACAAAATCCCCACCAACTTTCTGGCGGTGGGGATTTCCATGGTCGTGACGCTGGTGGCGTTTTTCGCCGTCTGCGCTATCGCCAAAATCGCCATCACTTGGTACCTGATCGCCGGGGCCATTGCGCTGGGGCTTTTCGTGGCCTATGCCGCCATGTTCGGCTTTGACAAGCTCAAAGAGGCCCTGGGGCAGATCGGCAAGTAATAGGAGGTAAGCAGAGATGGCACGAGGCAAGAAAAACGCAAAGGCGGAAACTCCGTCCCCGGAGGAATCCGTTCTGACCGCAACCCCGGAAGTTTCTAATACCGAGCCGCAGGGAGATACTCACTCCAGCGCTCCCGATGCCGCCGAAGAACCGGAAGCTCCCCGCATAGAGGAAATCCCGCTCCCGTTTACCGCAAGGATCAATGTGGCGCTGGCTGTCCTTCGGATGGCCCCGGACAGCCCTCTCATGGAGGTGAGGCCGGTCGGCACCCTCCCCCTGGGAACCCCGGTCACAATCACCGCCATCCATGAGGGATGCGCCCGGCTGAGGAATGGCCTCTGGATCAAGGCGGATTTCCTGACCCCCGATTCCGCAAAGGACACTCCGTAAAAACAAAAAAATGGCGCACCATGCGCCTGTTACAAAAAGCGCCTGTGCGGCCCCTGGGAGGCCCGTACAGGCGCTTTTATTTTTGTAGGGTAAACTTACACCAAAGCGCCGCAAAGGGCCTCTTTTTTCCTTTGGAAAAAAGACAGGCGGCAACCGCAAAGGTAGAGAAAGTATAAGGCAAAACAAAGAGGCGGCGTGTGGCCCCCGTATTGGGGAACCAGATGCCGCCTCTACTTTGCCATTCAGCGGTACACTTCGTTCTCAAAGCCGTGCCGCTTCAGGTAGGCTTCCGCCTGAGCCTCCTGGGTGAAGATGCGGGATTTTTTCTTCTGCCGGTCCCGCCCGATGATCACTGTCCCGCCGATGCCCTGAATCACCCAGACATCCTTCCCGGCTTTCCGAACCGGATTATAGTAGACAGCCTCGCCGGTGGCTTTGTTAATCATTTTCATATTCAATATCCTCCTTACTCATCATCGGCCACATAGCCGCCACAATACCCGGAATCCCGGAGCCTTGCCCTTGACAGAGCTTCATCAAAAGACCTTGCCCGAATCCTCAGATCGGGAAGCCCCGCACCAACAATCACCCATGTCAGCATTTAGACCGCCTCCTTCAATTCCCAATCGGTGATAAGAGGGTGACAATCCTCGTACTGCCAGCGGAGGGCATCGGTCAGGACCTGCACATCCGGCAGAGAACCATCCCCTGCACAACCGATATTGGAGTATTCGCCACTGACCAAGATGGCAGAGGAATCGGCCTTCACGATTTCCCGGAGCCGCTCCAGATAGTCCGATTCCAAAACCATGATGCCCTTGTCGTAGAGCATATCTTCCGGCCAGATAGTATCAACATTCCACGACCGGCCTTCCTTCCAGAGAGCGATCCAGCAGATACCGTCTGCCGCTTCTTCTCGAATGGATCTGGCACAATTTCTCAAACTCGCCATTTTTCAGCCCTCCCCATAAGTAACAACATACCCGTTATACTCGAAGCCTTCGGCGGCTTTGGCAGCATCCATAAGACGCTGGGCGAAATCTACAGCCTCCGAAGCTGGGACGGTTCCGATGGCGCTCCAGTTTACGCCTAACCGAATCGGCTCGTTGCCGAAATTGCTGCCCATATCATAGACGGTGATCGTGCGGTCAAGGTCAAGCTCGGCTTGGAGCTTCGACAGGGCCAGCGAGTAGGTGCGATAGCTAACGGTTTTCTGATTCATCTTCAAATCCTCCCTTACATTTCAAACCCGGCATTTTTGACGGTTTCAGCGATGGCATTGTAGGTGCGCTTTCCGATGGTATCGTACCAGCGGCTTTTGATTTCCCGGCTATCTTTGTAGAAAGCCACATGGCAAATGCCGGATTTCCGGTTGATGAACACCTGGACGCTGAAGGTCTCCGTTCTTTTGCCATACCAGACAACCTCGGTTTCTTTCGACCACTCACGCTGGAGAATCAGGCCGTTGCAGCTTTGGAGAATCTCGTTCTCGGCAGGCTTCTCGGTGAAGCCATTCCCATTCAGCAGGTCAATCAGATTCGCTTTCATTTCCAAACCCTCCCTTATTTCTCGTGCCGGATACCAGCGAATACGGCGGCTTCATTAAGCAGAGCCAACAAGTGCTGGGCGCTTCCGGCGTGGCCCCAATTTACATCCTCCGGGGCGATGTCCATGTGGTTATCCACTACATACCCCTTCAGGTCTTCCAGCAGGGTGGCGATTTCACCGATGGAACCGATATAAGAATCAACAGCCTTTTGATTTTTCATTTGACTACCTCCGTTTTGCTTTCAGGTTTGTTCCCTGTCCTTTACTGTGATTACATTATACCATTCATATGAATGAATTACAAGTGTCAGTAGTTACAAATAATCGGTCGTGTGAATGGTTATGTTATAGACATAATGACGGATTGACAAAACAATTCAAGTGAATTATAATAAAGAACAAAAGGGAGGTGAGCCAATGCGGAAAATCCCGATTACAGAAAACATGACCCCCATTGACAAAAAGTGCATAGAGGCGGG
>CAJUFK010000177.1 GCA_910585535.1 uncultured Angelakisella sp. | reverse complement strand
TCTTGCGGTTGCGGACCTCCGTTTCAGTTTTGGTGTTGGTGGTTACTTCGATGCGATACTTATCCTCTGGGTATTCCGGGATTTCAGGAATGTCCGGGGTATCTCCGGTATTGTACGTAATGAGATTCTGCGTACCGCCGCCCCATTCGAGGTAATTGTATTTGAGGTCGCTGTAATCACAGGTTCCGTTCAAGATCTCATCTGCGGAATCCTTACCCGGACAAGCCCCCCAAGATACGATGGTTGTGCCCATAAGTTCTGCCCAGATACCAGCTTGGGCTGCAGCATAGTCAGCATCGCTTTTGCTGCTATTGTCATAGTTGGCCAGAATCTGTTTAATAGCAGGGTTGTTTCCAGTTCCGGTTTGAATATATTCGCCTTCCGGGCTCTGACCATTCCACTCGCCGCAAAATGCTACTTTGCCATTCAGGCTGATTCGCGGCATGGGACTTCCCGAATATGCACCGTTAGCAAAGGTGAGCCGGTTTTCTTCCCCCGATGCCCATAAGATCAATCTGAAATCGGGGGTAGATGTTTGGGCGGACATGGCGCGCATTTTCTGCGGCGGAGTCGATAACTGTGCCAAAACCGTTTCCTGGTACTGTTGGAGCCAGTGCTTGGGAGTACCTTCGGACTGAGGAGGTGTGCCGCTGTCCATAAACTGCTGGCTGTCCCCCGGCTCCGTCGCAAAGGCGGAAATCGGCAGCATCGTCACCAGCATCATTACGCACAGCAATAGGCTGAGAATTCGATTCGTACTTTTTCTCATATTGTTGATCCTTTCTCTTAAAAATAAACAGCCATCGTATTTGATACAGGAAATGACTAAAACAAAAAAGGAAACCCTGTTGCCAGAGTTTCCTTTTGCCAAGTGAAGTTTATCTGGAAAATATCTGCACCCAATAATACTTGCCACCCTCTGTTTGATAACAGCCCACACCGATCCTTGTGTAGACTTCTCGGAGGATATTTGTTCGATGTCCATCTGAACCCATCCAAGAAGTTACCTGTTTTTCTGCGGAGGCTTTAGCTCCTACATTTTCTCCGTAACCCATCTGGACTACATGGCTTCCATCTGGACGCTCGTGGCTATACTTGATAGAAACTTCCTCTGCCCGGATTTTGGCCAGTGCCATGAGGTCCTCATCAATCTCCAATGTTCCCACTCCGTGGTTCGCTCGTTCTTCGTTGGTGAGGCGGACTACCTCTAAAGCATCATCCTCCAGAAAGGCACCTGACTGCTCACTGTTTTCCTCTTCATCTGGTTCCTCTTTTGAAGTAGAACCATCCGAAGATATACTCCCGCCACCCGCAACGTTGCGGTATTCATTGAAGGCTTCAGCAAACCAGAGCGACCAGTCCACATCATAGCCTATCGTTTGGGCCGTTCTTTCTGTAATGGCCATTAAGGCTGTCCCGGAAATACTGCCTAATATACTGCCGCTTTGCGAATAGAAGTACCAAGAAGTGACCGGCCAATCTTTGCTGGAGGAAGTGACCGCCGGTGTAGTCCAGTCGTTGACCTTCACCTCGTATCCCTCAAAGACAGTCCCTTCATTTACCGGCTTGGTTTTCGCTGGCTGCTTGGCAGTGGGTGCTGGCACCGATTGTGGGGGCGGTTCTGGTTCCGGCTGCGGGGGAATCCCAGCCTGGGAAGACGATGCGGAAGCCGCCGGTTGGCTGGATGCCGGGGTCTGGGATGAGGCGTTCTCAGCAGGGGCGGAGGAGCTTTCCTCCGGGGGGCCTCTTGCTGGCTGGTGAGTTCCTCCAGCTGCTCTTTCAGCTTGGCGATCTCCTCGTCTTTTTTCCTCTGCTCTTCCTCGATCTGCTCCAGCTTTTCCTTGACCGCCTCGTCCACCGACTGCTGGATGATGGCCTCCATGTCCGGCTCGGCGGCGGATGGAGCGGCAGGGGCCGGGGTATTGCAGCCCGCCAGCAGGGCGATGGTAAGCAGGATGGCGATGGTTTTTTGTTTCATAGCATTGTACCTCCTGCCTATAAGGATACCAGCAAAGGCGGAAGAAAGCTATATCCAAACTCAACAAATCAAGCCTCCAAAGCCTGTACCATTAGACGCATATTGGGCTTGCCGGTAATGCAGGTGATAAGGGTGAGGCGGTTGTCGTCTGTACGGGAGAGGAAGGACCAGTCATCGTCCGTGATCTCCTTTACCTCGCTGACCTTGTACTCCCGCTCCCCCAGGGCGGTCTTATACCGGACAATGTCACCCTCCGCCAGCTGGTGGATGTCCCGGAAATAGGCCACCGCTCCGGCAGGAGCGACATTATGGCTGGCAAATCCAATATTTCCATCCCAGGCAGAGGTAACAGCAAAATGAGCCACCCCCTTGGTCATGGATTCCATCTCGCCGCCCTCCTCGGTCTCGTAGACCGGGGCAGATACGCCCAGCTTGGGGATAGTGAGGAGCCCCATGGAGCCATCCGGCAGGGCAGCGTCCTCCGGCAGGGTGTAGTCCTGAGTGGAGAGGGAGGTGGAGCCCTCCCAAACTTGGTCGGAATCGGGAAGATGTTCCACCGGCTTGGCCTGGGATTTCCCCGGCTGTTCTGTGGCAGGGATGACCACCACACCATCCTCGGCGGTGTAGGTTTTGTTCGTCTCCATGTCAAAGGTGACCGTACTTTCCGCAGGCGGGACCGCCTCGGTGCGGGGGATGGAGGCGTAGTCCTTGTGGGCCTGTCCAGCGGTGACACCGATGGACACCACGACCAGCGACACTCCCAGCAGCAGGAACCACCCGCCATACTGATACCAGAAACTTTTCAGCTTGTTTTTCATCCTCACTCCTCCCCCAGTCCTCTGTCCATGACCCGCAGCATTTCCGGGCGGTGCATCTTGGGGCGGTCTGCGTAGGGATCACCGGGGACCTTCCCGGCTTTTCGCTTTTTGCGGAACAGAACAAGATAGAAGAGCCCTACACCTGCGCTGGCTGCGATCCCCACTGCCAGGATCACCAATCCCGCAGTCCGCCAGGGAAAGGGCGCTTTCTCCGGCAGGACCTCCTCATACACGATGCTGTACAGTACCTGGCCCTTAGTCATCCGGCTGACCTCGCCGGTGTACTCGGCGGTCACGGTATACCCATCCGCCTTGCTCCCCCAAGCAGTCCCAGTGTAAAGAGCCGTGGCCCGGAACAGAGAGGGAACCTCGCTGTTCTCCGCTGCACTGGCCATGGGGGTCCACTTTACATCTGCCAAGGACAGGGTAATGCCGTTTTTCTCGGTGGTTTTGGGGATGTAGTAGGGGTCGCTGCGGTCCAGGCCGGTGTATTCCTTGGTCTCCTTCAGCTGGTAGCTATAATTGGAGGTTCCCGTTTCCTTCGTCTGAATGGAATCCCGGTCCAAGGTCAATGTCCCGGAAAAACCATCCTTCTGGTAGTCCATGGTGGACTTCAACAGAGGAAGGACATCATCCATTTTGTCCGTTTCCGACTCCAGGGTCATGGTCTGGGATACGGTTTTCTTCTCAGTTTCTCCCGGCTGCTCCTGGCGGAGGATGTCGGTGGCCTCATAGGCGACACCCCGACGGATCAGATCCCCCTCGACGAGCGTCTGGGGGTCTGTGTCCTCCGGCACAAGGAAGGTCTTGACCAGCAGCTGGACGCCGCTCTCTTCTGCGGTCTGGACCGATACCGGGTAGTAGCTGCCGACGGTGTAGTGTTTCGTTTCATCCCTGCGCTCCTCCTTGTTATCTCCCTCCCTGGGGGTGATGTCGGTGATAGAGATGGCGGTCCCGCCATCCCCGCTGCCAATGACCGCCTGGGGCGGCTCCGCCCCGTGGGCGGTGACGGACAGCACCACCGCAGCCGCCAGTAGGGCGGCCAGCATCATGCAGGCTCTCTTTTTCATCCTTCTGTTCCTCCTTCTAAAGCGTCATTTCCGGGAAAGGCTGTTCCTGCTTTCCCTCTGCTGCGGCCTCTCTGGCCATTTCCTCCATCGTCCGGAGGTACTGCCGGGTAAACCCATCCACCACCGCCGAATGGGCGCTCAGGATATATCCCCAGCCCAGCTCCTTGGAAGAGATGGCGCGGGCACCGGCCCACTCCCGGACCTGTCTGCTGAACCGCCCGTCCCCAAACCTGCTTTGGACGGTATCGGCCAGCACCAGCTCCACCCGCTGGATGCCGAACTCCTCAATGGCCCTTTTGGCGCAGCCGCTATCCAGGCAGGCACCGTCAAAGCCGCGGCGGATGATCTCCTCCATCCCGTCCCGGCAGGCGAGGTTGGCGTAATGCTCATCCAACTGCCGCTCTACCTCCTCCGGCTCCCTGGGCGGGTAAACATAGGGCTCGATGCTCACAAGATCACCTCCTTTCTGGCCCGCTCCAGCAGCAGGGCGGCCAGCTCAAGCTGCTGCTCCCGGGACATAGCGGCCACGGCCGCGTTGACATACGCCTCAATGGCCTCCGGGGACAGGTCCCCCATCTCGATGAGGTGGACCTTTTTCACCCGCAGGTCGCAGCCATCCGCCGCCAACTTCACAAAGCCCCCAGGCTCAAGCCCCAGGGCGTCCCGCAGTTCTTTGGGCAGATACACCCGCCCTTTGGCATCGATGAGACGGTACACATCCTTCAGCATTCAAACCATCCTTCCTTCTCCAAAATGTCCCACACCTCTGTGGGGTCAGCCCCCAGGTCCTCCAGCAGGGCGCAGACGCCCTCCGGCAACTCCTCCCGCAGGGCATCCCATGCCTCGGCGTCATCCTCTTCATCCGGCAACTCCAGCAGGATGCGCCCCTCCTCGATGGTGCAGGCCAGATCGTCCAGTCCGGTGATATGAGGAAAACCTGCATCCTTCAGCATCTCTGCCGGAAGATACAGGCCCTTTTCCGTCCCCTCCAGGGGAAGCCCCCGTTTTGCCGCCGTGTCCCGCTCCTCTGTGCCCATCTCCATCCCGATGATGAGGATGAGCCCCATGAAGTCACCGCCAAAGGCTTTTCTGGAGCCGCCTCCGCACCTGTTTTCCACGCCATTTCCGTAATTCCGCATTGTTTTCTCCCTTCTGTATTGGATGATATTTTTCTCCCGGTCCCTTCTCCGGGCCTTGAAACAGACTCAGCTGCGGAGGTCTCGACCAGACCTCCGGGTCGTAGTTTGTGATGATAAGTTCCTCATACCGCCCGCCGCCGCTGCGATTCCGCAGAGGGTTGGGTCGGCTGGTGGTAAACTGCCAAAAGCCCTGGTACAGTTCCCGGATGACCGGGTGATCGTTGTAGGACAG
>CAJUFK010000176.1 GCA_910585535.1 uncultured Angelakisella sp. | reverse complement strand
CAGAAGCCTTCTTTGGAACCACTCGCCTAGCGAGTGGTTTTCTTATACAATAAAAGGCTGCCTTGCCGGCGGCCTCTGCTCCTGTCACCGTCCTGCAGGAAGGGACGGTGACGGGAGCTTTTTGATGGATCGGAACAGGGTGGGCCATGGCGGCGGCCCCCTTCCCTTTTTTGCCGGGAGGGGCTGACTTTCCGCCGCGCTTGTGGTATGATGTTTTTGTAAGAAGGGAGGAGTCGCCATGAGCCGCCAGGAGGCGATGGAACAGTATTGCAAATCGATGAGAAAGGGGCGCAAGGAGTACAAAAGCTGCGTCCTCCAGGGGAGGTACCCCTACCCCCATGCCCTGGACGAGTTCCTCACCGAGGTGATGACGGCGGGTCAGGTGGAGCTGGGGCTGGTGGAGATCCCCCTGGACCAGGTGGCGGGGACCAAGACCCAGGGGCGGCAGTCCTCCTTTTCTCCGGACTTTATGCCCATGCTGGACCCGGACACCGAGTTCGCCCTGAAATGGATGGATCTTTGCGAGGCCCACCTGGGGGACGAGGGAATCCGGGAACCCATCAAATGCTACGAGTACCTGGGCCGTTTTTACGTCCAGGAGGGGAACAAGCGGGTCAGCGTCCTAAAAAGCTACCAGTCCCCCACCATCCCGGCCATGGTCATCCGCATGATCCCCATTTGGTCGGCGGAACCGGAGATCCTGGCCTACTACGAATTTATGGAGACCTACCAGAAGACCGGCCTCTACCAGACCCGTTTTACCCGGGTTGGCAGCTTCCCCAAGCTTCAGGCGGCCCTGGGGTACGAGGCGGACCAGGTTTGGACCGAGGACCAGCGGAGGGCCTTTCTCTCCGGATACAGCTACTTCCAGGGGCCCTTTCGGAAAGCCGGGGGCGGGGAGCTGCCCATCACCACAGCGGATGCCCTTCTCACCTGGCTGAAGGTCTACCCCTTCGGGGATCTCCGCCAGCTTTCTGACGCTCAGCTTCTGAAAACCATCCGGGCGGTATGGCCGGACATCAAGAGCCTCACCGAGGCGGACCCCATCACCGTGGCCACCGAGGAAGCGGAGGGCCCGGAAAAGGGCCTTTTGGGGCGTCTCTTCCGGCCCAAGGCCCCAGCCCACCTCAACGTCGCTTTCTTCAGCGACCACGACCCGGAGACCAGCGACTGGGCCCGGGCCCACGACCTGGGCCGCCAGTACCTGGAGACGGTGCTGGAGGACCAGGTGACGGTGCAGCACTTCGACCGGATCTCCCTGGGGGAGGAGGCCGACGCCGCCATCGACCAGGCGGTCCAGGCGGGGGCGCAGGTGATCTTTGCCACCACCCCGCCCCTCATCGGGGCCTGCCGGAAAGCCGCCGCCAAGTACCCGGGGCTTCATATCTTCAACTGCTCCGTCTCCATGCCCTATGCCGGAGTCCGCACCTACTACAGCCGCCTGTACGAGGCCAAGTTTATCACCGGCGCAGTGGCCGGGGCTATGAGCCGGGACGGGGCCATCGGCTACGTCTCCAACAGTCCCATCTTTGGGGTGCCGGCCTGCATCAACGCCTTTGCCCTGGGGGCACAGCTGACCAACCCCGGCGCCCGGATCAAGGTGCGGTGGTCCTGTGTGGAAAAGGATCCCCTGGAAGCCCTGGCCCGGGAGGGGATTGAGATCATCTCCAACCAGGACCTCCCCACCCCCGACCGCACCCGGGAAAACTGGGGCCTCTGCCAGGTCCACGAGGGGAGCTTCCGCTCCCTTATCGCCCCCTACTGGCATTGGGGGAGCATCTATGTCCGCCTGGCCCGGATGATCCTGGGGGGCGAGACCCCGGATCCTGCCCAGGGCAAGGCGGTAAACTACTGGTGGGGAATGGGCAGCCGCGCCGTGGACATCCTCCTGGGGGATCCCCTGCCCCCGGGGATCGGCCAGCTGGCGGGCATTCTCCGCCAGGGCATCATCGACGGCACCGTCCTGCCCTTCGGACGGCCCCTGCGGGACCAGAACGGAGTCCAGCGCAGCGACGGCACCCAGCCCCTTACCACCCGGGAAATCCTCCATATGGATTGGCTTTTGGACTGTGTGGAGGGCAGCATCCCTTCCTTTGAAGAGCTGCTGCCCATGGCCCGGCCCATGGTTCGCCTCCAGGGGGTGTACCGGGACCAGATCCCCCCGGAAAAAGAGGACCTGATTCTATAGCGGACAGAGCCGCCTGGAGAAAATCCGGGCGGCTCGATCAGGCCCGATCCAGGGGCAGTTCCCGGCTGCATACCTGGCGGACAAAGCGTCTGTCGTGTTCCACCAGCACCATGGCGGGGGCGGCCTCCAAAAGGAGGTCCTCCAGCTGCCGCCGGGACAAAAGGTCGATGTAGTTCAGCGGTTCATCCCATAGGAAGAGGTGGGCGGGCTTGGCCAGGCTGGCGGCCAGCGCCGCCTTTTTCTTCTGCCCGGCGCTGTAGCCCTCCATGGGCAGGGCCAGCAGGTCCCGGGGGAAATCCAGCTTGCGGAGGATGGCCCGCATCAGGTCGCCGTCCACCCCCTGGGCCTGGGCGTAATCCTCCAGGCTGCCGGAAAGGCCGGAGCAGTCCTGGGGGAGGGAGGAGATGGTAAGGTCCCCCGCCCGCCACAGCTCCCCCTTGCAGGGGATCTCCCGGCCCAAAAGAAGGGCCAGAAGGGTGGATTTTCCGCAGCCGTTGGGCCCGGTGAGGGCCAGCCGCTCCCCCGGCTCCAGCTGAAAGGAGACCGGCGGGAAGACCGGCCCTGTCCCGTAGTCCGCCGACAGCCCGTCCGCTCGGAGGAGAAGGCTCCGCCGGGTGGGGAGGATATGCAGCTTCAGCGCCTCGGTCTCCTCCAGGTCCCGGAGGAGGGTCCGGGTCTCCGCCAGGGCCTCCTGCCGCCGGGTCTGGATGGCCTTGGCCCGCTTCATCATCCGGGCGGATTTGGCCCCGATGTGCCCCCGGTCGGGGCGCAGGCCGCTGGCGCTGTCCTGGCCCAGACCCTTCTTGGTTGCCTCCAGGGCGTCGGACCACCCAGAGGCCCGCCGGGCCGCCTCGGCCAGTCGCGCGGCCTCCTTGGTCAGCTTCTCCTTTTGGGCCAGCTCCAGGGCGTCCTTGCGGTCCTTTTCCCGCTCCCAGACCGAATAGTTCCCCTGGATCAGGTCGGCGGTGGTGCGGTTCAGGGCCAGGATGTGGTCGGCGGCGGCGTCCAGAAAATCCCGGTCGTGGCTCACCAGCAGAAAGCCCTTGCCCCCCTGGGAGAGGTACTCCCCCACCACCCGCCGCCCCCGGGCGTCCAGGTGGCTGGTGGGCTCGTCGATGAGGAGGAAGCCCTCGGGCCGGAGGAAGAGGACCCCTAGGAGCAGCTTCACCCGCTCCCCGGGGGAGAGGGTGTCAAAGGGCCGTTCCAGGGCCCCCTCCCGGACCTCCAGCTTACCGGCCTCCCGGCAGATAAGTTCATCTATGACATATCCTCCGGCGTTCTGGTACTGCTCCTGGGCCTCCCCGTACCGGAGAAGGGCTTCGGGGGTCCCCTCCCGGAGGGCGGCCTCCATCTCCTCCTCCAGGGCCCGGAAGGGGGCCACCGCCTCCCGAAGGACCTCCAGGGCGGGGCGGCCGGGGTCCTTCACCGGAAAGGGAAACTGCTGGGCGGCGGCGGGACAGAGAAGGATGGATCCGGGGTCTGGGGTCAGTTCCCCCGCCAGCAGTTTAAGAAGGGTGGTCTTTCCCCTTCCATTGCGCCCCACCAGCCCCAGGCGCCAGCCGGTATCCAGGGAAAGGCTGAGTTCCCGGAACACCGGCAGATGGGAGCCCGGGTAAGAAAAGGACAGGTTTTGAATCGAAATTTGAGACATACAAACACCTCGCTGGATTGTGTTCCATGCCCAGGGGGATCTCCCCGGCAATCCTTGCGAAGGCGCAAAAAAAGAGCCGGGAAGCTGAGAAAAGCCTCTGATCCGCCCTGTGGCGCGCCAAAACAGGACCGGTATGTCCGGCCTGACGGCTTGCGTACAGTTTTGCGGTCAGATTATTTTCTCAAGTTCCCAACTCCTGTCTCTTTATCTTTGTTACAGGATAACACAGCCAAAGGGGGATTGTCAAGGCCTGGTGATCAGAAAACCGGGGGGCAGGCCGGCCAAAAGCTGGCGGAATGCGGATTTTCCCGGTTTTCACAAAAAAACTTTACAAAATACCCCTTGCCAGTTTCTTGTGCAGATGGTATACTCTGGGGGATGTGGATTATGGAAAATGACGAAACAAGGAGGAAAACCAACCATGGAAAATCATCTGGAACTTTTACGCAGCAGGAAAGGCTTCCTCTGCGATATGGATGGCGTGATCTATCACGGCAACAAGCTGCTCCCCGGGGTAAAGGAGTTCGTTGACTGGCTTTACAAGGAGAACAAGCGCTTTTTATTCCTCACCAACTCCAGCGAACGCAGCCCCAAGGAACTCCAGCAGAAGCTGGCCCGGATGGGCCTGGAGGTGGACGAGAGCCACTTCTACACCAGCGCCCTGGCCACCGCCAGCTTCCTCAGCCGCCAGGCCCCGGGCTGTTCCGCCTACGTCATCGGCGCCCCTGGGCTGGTGGGGGCACTGTACAGTGCGGGCATCACCATGAACGACGTCAACCCCGACTACGTAGTGGTGGGCGAGACCGGCAGCTACAACTTCGAGACCATCCAAAAGGCGGTGACCCTGGTGCTGGCGGGAGCCAAGCTTATCGGCACCAACAGCGACCTCACCGGGCCGGTGGAGGGCGGCATCGCCCCGGCCTGCCGGGCCCTGGCGGCCCCCATCGAGCTGGCTACCGGCAAAACCGCCTATTTTGTAGGCAAGCCCAACCCCCTGATGATGCGTACCGGCCTGAAGCTGCTGGGCTGCCACTCCGCCGAAGCCGCCATGATCGGCGACCGGATGGACACCGACATCATCGCCGGTATTGAGACTGGCCTGGACACCGCCCTGGTTCTTTCCGGGGTGACCAGCCAGAAAGACATCGACCGCTACCCCTACCGCCCCGCCCACATTCTCAAGGGCGTAGGGGAGATCCCCCCGGGGGAGGAGTAAGGCCAGAGACAAAACTCACCCTCCCCGGCGGGCGCTAGCCCGCCGCTCAGTTGGCCGTATTCGGTGATTTTCTCTGCGGAGAAAATCGAGCCCTTCGGGCTAGAGCTGCTTCGCGGCTGTTGCGGTTTATGACTCCAGGCACAACCTAAGTCCCGACACAACCGTTAGGCGCGGAGCGCCGGGGAGGGTGTGCGTTTTGTCCGAAGCGCAAA
>CAJUFK010000175.1 GCA_910585535.1 uncultured Angelakisella sp. | reverse complement strand
CCCGCCGCTCCGCGGCTAAGGGTTGTGCCGGGGCGTAGGTTGTGCCTGGAGTCGGAGGCAGTAAAAGGCGGAAGGTAGAAATCGCCCCATTCCCCGACGGCCAACCCCAGACATACAGCCCCTCCCCCCCGAGCAATTTCGACGAACTCACCCCGGAAAGTGACGAGCCTTTGGAAATCCCGACAAAATTTGGACAAAAAACCGCCAAAGGAGAAAGAAGGACTGGCATTTTCTCCAGGAATATGATAGAATCCTCTTGTTTTCTTTGTTTCGGTATGGCCAGGGCGGACTAGCCCCAGGCTCTGCCGGAAAAACAGGGCGGCCCGGCGCAGAAACAGCACCGGCCGGTTTTGCTCTTCCGGCAAGGGGATCGCCCGGGCCGTAAGATAAGAGATCGCTTTTGCGGCCTCGCAGCCAACAGGAGGGTATCTGTTTTTTATGGAGAAGTTCTTCAAGCTGAAAGAGAACGGCACCACGGTCCGCACCGAGATCATCGCCGGTCTCACCACCTTCATGACGATGGCCTACATCATCGCCCTGAATCCCAACCTGCTCACCAACTTTGATGTGGGCTCCGCCTTGTGGAACGGCGTCTTTATGGCGACCTGCCTGGCGTCCGCCTTTGCCATGTTCTGCATGGCCTTCCTGGCCAACAAGCCCTTTGCCCTGGCCCCGGGAATGGGCCTCAACAGCTTTTTCGCTGTGGTTGTGGCCAACATCGCCGGCCTCACCGGAATGACCTACGTGGCCAGCTTCCAGGCCGCCCTGGTTATCATCCTCATTGAAGGCATCGTCTTTATCGTCCTCTCGGTACTGAACATCCGGGAAAAGATCGTGGAGGCCATCCCCCTGGGGGTCCGGCTGGGCATCGCCCCCGCCATCGGCCTGATGCTGATGAACATTGGCTTCGGCTCCAACGCCGGCGTCTACTCCGAGACCGGCGGTCCCTTCTTTATGATGCGGGACTTCTTCGGCGCCCTCACCCCCAGCGTAGCCAGCGCCGCCATGGGCTCCGGCTATCCCACCATGGTCCTCCAGGTGGTCACCACCTTCATCGGTCTCTTCGCTATCGTCATCCTGGCAAAGAAGGGCGTCAAGGGCGCTGTCCTTTTGGGGATGCTGGTGGCCTCTGTCATCTATTGGGCCGGATCCTTCGCCCTGGGGGGCAATCCCTTCGCTTCCCTGGCTACCGCCAGCTTTGTTCCCCCCTTCTCTGACATGATGTCCACCACCTTCCTTAAGTTCAACTTCCAGGGCTTCCTCCAGATCGGCTGGTTCACCGCTATCACCCTGGTCATTACCTTCTGCATGATCGATATGTTCGACACCATCGGCACCCTGGTTGGCACCGCCTCCCGGGCCGGGATGGTGGACAAGGACGGCAATATGCCCAACATGAAGGAGGCCCTGCTCTCCGACGCGTTTGGCACTGTGGCAGGGGCCTGCACCGGCACCTCCACCGTCACCACCTTTGTAGAATCCGCCTCCGGCGTAGAGGCCGGCGGCCGCACCGGCCTCACCGCTCTCACCACCGGCGTTCTCTTCCTGGCCTGCATCTTCATTGCCCCCATTGCGGCCATCATCCCTGCGGCAGCCACCTCCGCCGCCCTGATCTACGTGGGCGTGCTGATGCTTATGGGCCTGAAGAACGTGGACTTCGGCGACATGGACCAGATGGTCCCCGTTGCCATGATGCTCATTGGAATGCCCATTTCCAGCTCCATCGGCCACGCCATCGGCCTGGGCCTGATCTCCTACACCGTCATCAAGGTGTTCACCGGCAAGGCCAAGGAGGTTTCCGTACTGACCTATGTGATCTCTGCGCTGTTCCTGCTGAAGTTCTTCCTCATCGTTTAGTTCAGTGCAGCTCCTCTCCGGTTCGGGTAGGGCGTTCTGCGCCGTCTGGCCGGAGAGGGAAGGTTGTGTGTTTCCCCGGCCCGGGGTCTGCCCCAAGGCGGCCCCCGGGCTGTTTTTGTCCGGGAGGGGGTTGTTTTTTAGGCGGAAATGGTGTAAACTAAGAAAAGCGCAGAAGCCGGGGCTCCAAAGCTAACCGAATGTAAGCGGTTCCCCCAATTTGCGTTTTCACAATTTGATATGCAGCGGTATCGAAGTGGTCATAACGGGACTGACTCGAAATCAGTTGACGGGCAACCGTCCGTGGGTTCAAATCCCACCCGCTGCGCCACGGCGTGGCCGCCGAGGCCCACCCTACCCGGCCCCCTCCTTCGAGGGGGTCTTACCTTTGTGTAGAATCCCGGTGACTGCCTGGAGTCTTAAGCATTCAAAATGCTTTACCCTGACACGGCGTGGCCGCCGAGGCCCACCCTACCCGGCCCCCTCCTTCGAGGGGGCCTTACCTTTGTGTAGAATCCCGGTGACTGCCTGGAGTCTTAAGCATTCAAAATGCTTTACCCTGACACGGCGTGGCCGCCGAGGCCCACCCTACCCGGCCCCCTCCTTCGAGGGGGTCTTACCTTTGTGTAGAATCCCGGTGACTGCCTGGAGTCTTAAGCATTCAAAATGCTTTACCCTGACACGGCGTGGCCGCCGAGGCCCACCCTACCCGGCCCCCTCCTTCGAGGGGGCCTTACCTTTATGAAGAATCCCGGTGACTGCCTGGAATCTCAGGCATCTAAAGTCCAGGCAGTCCGCAAGGGGCCGCCGCAAAAAAGGATTTGCTCCCTTCCGGTTCCCTAGGGCATTTGCATCTTCCCGAAAAAAATGGTATACTGAACGCAAAATCAGCGAAGGAGGCTGGGACATGGAACCTATCGAATATTTGTGGAAAGACCGCAAGCGCTTTTTGGGGCTGCCTTTGTCGTTTACCCGATACCGCCTTAGTGAGGATCGGTTGTTCTGTGAAACCGGTTTTTTCAATATAAAATCGGATGAGGTGCTGCTCTACCGGGTGCGGGATCTGCGATTGACCCTCAACCTGGCCCAGCGTATTTTTGGCGTGGGAACAATTTGCGTGGTCTCTTCGGATAAAAGCATCCCCCACCTGGATCTGAAAAACATCAAGAACCCCAGAATGGTAAAGGAGCTGATCCACAGCAACGTGGAAGCGGCCAAGGACAAGCGCCGGATGCGGACCACCGAGGTCCTAAGCGGAGAGAACGGCGACGCCCACCCGGAAGATGATGACGACGATTCCGATTTGGACGAAATCGAAATCTGATCCCAACGCCGCCCCGATACCAACTGCATACCCCCAGGGCCCAGAGCCGCGAAAGCGGTTCTGGGCCCTGATCTTTTTCCCAACCTCCCGGTGTAAGGGCCGCCGCAGGGTGAAATTTGGGCCCAACGGCGCCGCCAGCCCCCCTTTTTCCCGATAGTTCTAGTAAAAACGCAATAGAAAGCCGCGGTTTCTTGAAGATATTACAAACTGTAATAAAAACTCTTGCAATCTGTTACAACTTGTAATAAAATGAACATGGAACGAGGGAGATGGAGAGCCCCCGAGCCGACAAGATTAAAATTTTACAATGGAGGAAAACGAACTATGAAAAAGGTTCTCGCACTCGTGCTGGCCGTTATGATGCTTAGCACTATGGCCTTTGCCAGCAGCACCGAGAATGTTGTTGACGAAGAGAATACTGTTAGCTTTGGCGGCCATCTGGCTCCTGGCGACACCATGTATGTCTATCGCGGCATGGATCCTGGCGACCAGGTCCCTGGCAACCCTGTTGATTCCGGCGCTGGCTGGAATGCCCATGTCACTTCCACAAACTACAGCATTACCAACCAGAAATGGACTGAAAACAAGGGCCTTCTGGCTGGCCTGGAGTTTGACGACAAGAACAACCAGCTGAAGATCAATCTGACTGAGGACTACACCCTGAAGCAGCCCAAGCGCCTGGTCGGTTCCTTCATCCTGAAGGGCAAGGGCAAGGGCGGCGACAACAAAGAAAAGCCCCACACCATTAAGGTCAACATCAATGTTGAAGTTGGCAACTGGAAGCAGGAAGTTGTATTGGATGTCGACAATGAGACCACCCTGTATGCTACCACAACCAAGCTTCAGGATGTCCCGTATGCCGATGGAGCCCTTATTCCGGATACTGACAACAACCTTTACAACAATGCAGTTCAGAAGTTCACCACCGGCAACTATGGTACAGTTGTGATCAACTGCGCTGACAACGATGGCAACCCCGCCAACGCTGATACCGAGGTTACCTTCCGCGCTTACAAGAACGACGAGCTGTTCCTGTACAACAACACCAATGCCAACAACGCCCTTCTGAAGGCTTATGCCGACAAGGACGCCGAGATCTCCTTCCTGAACTTCCCCTCTGGCCAGACCCTCAACAGCACCGCTACCATTCGCTTCTACAAGGACGAGACCTCTCATGTCTACGTCATGAAGGATGGCAGGCTGACCAGCGAAGTCAAGTGGGACGACGATGAGGATTGCTTCATCCTGAAGACCCGCACCCTGGGCAACTATGTCTTCTCCGACAAGGCTCTGCCCTTCAACGTTGAGACCACCGCCAACCCCGACACCGGCGCTAACGATGTCGTTGGCATCGCCACCGCTCTGGCCGCTGTTGCCCTGGTTTCCGCTGCCGCTGTCGCCCTGAAGAAATAAGTCCCAGCGACTTCTTTCCCCAACAAGGAGTTAAGCCAAAAGGCTGAAAAAGTTCCCCGCCTCCGTTCTCCGGGGGGCGGGGAATCTTCCATAACCGGTGATGAGATCCCAGCGCGCAGATCGATCCAGCGGTTACTATCGTAAGGAGTACAAGATGCTAGGAGACCGGCTGTCCAAGCTGCGCCAGGAGCGGAACCTTTCCCAGCGGGAGCTGGGGGAGATTATCCTGGTCAGCGGCTATACCATTTCTGCCTACGAGCTGGGGCGAAGTGACCCCAGCGATGATATTAAAGTGCGCCTGGCGCAGTTCTTTGACGTTTCGGTGGATTACCTTATCGGCCTGATCGACCAGCCCCTCAGCTATCGCCGGGATGCCAACGTGGTAATGCTTCCCCGGAACCTCAGCGACAGCCAAAAGGAGAACCTGCGGACCTTTCTCTCCTCCCTGGAGGAGATGGACTGGGTAGGCGCCGAAAAGCGGGAGCCCGTCGCGGCTAAAAGCTGACCACCCTACATAAGGGCGGCCGGGGCCTGCGAGTACCCCCCGCCGCCCCCCCTGGGCCGTCCTGCTCCACCAGGCGGCACCCGGAAAGGAGAACGACCACCGCGCCGTTCTTCTTTTCGTGTCCAAAAACAAAAAGAGCCAGCCTCCCAGACCCTCCCCGGCGCTCCGCGCCTAACGGCTGTGCCGGGACTTGGGTTGTGCC
>CAJUFK010000174.1 GCA_910585535.1 uncultured Angelakisella sp. | reverse complement strand
ATAGGGCTTTGCCCGTCTATGAAGAACCCCCGGCTTCGCCGGGGGGTTCCTATTCCGCCCTGGGAAAACCGGAAATTTGTTCTCCCGAAGGGCCGCAGGAAAGGGGTGATGGGATGAGGGGGATCGTTTGTCTTCTGGCGCTGTTGGCCGGGGGTTTGCTGGCCGCCTCTCTGCTTCCGGAGAATGTCCAGATGATCCAGCGGGAGCAGTCCCTGGCGGAGGTGTCCAGACCCGCCCCGGAGGAGGCTTCTTCGTCCTCCCCGGGGGAGGCTTCTTCGTCCTCCCCGGGGGAGACTTCTTCCTCCTCTCCGGGGGAGGTCCCTCCGTCCTCCTCCGAGGAGGCCCCTGTGGCGGAGCCGTCCGAACCGGCCCCGCCCCCACCCAAGGAGCGGGTTCTTCCTCCGGTGGAGGAGGGGGAGTGGATGCTCCGGCTGGTGAACTGGGCCAATCCGCTGCCCATGGATTTCGCGCCGGAATACGAGGAGGTTCAAAACCGCTTTGTTCTGGACAAGCGGATCGCGGCGGTGGCGCGGCAGATGATTGCGGACGCCCAAGCGGAGGGGGTCATCCTGGTGGTCAACTCCGCATACCGGCCGTACTACTCCCAACAGCTGGTTTACGACAACCGGTTCCAAGCCTACTTGGAGCAAGGCAAAAGCGAAGAAGAGGCCCGGTACCTCACCGACAGTTTTGTAGCGGCTCCCGGGTGCAGCGAGCATCAGCTGGGGCTGGCGATGGACATTGTTGCGGCGGGCAAGGACGAGGTTTCCCGGGGGTGGCTTGCCGCCAACGCGCCGGACTACGGTTTTATTTTGCGCTACCCAAAGGACAAGACCCACATCACCCACACGGCCTATGAGTCCTGGCATTACCGGTATGTCGGCGTCGCCGCCGCCCGGGAGATCACGGCGCAGGGGCTTTGTTTGGAGGAATATTTGGCGGACCGGCCGGGGTAGAGAGGGGGTGAAGACACGGAGCTGGATTATACTGCCCTGGGAAAGCGGATCCGCCGGCGGCGGAAGGAACTGGGGCTGACCCAAAGCGTCCTGGCGGAGCGGGTGGACCTGGAGGCTTCCAACATCTCCCATATAGAGCGCGGGGCCTCCAAGGTGGGGCTGGGCTCTTTGGTGAAAATCGCCAACGTCCTGCAATGCTCGGTGGACGACCTCCTTTGCGACAGCCTTTTGTGGGAAAGGGAAGCCTTTGAAAACGAACTGGTCAAGCTGACCGGGGACTGTACCCCGGCGGAATTGCGGATCCTTACCGAGCAGGTCCGTTTTCTGAAAAATACCCTGCGAAGCTGCCCGCTGTAGCAGGAGCCAAAACGCAGAAAACTGCCCGAAGGAGGCAGTTTTTCACCAAACGCATCCCGTCGAAAGCAGATAAAAAGGGCTCCGTCAAGGAGCCCTTTTTTAGTGGAACATATCTTTTTTTACCAGGATAATAGCCGCCCCCACCGAGAGGGCAACGGAGAGCGCCACCGGGAACCACCAGAATTGGTCCAGGGGCATCCCCCCGGCAATGTTCATCCCGTAAAAGCTGGAGACAATGGTGGGAATGGACATGACAATGGTCACCGACGCCAGGATCTTCATGACAATGTTGAGATTATTTGAGATTACCGATGCAAAAGCATCCATGGTTCCGGACAAAATACTGGTGTAGATGTTGCACATCTCAATGGCCTGCTTCACCTCGACCAGAACGTCCTCCAACAGGTCCTGGTCCTCCTCGTACAGCTTGATGATCCGCCCCCGAAGGATCTTCTCCAGGGTGACCTCGTTGCTTTTAAGGGAGGTGGAAAAGTAGACAAGGGATTTCTCCAGCCCCAACAGCTGGATCAGCTCCTTGTTCCGCATCGACCGGTGAAGCTGCCGCTCGGTGTAGGAGGAGATCTTGTCGATCTGCTTTAGATAGGTGAGGTACCGGGTGGCGATCCGGAAAAGAAGGGATAGAAGAAACCTGGCCCGCAGATGGGTGGTGACGTTCTTCACCCGGCCGTCGGCCATCTCGCTGACCACCTGCTGGGGCTGGGTGCTGATGGTGAAGACGTACTCCGACGTAAGAATGATCCCCATTGGCGTGGTGGTGTAAAGGATGGAGGTCTCGTCCTCCCGGGGAAGGGCCACGGGCAGGTCCACAATGACCAGCACCTGGTTGTTGTCCTCTGTTTCGATACGGGAGGACTCCTCCTCGTCCAGGGAGGAAAGAACAAAGTCCCGGTCCAGCCCAAGGC
Organism: uncultured Angelakisella sp.; assembly: GCA_910585535.1. Lineage (GTDB taxonomy): Bacteria > Bacillota > Clostridia > Oscillospirales > Ruminococcaceae > Angelakisella. The sequence goes on along the minus strand of CAJUFK010000174.1, from coordinate 3,086 downwards.
TGCCGGTGAGGTACTCCACCTCCTCCGGGGTGGGGCTGACCACGTCTACCCAGCAGCCGGGGGTCAGCTCCTCTTGGCGGACCACCTGGCCCTCCTGGGTCTTGTAAATATTCAGCATGACGACTCTCCTTTCCAGGGGCGGAGAGCCACCGGGGAAGGTCATCCGCCTGTGGATCCGCTCCTGCTCTGTTTTCGCGTACTGCCTCCAGGGTCGGTACCCAAAGCGACGACACCTCCTGTTCATTCGGGGCGTTTTTCCTCCTGGGAAAAAGCCCTGCGGTCTTTCCCCATTATATACGAACTTTCCGGCCTTTGCAAGAAAAAACCTGTTCCGCCAAAGAAAAATTTCCGGCCCCAGGAGCCGGAGAAAAGGAGCCTTTATATGCCCTTCCCAAAACAGAAGATCCCCAGCCGTTTCCCTCTCCGCTTGGTCCTATCCGGCGGCCTGATCCTGGTCCAGATGGGCATTCTGGGAGGGCTGGCCGTCTGGGGGGCCTTTCGATCCCCTGCCGCCTTCGCCCTCTGCTGGGGCGGGGGGCTTCTTTTGGCCCTGACGGTGGCTGTCCGGGAGGAAAACAGCTCCTATAAGGCCGCCTGGATTCTGGCCATCCTGGGCCTCCCGCCTCTGGGGGCCCTTCTCTGGCTCACCTGGGGCTGGCGGTACCCCACCCCAAAGCGAAAGAAGGCCCTCCTCCGGGCCAAGGCGGAGAAGACCCTGTTCTTCCTCCCCGAGGCCGGGGAGCTGGCGGAGCTTTCCGCCCGGGAGCCGGACCTGGGGGTCCAGGCGGCCTATCTTCTGGGGGTCTCCGGCTTTGGGCCTATGGGACAAACCGCGGCGGAATACTGCCCCCTGGGGGAGGATCAGCTGGCGGTAATGCTTCGGGAGCTGCCCCTGGCCCGGCGGTTCATCCTGCTGGAATACTTTATCCTGGCCCCCGGGGAGATGTGGGACAGCGTTCTGGGGATCCTCCGGCGAAAGGCCCGGGAGGGGGTGGAGGTCCGGGTTATCTGGGATGATTTGGGGTGCCTCCAGACCCTGCCGGGGGATACCAGAAAGCAGCTGGAGGAGTGGGGGATCTCCACCCTGGTCTACAACCCCCTGGGGCCGGGGCTGGACCCCTGTCTCAACTACCGGGACCACCGCAAGCTCTGCATCATCGACGGGCGGGTGGGGATCTGCGGGGGCATCAACCTGGCCGACGAGTACATCAACAAAAAGAGACTCCATGGTCACTGGAAGGACACCGCCATCGTTCTCCGGGGACCGGGGGTGTGGAGCCTCACCCGGATGTTTTTTCAGCTGTGGTGTTCCGGCGGCGGCGGCCCCATCCCCGACCCGGAGCGGTACCAGGTTCCCTGGCCCCTGGACGGCCCCAAGGCTCCCCCCTCTGTCCCCGGGTGGGTCCAGCCCTACTGCGATTCCCCCCTGGACCGGCACCAGGTGGCGGAAAACGCCTACCTGGGGCTTATCGGGCGGGCCAGGGAGTATGTCTGGCTCACCACCCCCTACCTGATCCTGGACGATCCCTTCCTCCGGGCCCTCTGCACCGCCGCCCAAAGCGGGGTCCAGGTGCGGGTTCTCTGTCCCCGCCAGGGGGACCGGTGGTTCGTCCATCTGGTGACCCGCTCCTACTATCCCCCCCTTCTGGCCGCTGGGGTGGAGATCTGGGAGTACAGCCCGGGGTTTATCCACGCCAAGATGGCGGTTTGTGACGGCAGGGCGGCGATTATCGGCACAGCCAACCTGGATTTTCGCAGTCTCTACCTCCACCACGAGTGCGCCGTGGCCCTTTGGGGCGTTCCCGCGGTGGGGGAGATGGTCCGGGACCTGGAGGCCACCCTGGCCCGAAGCCAGCGGGTCACCCTGGACGAGCTGGCGGCGGAACCTTGGTACAAAAAGCTGGCGGCAGCGGTCCTGCGTCTGTTTGCGCCGCTGATGTGAAATTTTGTCGGGGAGTGGGGAAGGCTTTGGTGGTCTGCTGTTTCTGGCAGTGATGTCCCCTCCAAAGGAATTGGAAGGAGATGGAGCAATACTTGGCAGTTTGGAAACAGAAACACGGCACGACGAATATCAATAATAATTTAATGTTTTTCGTTAAATTATTATTGACATAGTTAAATTTCTGTGCTATCATTGGCTTGAGGTGATAGCACATGAAATTTGTTGAAAAGCTTACAAACGAACGATTTGCGAAATCCGCTTCCCGGTTCTTAGAAATCGCCTGCTATCTTGCCATTGGCTTTTTCGTCCTCTGTACAATCCTCAGCTTTATGGGGCGGCAGACCTTCGCCCTCCACATGGGCACAGAATACTATGAACGGGCCATTTATGCCGAGGAGGACCACAACCCGTCTTCCCGGGGAGTGACGGTACACATGGGCGATGACATTCGGGTATGGACAGGGGAGACGGACCGGATCGACCCGGCGACCCAAATCGGACTTGCGCTGATGTACGCCGTCCAAACAGTCCCCATTATGCTGGCCCTCTGGTTTTTGAGCCGTGTCTTCTCCAATGTACAGAGGGGCCGTATCTTCATAGAGGAGAACGCCTCTGGGCTGCGTTCCTACGGGCTGCTTCAAATTTTTGTGGCTGTTTTTGTCCCGTTTCTCAAGCTGATGATCTGCTGGCTGACCAATCTTGTTTCTAACGACCGGATCTCCATTTCCACAGGACAGGCGATGTTCAATATGCTCTTTCCCAGCGTTGCCTTTCTTGTAGCCGCGTACATCATCCACTATGGAGTGCATTTACAGGACGAGGCGGACCATACGTTATGATTATTATTCGCCTTGACCGGGTGCTGGCTGACAGAAAAATGCGGCTGAATGATCTAGCGGCCCAGGTGGGAATCTCCAACGTCAACCTCTCTTACCTAAAGACGGGAAAGGTAAAAGCGGTGCGGTTCAGCACCTTGGACGCAATCTGTAAGGTCCTGAAGTGCCAGCCCGGGGATATTCTGGAATACGTTGAGGACGAAGCCTAAAAAGACCGGGGCGGCCCTTTGGAAGCCGCTCCGGTCTTTTAGAACCTGTATTCACAACCGCTGCACACCGTCTGGCCGGTCTTTTTCCCGCCATACTGC
>CAJUFK010000173.1 GCA_910585535.1 uncultured Angelakisella sp. | reverse complement strand
CTGTCGCTCCAATGGCTGTGTCCATGAACATCGCCCTTCCGAAAGCATGGCGCTGCGCCAACAAGAAGCGATTCATCAAACTCCTCATGAGCCATGGATGTGATCGCAACATCGCCGCCGAAATGGCAAAGGTCGTACCGATAATGCGGGGAAGGAAATCCTACCAAGGGCTTTGGTTTGAGGTGATGTTCCTTTTCAGCATGGAACAGATACAAAGGAAAGGATGAACAGCATGACACTGACAGAGATGGGCCAGCGGCTCCTGGAACTCCGGGCCACCAAGGATGCGCTCGAAGCCCAGACCAAAGAGAACAACGCCGCCATCGAGGCCCTGAAGAAAGAGATGGCCCAGCAGATGGTGGACGATGACACCCCGAAATTTGTCCACGCCGGCCACAGCTTCAGCCTGCTCCCTAAAACCTCCTACACCAAAAAGGGGGATGCAGAACTGGCTGAATCCGGCCTCGATTACGATGACTACCTCAGCGCCCTCCGGGGAGAGGGGCTGGGCGGCATTATCAAGGAAACGGTGAACGCCAAAACCCTCCAGTCCGCCATAACCGCCTATGTGGAGGAACACGGCGAACTGTCCGAGGAACTGGCGGCAGTGATCCGCACCTATGAGTTTAACGACATCGGCTGCCGGAGGGCGGCGGTGAAGAAGCCGAAAGGAGCCTGACCCATGCGAGAAGAATACGAACAGATGGAACTCGACACCCGCACGGCACTGGATGCCGCCATCGAGGCGGTGGCAAAGGATTCCATCCAGACCGTCCTGGAGATGATCCAGAAACACCACCAGCAGGTCGCACGGGAAGCCCAAACCGCTCCGCCTTTTGTCCGCAACCGGCATGAAGCCTATGGCATCGCCGCTGAACAGCTGGTGAAGATCAATGCTGCGGTCAAGGCCATCAAGAGCGACACTGACCGGCTTCTCGGCACCCTTGCCGATCCCAATTTCAATGCCGTGGATGCCACAAGCTCCATCGTGAACAGCGCCACCGCGGCAGCCCAAATCTTGATCAACGCCGCCGCCGAAATGCGGCGCACCCTCGACAATCTCTACACCGCAGAATTGACTGCAGAGGATATTCTCTCGCCGCTGGAAGCAGCTCTGGCAGAGGGAGAATTTCAGGAAGCCGAATCCGCTGATGCGGATTCCATAGAAGAAACAGAAACGGAGGATAACTGACTATGGCCACCACAAAAAAGACCACCGCCCTCGCTGTCGTTGACAGTTTCCAGATCGTCAACCGCTATGAGGGCATCGACCCGGAACTGATGGCAGAGCTTCAGGATGAGTTGTCCGACCTCGACCCGGAAAGCGGGATCACCTGCCGCCAGATCAAGGTCCCCAGCGGCGGGGGGCTTGCCTTCGAGGTGCAGGGGGAGGATGAGAACGATGCCGAACCCATGAAGCAGATTGATGCCGTGATCGTGTTCACCCACCGGGTGAGCGCTTACTGGCCCGGTGCCTATGGAAGCGGGGACGATGCCGCCAAGATTCCTGTCTGCTCCAGCATGGACGGCAAGATGGGATTCAACCCCAGCACCGGCGAGGTGACAGCCTGTGAAACCTGCCCCTATAACCAGTATGGGACCGGCGTGGACGAAAACGGCAACCCCAAAAAGGGAAAGGCTTGCAAGAATATGCGCCGGATTTACATGATGATGGACGGCGATCCGAACCTTTACCTGCTGACGGTCCCGCCCACCTCCATCAAGGACATCAATAAGCAGCTGGCGAAGATTCTGGCCAGCGGCACCCCCTACACCGGCATGATCGTGTCCTTCACACTGGAAAAGACCAAGAACAGCACCGGCACCCCGTACAGCAAGGTGCTGGTGAAAAAGAGCGGCCTTCTGCCCCCTGCCATTGCCGCCCAGGTGGTGCAGCTTCGGGGCCAGATCAAGCAGCAGTACCAGAGTCTGGCCATCACGCTGGATGATTACACTGCCGCCCCGGATCGGAGCAAAGCGCCGGACATCTATCCGGATGCAGATGAGGCCGCATTTGAGGAAGCGCCCCCTCCCAGCGATGACGATCTCCCCTTTGCGTAAAACTTCAGGAACCCCCAGCGAGGCGGGTGCTGCTTTCGGGCGGCATCCGCCCAAATATACAGAATGGAATGGCGGTGGTGAAACATGGCGGTATGGGACAGCGTAGACCTCGACAGGATCGTAGATTATAGGGCGGAGTACACCGCTGCCGTTGCAAAATACAAAATCACAGGTGACAACCTGATCGGCCTCTGCCCCTTCCACGATGACAGGAACAACAGCTTTTCGGTGGATCTGAAAACGGGGAAATGGCATTGCTTTGCAGAGGATGAGGGTGGAAACTTCATATCCTTCTGGGCGAAGATTCATGGATACGGTGATGATACCACCAAGGCCTACAAGGAAATTCTGGAGAAGTATGGCGTGAGCCGCGAGAGGCCAAAACCCGCCAAAAGAGAAAGCGTTCCCATCGGGCGGGAGGCTTCACCGTACACTCTGGAACAGTATAGCGTGGATAAAAAGCTCCCATTGGAATTTTTGAGGGACACCTGCCGCCTGTCTACAGAGAAGGACAACAACGGAATCCCATACCTTAAAATCCCCTACCTTGGGACAAACGGGCAGGTAGTCCTGAACAGGAAACGCTACGGGAAGAAGGACTTCCGCTGGGGCTATGGCTCCAAGGGGAAGATTTTCCCATATGGCGTGTGGCGGCTCCCGGAATTTCAAAAGCCCGGTTACTGCGTTCTGGTCGAGGGCGAGAGCGACACCCAAAGCCTCTGGCACATGGGAATCCCCGCCATCGGCATAGCGGGTGCCACCTTGTTCAAAACGGACCAGACCGAGTATTTCAAGGGGCTGCGGCTTTACATCCACCAGGAGCCGGACACCGGGGGCCAGACCTTCACGGACAAGCTGTTCCGCTGCCTTCACGATGGAGGATTCACCGGGGAGGTTTACCGCTGGGACTGCAAGGCGCTGGGCGAAAAAGACCCGTCTGACATCTACATCAAAAACGGACGGGACAACGGCGCAAGGCTGATCCGTCAGGCTCTGGATGGGGCGGAAAGAATCAGCCTCGATGAGTATGTGATCCCGGAGGCCATAGCCGGAGCGCCCATCACCCTGCGGCAGCCGGAGGGCTTCATCTACTCGGACAAGGGAATCAGCATCATTGACCAAAAGACCCTGCGCCCCGTTTCCGTCTGCCGGACACCCATCATCCTGACCAAGCGCCTCAAAAGCCTCGAAACCGGCGATGAGAAGATGGAGATCGCCTTCAAGCGGGATGATAAATGGCACACGGCCATCTTCCCCCGCTCCACCATTTTCTCCAGCAGGAAAATCACCGACCTGTCAGACCTTGGCTGCACGATCACCAGCGAAAACGCCAAACAGGTGGTGAAGTTTCTCGGAGCCTTGGAGGCGGAAAACATCGACCTGATACCCATGAACGATGCAACCTCCACCTTCGGCTGGCAGCCGGGGCGGCGGTTCCTTCCCGGCCATGACAAAGGGATCACGCTGGACATCGACCCGTCTCAAAGAGGCATGGCGGCGGCATACTGCCAAAACGGCAGCTTCGAGCGCTGGATCGAGCGGATGGCCCCGCACCGAGCAAGGAACAAATTCCGGTTTATTCTGGCCGCTTCCTTTGCCGCCCCACTTCTGCGGATTTTGAAGCAGAGGATATTCTTTGTGTACAACTGGGGCGGTTCCAAGGGCGGCAAGACCGCCGCCCTCAAAGCGGCGCTCTCGGCCTGGGGGGACCCGGAGCGGCTCATGGCCAGCTTCAACGCCACCCAAGTCGGCCTCGAACGGATGGCCTCGTTCTACTGCGACCTGCCCCTCGGCATTGATGAGCGGCAGCTGGCAGGGACACAGCAGGGGGCGCTGGAGAAGATCGTCTACATGATTTCCAGCGGTACCGGCAAAATCAGAGGCAGCAAGACCGGGGGCCTTCAGACCTTGTACCAATGGCGGACAGTAGCGCTGGCCACCGGCGAAGAACCCCTCAGCACTGAAACCACGCAGACCGGCGTCAGCACCCGTGTCCTCGAAATTTACGGCGGACCGTTCGACAACGAAACCGATGCCTCGCTCATGCATCAACAGGCCGTGCTGGACTGCGGCTGGGCCGGTCCCGCCTTCATCGAGAAGATACTGGCCATGGATGAGCGCCAGATTGTGGAGGATTACGAGCGAATGCTGGCCTATGTCCGGGACATAAGCGAGGGAAAAAACGGCTCCCACATTGCCGGGATCTCGGCGGTGGCGCTGGCCGATTCCATGATAGACAGGTGGTTCTTCAGGGGCGGCGAGGCCACCTCGTGGGCCATGGCCCAGCAGATGGCGGCTGACATTCTGCTCAACCAGGTGGAGAGCAACACCATGGATGTCAATGAGAACGCCACCCAATTCATCGTGGACTGGGTGCTGTCAAACAAGGCATATTTCGGCCCCAATGCGGTCGGCACCTGCCTCGGCTTTACCAGCGACACTGGAAACACCGCCTACATCTTCCCGTCAATGCTGAATCAAGCCCTGAGCAAAGCGGGATACAGCCCCCGGAAAACCATGAAGTATTTGGCAGAGCGGGGCCTCATCGCCGTGGATGTGGACAAGCGCACAGGGAAAAAGCAATATTCTGTTTTGAAGTGGTTTGACAATCGGAATGCCCGATTTGTTGAATTTAGAATCGGACAAATCTCTGAGCAAAAAGACCCCATAGATGATGCAGATGAGATGGAGGATACTGGCCAATACCCGCCAGCAGCCAAAGGCTATGAATACCAGCAAGAGCAATTTCGTGAGATGAGCGATGACGAATGCGGAGATTTGCCATTTTAATGAACAGTGCCGCACTACTGAAAACAGGAGTGCAGTTAGTAGTTAGGTTAGGAGTGCGGCGAAAAATCAAGCAGCCATGCGGATTTGTAGGCTTTCCTAACTCCTATTACTCCTAAAAACACCTATTACATCGGTTTATTGCAATTTTGCATTTCAACATTCAGATCGTGCAGAATTGCGAAAAACTCAAAAACGAGGTTAGTTTTTCAGAATTAGGAGTGCGGTGACAAAGCAGCCGGTAAACCCCGATAAATCAAGGATTTTCCCCCGCACTACTATTTTTGAAAACAGTAGTGCGGACAGGTAAAAAACACCTGCAGAAAGGAATGATGCACCATGGCGAAATGCAGAGGATGCGGCAAGGAAATCATCTGGATCAAGACGGCCACCGGGAAAGCGATGCCCTGCGATCCAGAGCCGGTGACCTACTGGCAGACAGCTGGCGGCAAGCGCCGGATCGTCACCCCCAATGGGGAGGTGATTGCCTGTGAGCTGGACGGTAGCCCAGACAGGGCCACCGGCATCGGGTACATACCGCACTGGGCCACCTGCCCGGCGGCGGG
>CAJUFK010000172.1 GCA_910585535.1 uncultured Angelakisella sp. | reverse complement strand
CGGATATAATACTTGCAAATGAGCAATGGCGTTCATTTTCGTGTGGGGAACCGTGCGGAAATGGGCGTCCTTTTCTTTTTGGGAAAGGACTGGAAGCGAGTGAAAAAGGAAGGTCAGGTACGCATCCCCTCCGGGTGCGCCATCGCGGCGGTGATCGACCGGGACGGGGAACGGATGAGCGGCAAAACCATCGCCAACGCCATGAAGCCGATGCACAACCGCAGCAACGGTTTGGGCGGCGGCTTCGCGGGGTACGGCATCTACCCGGATTTCCGGGAGTTTTACGCCCTGCATTTGTTCTTTGACAGCAGAGACACAAGAAAGACCTGCGAGGCATTTCTGAAAGAATATTTTGAGATCGCCCACGCCGAGGTCATCCCCACCAGGAAGATACCGGCCATTACCGATGAGCCAATTATTTGGAGATACTTTGTTTCTCCCCTCCGCTCCATGCTTCGGAATTTACAGTTGGATGAGGAAGAATTTGTGGTCCGAGCCGTCATGAAAATCAATACTGAAACGGATGGTGCCTATGTATTCTCCAGCGGGAAGAACATGGGTACCTTTAAGGCGGTGGGCTTCCCGGAGGATGTAGCTGTCTTTTACCGACTGGAGGAATATCAGGGCTACTCCTGGACCGCCCACGGGCGGTACCCCACCAATACCCCCGGCTGGTGGGGCGGCGCGCATCCGTTTACCCTGCTGGATCGCTCGGTGGTCCACAACGGTGAGATATCATCTTACAATGCCAACCGCCGCTTCATCGAGATGTTCGGCTACAAATGCACCCTGCAAACCGATACTGAGGTCATCACCTATATCATGGACTATCTTGTGCGGGTGCAGGGGCTGACCCTCTCCGAGGCGGCCAGCGTCGTCGCTGCGCCCTTCTGGAGCACCATTCAGCGGGAGAAAAACGAGGAGGACCGCCGACGGCACACATACCTTCGAACAGTGTTTCCAAATCTCCTGGTCACCGGGCCGTTTTCCATCGTCCTGGGCTTTACCGGCGGGCTGATGGCCCTGAACGACCGCCTGAAACTCCGTTCTATGGTGGCAGGGGAAAAGGAAAACAGGGTGTTTATCGCCAGCGAGGAAGCGGCCATCCAGGCTATGGAGCCGGAGGCCGAAAGCATATGGGCCCCGCCCGGCGGGGAGCCGGTGATCGTGCGGGTGAAGGAGGGTGCATTCTGATGGGCGTGGATTTCATCTACCCGGAATTTGAGGTGGTCCGAAACGAAAGCCGCTGCATCGCCTGCCGTGTCTGCGAAAGGCAATGTGCCAACGAAGTGCATTCCTTTTCTCCGGAGCGGGACGCGATGATCAGCGACGAGACCAAATGCGTTGATTGCCAGCGGTGCGTCTCCCTCTGTCCCACCAGGGCGTTAAAAATCGTGAAAAGCGACTGCGCCTTCCGGGAAAACGCCAACTGGCAGAGCGATGCCATCAAGGAGATCTATAAACAGGCCGGGAGCGGCGGGGTGCTGCTCTCCTCTATGGGGAACCCCAAGCCGTTTCCCATTTACTGGGACAAGATACTGATCAACGCCTCCCAGGTCACCAACCCCTCCATCGACCCTCTGCGGGAGCCAATGGAGACGCGGGTGTCTCTGGGAAAGAGACCGCGGAAAATCACCAGGGACAAGGGTGGAAAGATCGTCTGCGACCTTCCGCCCCAGATACAACTTTCTATGCCGGTAATGTTCTCCGCCATGAGCTATGGCTCCGTCAGCTACAACACCCACGCTTCTTTGGCCAGGGCAGCAACCCAGCTGGGCATCCTCTACAACACCGGCGAAGGCGGACTGCACGAAGACTTCTACCGCTACGGCCCCAATACCATCGTCCAGGTGGCCAGCGGGCGGTTTGGTGTCCATGCGGATTATCTCACAGCGGGAGCCGCCATCGAGATCAAGATGGGCCAGGGGGCGAAACCGGGCATTGGCGGGCATCTTCCCGGAGCGAAGATCGTTGGCGATGTTTCCCGCACCCGGATGATCCCGGAAGGTTCCGACGCCATCTCTCCCGCACCGCACCACGACATCTATTCCATCGAGGATCTACGGCAGCTGGTCTATTCCCTCAAGGAGGCCACTGAATACAAAAAGCCGGTTATCGTCAAGGTGGCCGCCGTCCACAACATCGCCGCCATCGCCAGCGGCATCGCCCGCAGCGGCGCAGACATCATCGCCATCGACGGCTTCCGGGGCGGTACCGGCGCGGCCCCTACCCGCATCCGGGACAATGTGGGCATCCCCATTGAACTGGCCCTATCTGCTGTGGATCAGCGGTTGAGGGACGAGGGCATCCGAAACGATGTTTCCCTGGTGGCGGGCGGCTCCATCCGCAGCGCGGCGGATGTGGTCAAGGCGGTCGCCCTGGGCGCGGACGCCTGCTATATCGGCACCGCGGCCCTCCTGGCCCTGGGCTGTCACCTCTGCCGCACCTGCCAGACCGGGAAATGCAACTGGGGCATCGCCACCCAGCGGCCCGACTTGGTCAAGCGTCTCGACCCGGAGATCGGGACCCAACGGCTGGTGAACCTAATGACCGCTTGGCGGCGCGAGATCATGGAACTGATGGGCGGCATGGGCATCAACTCCATCGAGGCGTTACAAGGGAACCGGCTCATGCTCCGGGGCGTGGGGCTGGGTTGGAAGGAACTGGAAATTCTTGGGATTTCCCATGCAGGGGAGTGAGTTGATGATATGGTGACGATCCATGCGGAAGGGCTGGATCACAAGGCCCTTAATGACACTATCCGTGAGATATTGGAACCGTGTACCGTTGACGGATGCTGTGGGCAGCGGTTCATCGCTGCCGGGATGACGGATAAGACCCTGGATATCTACGGCGTCCCCGGCAACGCCCTGGGCGCGTACTTGAACGGCGGGACGGTCACCGTCCGGGCCAATGCTCAGGACGCAGTAGGAGATACCATGAACGCCGGAAAGATCGTCATCCACGGCAATATCGGTGACGCGGCGGGGTACGCCATGCGTGGTGGAGAGATTTTTGTAAAAGGCAACGCCGGATACCGCGCTGGTATCCACATGAAAGCGTACAAAGAAAAAATCCCGGTAATGGTCATCGGCGGAAGAGCCGGGAGCTTTCTGGGGGAATACCAGGCTGGCGGGGTCATCATCGTGCTGAACCTGGAAAACCCGAAGGGGAAGATCGTCGGGAACTTTCCCGGCACCGGGATGCACGGCGGCAAGATGTTTCTTCGCTCCCAATGCGTGGATGTGGTGTTTCCCCCACAGGTGACGGCAAGACCGGCAGGGCTGGAGGAACTGCGGGAGATTGACGGATACCTTTCGGAATTTTGCCGGCTCTTTTGCTGTGACATTGATGAGATTCTGTCCGCGCCCTTCACTGTGGTAACGCCGGACAGCAAGGATCCCTATCGGCAGATGTATGTGGCCAATTAGAACCGAGCCTGTTTTAGGATGTCCGGGTGTGCTGGATGGGCGGGAAAAGCCCGTTCAGAAGGTGGGCCAGCATATTCTAAATTGGCTCAAAAGGAGGAAATCGTGAAGTATACAAAGGACGAGGTCATCCAGTACGCCAGGGAGGAGGACGTAAAGTTTATCCGTCTCGCTTTCTGTGATGTGTTTGGGAAGCAGAAAAACATCTCCATCATGCCGGACGAGCTGCCCAGGGCCTTTGAGTACGGCATCGCCTTTGACGGCTCTGCCGTGGCTGGGTTCGGGGACGAGGCAAAGAGCGACCTGTTTCTGCATCCGGAACCGGATACCCTCATGCCCCTGCCCTGGCGGCCGGAGCATGGGCGGGTGGTGCAGATGTTTTCGGCTGTCACCCACCCGAACGGGATGCCCGCCCCAGGGGATACCCGAAGTCTCTTGAAGCGGGCGGTGGATACGGCGAAAAAGGCCGGATACAGCTTCACCTTCAGCGCGGAGCAGGAGTTTTACCTGTTCCTTCTGGGCGAGAACAGCAAGTCTACAATGATCCCCTGTGACGAGGCGGGATATATGGACATCGCTCCGGAGGACCACGGTGAGAATGTCCGGCGGGAGGTGTGTTTGACCCTGGAGAAGATGGGCATCCGCACTGAAAGCTCCCACCATGAGGAGGGGCCGGGCCAGAACGAGATCGACCTGCGGTTTTCCGACCCTCTATCGGCGGCGGACAACGCCCAGACCCTCCAGCGGGTGGTGAGGACAGCAGCCCACCGAAACGGATTTTTTGCCGACTTTTCCCCAAGGCCCCTTGCGGACGCGCCGGGGAACGGGTTCCATATCAATCTGTCGCTGGACCCCTTTGAGAAAGCAGCCTTTTCCCATATGATCGCCGGGGTGCTGGCAAATATCCGGGCGATGACGGTTTTCCTCGACCCTTTCGAGAACTCCTACCAAAGATTGGGGAATCAAAAGGCCCCCAAATATGTGTCCTGGTCCGCCGAGAACCGCTCCCAGCTGGTGCGCATTCCCGCCGCCGTGGGGGAGTACCGCCGGATGGAGCTGCGCTCTCCCGACCCCGGGGCAAATCCATATTTGGCCTTTGTCCTGATGATCTGCGCGGGTTTGCACGGCATCCAAAACAAACTGCCTTTGCCGGAGGCTGCCGATTTCAATCTTTACACAGCGGGGCAAGGTCTCCTTTCCCGTCTTGAAAAGCTGCCGGAGAGCCTCGCCGAGGCATCTGCCATTGCCGTCGCCAGTGATTTCATCAAAGCGAACATCCCCCCGGAAATTTTGGCTGCATACTGCGGCGGAAGGAATCTGTCATGAGCCTGAAGGAGCGAAGCTACAGCGTCCTTGTAGTGTCATCGGCAGAGAAGACGAACGCCGTCCTTTCGACCCTTCTTACCGGGCCGCGCCGTCACCCGGTGCGGGTGGTTTCCAGCGTCAGCGAGGCCAAGCGGGCCTGGAGCGAAAGGAGCTTTGACCATGTCATCATCAATTCCCCGTTGCCTGACGATGCCGGGGTGCGGCTGGCCATCGATACCGCCAGTTCTCACCGAACGGTGACGCTGCTCCTTATCCGAGGGGAGGACTATGAGGACATCTTCGACAAGGTGGTGGAACATGGGGTGTTCACCCTCCAGAAGCCGGTATCTCTGTCGATCCTCACCGCCGCGCTGGAATGGATGGAGAGCGCGGGAGAACGCCTGTGCAGGCTGGAGCAAAGGACCCTTTCGGTAGAGGAAAAGATGAAGGAGATACGCCTTGTCAACCGGGCCAAGTGGCTCCTGATCTCGGAGTTGAAAATGTCGGAGCCACAGGCCCACCGTTACATCGAAAAACAGGCCATGGACCGATGTGTGCCAAAGCGTGACATCGCGGAGGAGATCATCAAAACCTACACATAATCAGAGGAAACACAGCATGGACAAATTTTTGTTGTTCGATCAGCGAGCAACATGAAGCAAGACAACAAAAAACTTGCAAGGATATAAAAATTTTTAGACAAAATAACAAATTTGAATTTTTACAATGGCCATGGTCGATGCCGGCCTCATCGATGGCGGGAGCTTCAACGCCGATACCTTT
>CAJUFK010000171.1:1447-5675 GCA_910585535.1 uncultured Angelakisella sp. | reverse complement strand
ATGAATATTTTTCAGAATATGGATACTTTTTATGGAGATGGAAAAACGGGAACAGGTGATTCTTTGTCATCCATTCTCCTCTTGGCAAAACAGATCCGCTTGCGGCTTGGCCCAAAGGGCTACCTGCTGGACAGCTACCTGGATCTTGTCCTCCAGGGACTAAACATTGGCATCACATCTGAAACTGCGGAAATAGGTACTCAGGCTGCCTATCAGCTCCAGCTGACCCTGCTGTCCAACATCGTAAACGGCAGAGAGCCGAAAATGCCGCACCCTCTCTGCGACTGGGTACAAAAGATCTATGAGCAGCACCCGGAGATCCACGCTTACCAAGAAAGCCGGACCAGAATGTACCTGCTCATGGGATTGGCGGAGGAGGAACTGCTGAAATATGTTCTTTCCGAATTTATGGCGAAACAGGAAACGGTCCGGATCGGCTCGGGAGACATCGTTTCCCTGAACGAACTCTATGAGAGGATCAGCGGCTACGTGGAGGAATCCCTGCTGGAAGAACTCAACCAGCGGCTGCTGCGGAGATTCCAGCTTACGCCGGTCCTGTCTGCCTTTATCCAGGGGTTTGCCGATGACCTGCTTTTCCAGCTGACCTGGCGCGACCCCGAAAGCAGCAAACAGATCTTCCAGATCCTGCTGGATGTTCTTCCCGGGGAAGCATGACAAAGGTGCTTCGAGGGGTGGTATCCCAAAACGGATACCGCCCCTTTTGTATCGTCAGATCCCCAAAATAGACCAAATGTACTGCGGGGCGGTAATGGAGAAAATGAGTCCTGCAAAGAGGATGGCGGCGGGAGTCCACTCGATCTGGCCGTGTTTGCGGTAATCCAAGTACAGTCCGCCGATCTTGACAAACAGGAGGATCACCAAGATCATATCCAGGGCCGGAAACAGCACCGAATTGACCACCGTCTTGATCTGCTGGGCGGCGCTTTTCCAGGTTTGCTCAATGACTCCCGCCACGTTCCCATTTCCAGCTGCGAAGGCGGTAACCGCCATCGCAGCCATAAGGACAGCCGCCAGAGCCAGTGCTAAGATCTTCTTTTTCATTCTCTATTCCTCCTTCAGCCCATTTCCATCACCGGCCCGGTCTCCTGGACCGGTGCCTTTTGCTGCCCCCGCAGCCGCTCCGCCTGCTCCTGGTGATGCTCCAGGGCCTGGTAGTAGGCGGCCACCGCTGTGCTGGTCATCTGCTGGCGCAGCTCTGTAGTGATGGGGAAGCAGATGTCCACATAGCCGCTCCGCCCCTTGTAGCTGGGGAAATTGAGGAACAGCCCGTTTTTTCCTTCCATAAGCCGCAAGCCCCGAATGGCAAAACTATTATCCAGGGTGGCGGAGAGCTGGGCCAGACACTTGCCCTCCTGCTCCAGAGAGTAGACTTTCATATTGATCTTCATGACAGCCTCCCTTACATCATAACAGGCACAAAGCCTTCTTCGTCCAGATACCAGCATTTTGAACCGGTATCATCGTACAGCTCCACCACATCAGAGACAGACAACCGGTGACCGGTGCAGCCTTTGGGGAGGACCGAGGCGTTGAACAGCTCGTACAGCCGGTTCAGGTCATCGGTATCCAGCTGACCATCGAATACCACCTGATAGTCCTCCGGAGAGATGCCCCCGAACTGCTGGCAGAGCAAAGCGTAAGGGATGAACTTCTTTTCCGGCATGGCCTGGGGCTTTATCTGGTGGAGCCGTACCTTCCGGGGGAGGGGCTTCTTTTCCTCCTCTTCTCGGAGCTTCTGAGCCAGCCCCGGCTCGAAGCGCAGCTTAGCCCCCCGGTAGGCAAGGCTGTGGACCGCCTCCCCAGCCCAGAAGTCGGAGTCCAAAACAGCGGTATCCTCCTGAAAGTATCCGATGGGGATGCCGCCCTGGTGGATCAGCTGGCGCTCAAGCATGACCGTTTCCTCCCTTATATACGTAGTTTCCGGCGGCGGGGTCGAAAGCCAGGCCGTAGTCAGCGGCCCGGCCTCCCAGAATGTCCAGGGCTTTTTCCACCGCCGCTCTGGTCCCAGGGGTAGGGATATACTCGATGATGGCTTCCCTGTCCCGGTACTGTGCCGCTCCAACATTGGAGCCCACATCTTTGCTGGCCCAAAGGTAGTCCAAATACAGATCCTTGAAGATGAGGGACAGTTTACAGATAAGCTCCCGCACCTCCTGATCCTCGGTGTCAAAGCGAATAGTGGTTCCGCCATCGTACTCCCTGGCGCTTTTCTCCGGATGGAGGGCATTCTGGGGCGTCCCCCAATGAGTGAGACACCAGCCCCGGGCACAGTTTTCCTCCCCATACCGCTCCAGCAGGGACAGGTCAGTGGGCTGGCGGTAGATCCAGGGCGGCATGGGGGTGATCCGGCTAAAATCGATGCTGCCCCGGCCAGCCCTTCGGTCTGCGATGAAGTCCAGCAGGGCGGCGGTCTGGGCCTTGCTCCCCTGAATATTGAGAATATTTCTTACAGCAGGCATTCAAAACTCCTTTCCGAGCAGAGCAAAGGGCGGGATTCCTCCCGCCCTTTACCTGCTCTTTTCTTCTGTTTTCAGATACCGATACCGGTATTAGGCAGCTTGCCTTTGGGTTGGCCCCACACCACGGTGATCCAGCTGTCCTTAGCGGTGATCCACTCGTCGCCGGTCCTGCCGCCTACATCTGCCCGGTTGATGATGCGGTAACCGCTCCCCAGGTTCGCCAGGGCGGTCACATAGATGGTGGGTTTCGTTTCCTCGTGAAATCCCGGCTGGACGGTCCCGAACTCGAACCGGATGTCGGTGACATACTCCCCGGCGGCGAGGCCCAGGGCCTCCCGGCCACAGTCCAGGGTGTGGCTGGTCTTGCTGGATAGGCCAGAGGCCAGGGTCCGGCAGCTGTCCTTCTTGTTGGTACGGTAGGTGATGTCGTAGGTCAGCCGCTCGCTCCAGGTGCCGGTGACGATCTTGCCCAGACGGACAGCGTCGGTAGGCAGCTGGTCATGGAGGTAAAACTCCTCCAGCGGGATATTAGAATCGTTGCGGATGCTGCTGAAATCGTAGGACATGATGTCCCCGGCCAGCACCTCCTGATTGCCGCGCTTCTCCACCGAGACATCTACATCTTCGCTCTTGTTCAACACCTCGAAGCGCACCAGGTCGTCGTGGACCTTGAGGGTGGCATAAAAGACTTTGTCGTTCAGGAGGTAATGCTCCGGGGCGGTGACTTCCTTGATGCCATAGGTCCCCAGGGGCAGGGCCTTGGTGGTAGCAGCTCCCTTGCTGTCAGTGGTGATGGTGTCCACCACATTCAGACTTTTGTCATAGACTTCAAAGGTTGCCCCTTCCAGCAGCGCCCCGGACTTGTCCTTGGTAATGGGGTTATCGTCTGCCGCCTTTTTGATGATCTGAATCTTTCCTCTCATGGGCTGGTTTTCGATGGTGACCTCAGTGGTTTCACCAGAACGCACCTCAATGGTTCGGATGGTGGGGTCCACCACATAGCCCTCCGCTTTGATCTCCTTGAGTCTGTATTTTCCGGCGGGCAGCTCCTGGGGGAACTCGATAATGCCGTTCTGGTCGGTGGTGTATTCCCCCAAGAGATTGTTCCGGCTGTCATACAGGTTGAACACGACTCCGTAAATGGGGGCTTTCGTTTCCGCATCCACTTTTTTCATACGCAGGGTGGCTTTCTGCTTATTGAGGATCTCGACCGTGCTGGTCTGGCCCCAGGCCAGGGTGACCTCGTGGACGGTCACGTCCAGCTCGTACCCGGGAAGGGCTTCCACCTCCTGGACATACAGGGTTTCCCCGCCATCCATACCGGAAAGGAGGATCTGTCCCAGCCGGTTGGTGACAAAGGTTCCGATCTCACGGTGGTTCCGGTCATAGACCCGGATTTTTACACCCTCCAAGGGTTGGCGGGTTTCGGCGTCCAGCTTGACAATTTTGAGGGTGGGGTAAGGCTGGTTACGGTACTCCAAGATAGACAGCTTGCCGGAAACCAGTTCCACATTCCGGGGTGCGGAGTCAGGCTTGTAGCCATCCAAGGGCTTGATTTCTGTCACCTGCACCCAGCCTTCCTCCCGGTCCGGGATGTTGATGATGCCGCTGGCATCTGTGGTATAGGTGCCAATGATGGCTCCGGAGATTTCAGTGACCTTAAACTGAACCCCGGCCAAAGGCTGGCCCGTCACATCGTCCACCTTGCGGATCTGAAGGCCGGTGCGGGGCTTATTCACAAACTCCAC
>CAJUFK010000171.1:0-1347 GCA_910585535.1 uncultured Angelakisella sp. | reverse complement strand
TTCCGCTTCTTTCAGCGTAAACTCATGAACGGTATCATCCCCCAGATACCCAGGCAGCGCCCGAACCTCCCGCACCAGATAGATCTGGTTGGGGTCAGCGTCCTCCAGGACGATTTTTCCCTCTGCATTGGTGGAAAACTGCCCTAACGACTTCCCGTCCTTGATAGCGACATCAAAAACAACGCCCTCTAGCGGCTGAAGGGTCATGCTGTCGATCTTCTCAATGGTGAGGGTGGGTTTCTTGCGGTTCTTTACAATCAGTTCAGAGGTCTTTCCGGGGATCAGCTCGATGTCGTAGTGGGTGTCATCGGTGGTATAGCCGGTGGGGGAGCGAAGCTCATAAATCTCGTACCAATCTTGTTCCAGGTTCTCCAGCAGATAGGTCCCGTCCTCGCCGGTGGTAACATCCACATATTCGGCAGAGCTGCGCCGGGAGACCCGGAACACCGCCCCAGGCAGACGCTCTCCGGTATCGGCGTCTACTTTGGTCAGCAGGAGCTTCGGCTTGGGCATATTCTGGAAAACCACGGTGAGGTTGTGGTCCAAGGCGTCCGGCTTTACCAGCACTGTCTGTACGTTGTCCTCGTCCAAAAAGTAGCCATAAGGGGGCTGGCTCTCAACGATGGTGTAATACCTGTTGCTCTCCAGCCCGTTGACGGTGACCTGGCCGTTGCCATCCGAGATGAAATCTCCCAGGAACTTCTGCTTGTCCCGCTCGCTGCCCTCGTACAGCTCGAACACAGCTCCTTCCAGGCCATGACCGTCGGTGGCGTCTACCTTGCGGATAAGCAGATCACAGGGGATAAGCCGGTTGGTGAAGGTGAGGGTAGTCTCCCGGTCCCCCTCGATAAAGTCGGTGAACTCCTCCACCTGGGGGTCGCTTTCTGTCTCCGCACTAGAGGAGGATTCGCTTTCCGCCACCACATTCCCGGTTTCGATCTCAATAACGGTGCTGCTGGTGGTCTCGGTGACAATGGTCACTGTCCAGGTCTCCACATGGGTGACCCGGGTGTAGGTGGGGGCGACTACCGCTGTCTGGGGCCGGGGGTCTTTCTCGTACCCCTTGGGCGGCTCCACCTCGGTGACGGTGACAGTGGCCGGGTCGTGATTATCTTGCGGATGCGTCCAGGTAAAGAGCCGCGCCCCGTTGTCCACCTCCCAGCCCTGGACGGTGGTGTGGGTGCCATCCGTAAACGCCACATCAATGTCAAACAGCGCGCCATCCAAACTCCGGCCATCCTGGTCGTGCTTGCGGATCGTTAGCTGCCCGATCCCATCGCTGTATTCGTAGGTCTTGCGGTTGCGGACCTCCGTTTCAGTTTTGGTGTTGGTGGTTACTTCGATGCG
>CAJUFK010000170.1 GCA_910585535.1 uncultured Angelakisella sp. | reverse complement strand
AGCAGCTCCGCATAGCCGGAAATGGAGTGCAGGGGCGTTTTCAGCTCATGGGACACATTGGAGGTGAACTCACGGCGCATCTGCTCCGCCTTTTCCTTTTCGGTCACATCGAAAAAGCAAAGAGCAGCACCGGCAACTTTTCCTTCAGACATAATTGGGCTGGCGCTGATTTGGTATTGCCCGGTTTCAAGGCCTACGGTCTGCACTTCGCTCTGCCCCTGCAATGCCAGAGATAAAATGTCATGCAGGTCCAAATTCCTGCTGACGGTGAGCATATCCGTACCAACACAATTTTGGCTTGCGCCCAGCAGAGCCATGGCAGCGGGATTGATGCTGACGATCTTTCCTCGTTCATTCAGCAGTACCATACCTTCGCTCATACTGCCGATGATAGTGTCCAGCTCGGCCTGCTTCTGTTCCAGCCGGGTCTTTTGTCCCCGCAATTGTTTCTGCTGGCCGTCGATCCGACGAAGAAGAGGTGCAAGTTCGTCATAGCCCTCGTTTGAAAGAGGATGATTTAAATCAATTTCATTCAAAGGCTTCACAATGCTTTTAGAAAGGCGGACAGCGAGGACAACGGACAGGACAACCGCCAGAACTATGACAATGCTTATCGGCTGTGCCATACCAAGTACCAGCGTTAAAATGGAGCTTTGCGCAATGGAAAGACGCAGGACGGTTCCGTCCTCCAAACGTTGCGCCGCATAAAGAGAGCGATCCATCAGCGTAGCGGAATACCGTTTACTTTCCCCATAGCCTGTGGCAAGGGCTTCTTTGATCTCCTCACGCTCCAAATGGTTCTCCATATCCGAACTGAGTGCATCGCTGTCATACAGCACCGTCCCGTCTGTGTCGATCCATGTAATACGATAATCCCGCACCGTAAGGTCGCTAAAATAGGCGGTTTCTTCATTGGTGACTCCCTGTGCGGCAAGCTCTAACTGCATTTGAAGCTGCCTTTGCTGCACCCCCGAAAAGTAGCTGTACAGCACGCCCATAATGAGAATTAAGGAGGCAAGGAAAACCGCAATGGCGACAAAGCAGATGGAGCGGAAAATCCGTTTTGTCATAGCTTATCCTCCATACGGTAGCCGATACCCCGCACCGTTGCAATTAGGCTGCTGTATTTCCCCAGCTTTGTCCGCAGGGTGCCGATATGTACATCCACTGTTCGTGTTTCGCCGATATAGTCCAGCCCCCAAACGGTTTCCAGCAGATGCTCACGGGTGAACACCCTGCCGATGTTTTCCATGAAGGTGAACAGCAGCTTAAATTCTTTCAATGTAAGCTCCACACGCTCTCCGTCGATCTGAACAATGCAGGACCCAGGGTCAAGCTCCAGTCCGTCGATGCGCAGAGGCTCCCGTTCTTCCCTCGGAGCGGTGCGGCGCAAAACCGCCTTGACTCTTGACACCATTTCCATCATGCCGAAAGGCTTTGAAAGATAATCGTCTGCGCCCAAGTCAAGTCCGGTCACTTTATCGTATTCCGTGCCCTTGGCAGTGGCCATAATGACGGGGATATCCTTTGTCACGATTTGGGAACGCAAGCTTTTGAGAATGGAAATCCCGTCCTCTCCGGGCAGCATAATATCCAGCAGGATAAGCTCCGGTCTTTGCTGCTTCATGGCTTCCCAAAACGCTGCGTCATCCCCAAAGCCGACAGCTTCAAAGCCGGCGGCGTTCAGAGTATATATCATCAGGTCACGAATTCCGCTGTCGTCCTCCACACAAAAAATCATCTTTTTCACCCCTTGCTTCCGGTAATGGAGAACACCACCCATTTTGCAATGTTGACTGCGTGATCCCCGATTCGTTCAAAATATTTTGCGACCATCAAAAGGTCGATGGTCTGCTCACCGTCGATTCCCGGTTGGCTGAAGCGGCCAATCAGCAGCTTTTTGACACGGTCAAAGCAGTCATCCACCACATCGTCATAGGCGATGACCGCCTGTGCCATAGCGTCGTCTTTTTTTACAAAGGCGTCAATGCTCTCGCTGACCATCTTTATCACAGCAAGCGCCATGTTACGGACTTCTTCCGTATCACCGCCCACCTTGAGGTTTGCCATCCTGACGATTTCGGCAATGTCAGCAGACTGATGTCCGATGCGCTCCATATCCGTGACCATTTTCAGGGCGGAGGAGATGATGCGCAGATCCTTCGCCACCGGCTGCTGCTGTAAAAGCAGTTTCAGGCAAAGGCTTTCGATCTCCCTTTCCTTCTGCCCGATCTGCTCTGCAAGCGCAGGTATGGACTCGGTCAGGGCGAGGTCGCCTTCCGCCACAGCTTTGGCGGACATGGCGATGGCGTTTTCGCACAGGGCGCCCATGGTGATCATCTCTTTATTCAGCAGATCAAGCTGCTCATCAAACCTTGAACGCATTATCCGAACCTCCCTGTGATGTAATCTTCTGTGCGCTTGTCCCGGGGCTGGGAGAATAAAGCTTCCGTTTCGCCTATCTCTACCAGCTCGCCCAGCAGGAAAAACGCCGTTTGGTCAGAGATTCGGACCGCCTGCTGCATATTGTGGGTCACGATAACGATAGTATAGCGCTTTTTCAGCTCAAGAGCAAGCTCCTCTATTTTGCCGGTAGAGATTGGGTCGAGGGCGGAGGTGGGCTCGTCCATCAGCAGTACCTCCGGCTCCACCGCCAGCGCACGGGCGATGCAAAGCCTCTGCTGC
The DNA here is from genome assembly GCA_910585535.1 of uncultured Angelakisella sp. Classification (GTDB taxonomy): domain Bacteria; phylum Bacillota; class Clostridia; order Oscillospirales; family Ruminococcaceae; genus Angelakisella. Next base: position 3,084 of record CAJUFK010000170.1, on the reverse strand, counting down.
TGCCCGCCGGAGAGTCCCAGGGCAGACTTCTTCAGCCTGTCTTTCACCTCATCCCAGATAGCCGCCCCTTTTAATGACCGCTCCACGATCTCATCCAGCATCGCCTTGGAGCGAATACCGTGGGTACGGGGACCGTAGGCGATATTGTCGTAAACGCTCATGGGGAAGGGGTTGGGCTTCTGAAATACCATGCCAATGTTCTTCCGAAGGTCGTTGACATCTACTGATTTTTCAAAAATATTGCGCTCTTGGTACAGCACCTCGCCTGTGATCCTCACCTCGGGGATCAGGTCGTTCATACGGTTCAGGGTTTTGAGGAAGGTGGATTTCCCGCAGCCGGAGGGACCGATCAAGGCGGTGATGCTCTTTTCCGGGATCTGCATATCAATATTTTTCAGTGCCTGGGTCTTGCCGTACCACAGGCATAAATCGTTCACTGTGATCACTGCACTCAAGCTGTTCGCCTCCTTTGAAAATATCTGCTCACAAGCGCCGCCGCAAGGTTGATGAGTAGCGTCAGTATCATTAAAACCGCAGCGATGGCAAAGGCCACCTCAAACTCTCCCTGCTCTTTGGCGTAGACATACAGCGCCACCGTAAGGCTGCACCCCGAGCTGAAAAGTGTGCTTACAACACCGCCGAGGGTATGGGCAAAGCCCGCCGTAAACAGCAGTGCCGCCGACTCACCCAAGATCCTGCCCACTGTGAGGATACAGCCGGTGATAACGCCGTCTACACAGCCGGGAAGCACTACGGTGCGGATGACCCGCCACTTTCCGGCTCCCAAACCAAACGCCCCCTCACGATAGCTCTGGGGCACTGTTTTCAGGCTCTCCTGTGTCGTGCGCATCACGGTGGGCAGATTCATAATGACCAGCGTCAGCGCGCCCGCAAGCAGACATTTGCCGAAATTATTGGCAAAAGCCAGCATTCCCACAAGGCCGTATATGATAGAGGGAATGCCGGAAAGGGTTTCGGCTGCATATTCGATCATGCTGACAATGCGCCCGTTATGGGCATATTCCGTCAGATAGACCGCCGCTCCCACGCCCAGCGGCAGAACGATAATAAGGGTCGCAAGCACAAGATAGACCGTGTTCACGATATCCGGCAGAATGCCAATTTTGTTTTGCAGGTAGCTGGGGCTCTCGGTCAGTAGCTCCCATGTGATATTGGGAAGTCCCTTCGCAAATATGAAGCCGACCAGGAAGAGAACCAATGCGCCTGTCAGCCCCACCGAAAGCCACATCAGCAGCTTCATTACGATACTATAAGCCCTGCGCTTTCCGCTCATTTGGCTCCCTCCTTGTCCCGCTTCAAAAAGAAGTTGAGGCAGGCGTTAATCAGCATGATAAAGAGGAACAGCACCAGAGCAATGGAAAACAGCGCCTGCCGTTGCAGACCGGAGGAATAGGACATCTCGGTTGCCACAGCCGTTGTAAGAAAGCGCACGCTGCCGAACAGAGAGGGCATATTCGCCACATTCCCGCAGACCATCATAACCGCCATAGCCTCGCCAATGGCCCTGCCTACGCCCAGCACCACGGCGGCGGCAATGCCGCTTTTTGCCGCTGGAACAGACACTCTGAAATAGGTTTCCACCGGCGTCGCACCAAGAGACAGGGAAGCATCTTCATATTCTTTTGGCACGGCCTCCAGTGCTGTGACTGACACCTTTACGATGGAGGGCAAAATCATTACCGCCAGCACGAGGATGGCAGCAAAAAGGCTTGCCCCGTCGGGCAGCCGGAAGGCTTCTCTTATGGCGGGAACCAGTACGATCATACCCACCAGACCGTACACCACCGACGGGATGCCCGCCAGCAGGCTGACCGCCGTACCCACCGCAGATTTCACCCCTTTCGGAGCCAGCTTTGCAAGGTACACCGCTGTCAGGAAGCCCACGGGCACGCCGATGACAATCGCCCCGGCCGTGCCGTAAACGCTGGTGAGGATAAAGGGCAATATCCCATAGGATGGCTCTGCCGCAGTGGACGCCCACACCCTCCCGAATAGGAACTGCACAAGCCCTATCTCTCGAATCGCCGGCAGTCCGGCGATCACCAGATATACGGTGATGAGCAGCACGCAGCCCACCGTCACAAGCCCCAGCAGCAGGAAGATCCCGTAGACAAGTTTTTCAAAAGCCGCTTTTCTGTTCTTCATGGGTTTATCACTTCACAGGCACTGCGCCTGCATTTTTGATGACCTCCGCCGCTTCTTCGGAAGTGATGTAGTCGAAGAACTTCTGCGCCGAAGGGCTGAGGGTTTCGTCTTTTTTTGTCACCAGTACAAAGTTGCGCTGCACAGGATAACTGCCGTCCTTGATGGTTTCGTCGCTGGGCGTAACGCCGCCCACGGTGAGCGCTTTCACACTGTCCTTAAGCGACGCGAGCGAGGCATAGCCAACCGCCGCCGGATTGCCTGCCACGGTGGTGATGACGTCTCCGGTAGAGGTCAGCTCCTGACGGTATTTGCAGTTGTCCTTTGTGCCGGTGATGGATTCAAAACCATCTCGGGTGCCGCTGCCGGCCTCTCTGCCAATGAGCACGATCTCGGCGTCAGCGCCGCCCACATCGCTCCAGTTTGTGATCTCGCCGGTGAAAATCTTGCCGATAGTTTCCACATCCAGATCGGCGACAGGATTTTCCGGATTGACGATAATGGCGATACCGTCGTAGGCCAGTACAGTGCCCTCAAGTCCCTGTGCGATCTCCTCATCCTTCAGGTCACGGCTGGAAAGACCGATGTCGCAGCGCCCCTCCGCCGCCGCCGTAATTCCTGAGCCGGAGCCGGTGGGGTTGTATGTGACGGAGATGGACTTGTTTTCGCTTTCAAAGGTTTCCTTCAGCGCCCCGATCACCTTTTCCATAGAGGTGGAGCCATCCGTGGATACCGTGCCGCCGGTACTTCCGCAGCCTGTCAGCACAGAAAGAGCAAGTACCCCCATAAGACCGAGAGCCAGAATTTTCTTTCCAAACTTCATTTTGCATTTCTCCTTCTCGTTTCATGATTTTCATTTCGGACTACGCCCAAATCATACCGCCCGAATGTCAAATCGGTTATCGGAGAAATGTAAAATCC
>CAJUFK010000169.1 GCA_910585535.1 uncultured Angelakisella sp. | reverse complement strand
GGCGGGTCCCGAAGGGAACCCGCCGACCCGCTAAAGGCCGCCGCCAGGCGGCCCAAAAAACGCCGCCCCAAGCAAAGAAACCGAAATAAAACGGAGGTACCCATGAAATCTATCACCCTGGAACTCACCTACCCCAGCGGAGCAGTGTACCGGCTTGGCCAGCCCATTTCGGTAAGCGTCGTCCGGAGCCTGGAAAGCCCTGCCCAAAGCCTTTCCGCCTCCTTTCCCATTATCAAGGGGCTGCTCCCCGACATCGGGGTGGGGGCCCGGCTCCTTCGGGGCGGGGCGGAGATCTTCTCCGGCTTTTGCGACCAGCAGGTCACCCGGGAGGATGAAAAGGGCCGCACCTTTACCATCCAGGCCAGGAGCCGGGGCGGCCTGCTTCTGGATAACGAAGCCCTCCCCCGGACCTATTACAATGTCACCACCCGGGAGATCTTCCGCCAGCATCTGGCCCCCTACGGCTTCTCCCGGCTTTCGGTCCCCCGGGACCACAAGGCCGGCATCTTCGCCGTCTCCAAGGGGCTCTGTGAATGGGAGGTCTTCTGCGCCTTCTGTATGCGGGCCTACGGGCGGTATCCCATTATCGCCCGGGGGGACCGGGTGGCGGTGGAGGAGCGGTCCTCCGCCGTCGCCGCCAAGGTCACCAACCGTCCCGGGGAGGCCGGGCTTCGGTACCTTCGGGTGGAGGATACCCTCCGCCGGGCCTCGGTGATTTCCGAGATGATCCTGCGGGACCGCCAGGGGAACTACAGCCGGAAGCTCCAAAATCCCTTCGGCAACCCCTGGCAGGTCCGGCGGAGGCGGTTTGTCATCCCCGCCGCCGAATATGCCACTGTCCCCCTGGCCGACGGCTACCAGCAGTTTCTCACCGCCCAGCGGGGGGTCCACGTGGCCGAGGCGGTCCTCCCCGGGTGGGCGGACCTTTGGCCCGGGGACTGCGTGGAGATGGACACCGGGGGCATCGGCCGCCAGGGGGCTATGACTCTGTGGCGGTGCCGCTGGGACCAAAGCGCCCAGGGGGAGTACACAACGCTGACCCTGACCAGCCGGGCCTACTCGTAACAGAAAGGGTGGTTTTGATATGACCTTAGACCGTTTGCTTTTCCCCGAGGCCCCGGAGGGCGGCGCCGCCCTGGGGGTGGTGTCCTACTCCCTGGGAGGCGGGGATTGGGGCGCCGTGGCCGACCGGGAGTACCGCCACCGGCCTTTGGTGGGCCCCGGGGGCTTTCGCTGGTGTCCCCGGGAGGGGGAGGAGGTCCTTCTCCTTCGCACCGGGGACGGGGACCTTTGCGCCGGGGTCTCCTTTGAGAGCCAGGGGCTGGCCCCGGGGGAGGCGGAGCTTTCCGCCGGAGGGGGGACCATCCGCCTGGGGCAGGACGGAAGCATCCGGCTGACCTCCAAGGGGGGCGGAAGCATCCTCCTGGGGGCGGACGGAACGGTGGCCGTCAACGGCCAGATCTTTCCCAAGGAGGGGTAAAAAATGGACCTGAAGCTGGATTTTGACAAGCGGGACTACGCCCGGACCCTCCAGGGCTGGGCCATCCCCATCACCGGGGCGGAGGAGATTGCCCAGCGGATCCGCCTGCGGCTCTGCATCCGGCGGGGCAGCTTTGCCCTGGATCCCGACCTGGGAAGCCGCCTGTACAGCCTGCCCCGGGGGGACAGGGCGATGATGGAGGCCGCCGCCCGGGAGATCATCGAGGAGGCCCTGGCCCCTATGGCGGGGGTGCGCCTGGCGGAGGTCCGCTGCCGGTACGACCCGGAGGCGGACCGTGCCCAGGTGGACTGCCGCTTTATCTGGAACGGTCAGGACATCGCCATGACAACGGAGGTTTGAGATGAAATATTACGACCAGCTGCTGGAACAGATGACCAGCTACTACATCAACCTGGTGGCCTGCGCCCCGGACCAAGCCAGCGATGTGATGATCCGGCTTCGGGTGCTGGCGGCCCAGCTGGATACCTACTGCCAGGAGGTGGAGGAAACCGCCCGCCAGGCCTTTTTCCTCACCGCCACCGGGGAGGCCCTGGAACGCCACGCCGCCCTTCGTGGGCTGACCCGGAAGGAGGGGGCCAGGGCCTCCGGCCTGGTGGCCTTTCAGCGGAACACCCCGGCGGGGTACCAGATCCTGATCCCGGCGGGGACCCTGGTACAGTCCGGGGGGCCGGAGGCCATGCTGTTTGCCACCACCCAGGACGTCACCATGGGGGGGACCCTTCTCAGCGCCATTGCCAACGTCCAGGCGGTGGAGCCGGGGAGCCGGTACAACCTCCAAAGCGGAAGCATCACCGTTATGGTCACCCCGCCCCCGGGGATCAACCGGGTGACCCATCTCACCGCCTGCCAGGGGGGCAGCGACCCGGAGACCGACGAAGAACTCCGGGGGCGGATCTTGGAGGCCTGCCGGAATCCCTGGGTGACCGGAAGCCCCGGCTGGTACCAGGCCCAGGCGCTGGCCCAGCCGGGGGTGGGCAGGGCCAAGGTCCTCCCTGTTCACCGGGGGGCCGGGACCCTGGACCTGGTGGTTTACGGCAACGCCGGGCCCTTGGACAGCATCCAGCTGAACCGCCTTCGGGATCTGTTTGCCGGGCAGCGGGACCTGGGCATCGACGTTTTGGTCCGGGAGGCGGAGGAGCTGCCGGTGGACCTGGAGGTCCAGATCGAACCGGAGGAGGGCTGGGACGGGGACGGGGTATCCGACGCCTGCGTCCAGGCCCTGGGCAAGGCCCTGGGCGGCCTGTCCATCGGGGATGGCTGGCCGGTGGCCCGGATCTTCCAGGTGGTGATGAGCCAGCGGGGGGTAAAAAACTGCGCGGTCCTCTCCCCTGCCGCCGATCTTTTCCCAAAAGAGGATCAGCTGCTGGTGGCCGGGGACCTCACTGTCCAGAAGAAGGAGGTGAGGGCATGAGCCGCAATCCTGCCCTGGATTTTCCCAAAAGCCAGATGTACCGGGACATGGCCGCCCTGGGGTTTTACGACCTGGAGGGCTGGACCATGGTCCGCAACGAGATGCGGGCCTACCAGTACGGCTTCCAGACCATGCTGGAGCTAAACGACCGGGTCCGGGAGGACTGGTGGCCCCTCACCTGCTCCCAAGAGCGGCTGGAGGAATGGGAGGGCCTATTGGCGCTTCCGCCCCGCCCCCAGGCGTCTTTGGAGGCGAGGCGGAAGGGGGCGCTGGCCTTTTTGGCCCTGGGAACGGAGGGGCGGGGGCAGCCGGGGGCGGCGGCGCTTCTGGCCGCAGTGGGGCTGGAGGGGGAGGTCCGGGAGGACTTCCCGGCCCGGCGGCTGACGGTACGGATCACCGGGCTGGGGGAGGGATACCAGGACCCCGGCCCCTCCAAGGCCCGTCTTCGGGGGCTGGTCCCCGCCCATCTTGCCCTGGTTTTTGAGGACGCCCGGGGGGGTTAGATCTGCCGCTCCAGGTGTTCCTTTTTCCACTGGGGGAAGAGGATGCCGATTTTTTTATAGAAGGTGCTGGGCTTCATCCCCGCCAGGTCTGCGGCCTGGCGGACCGAAAGGCGGCCCGCCCGGTACTCCTGGGCAGCTGCGTCGAACTCCGGGGTGGTGGTCATAGGGGGCGGGCCGAACTGCACCCCCCGGGCCTTGGCGGCGGCGATGCCCTCGGCCTGGCGGCGGCGGATATTTTCCCGTTCGGTTTGGGCGACATAGGAAAGCAGCTGAAGGACCATATCCGAGATAAACTTCCCTGTCAAATCCTGCCCCTTGGCCCTGGTATCCAGCATGGGCATATCCAGGATCAGGAGGTCCGCCCCCTTATCCCGGGTGATGGTCCGCCACTGTTCCAGGATCTCCTCATAGCTGCGGCCCAGGCGGTCGATGCTTTCCACCACCACCAGATCCCCGGGCTGGAGCCGCTCCATCAGCCCCATCCAACCCGGCCGCTGGAAATCCTTGCCGCTCTGCTTATCCAGGACCATCCGCCGTTTACGGATCCCCCATTTTCGCAGCGCCGCCAGCTGCCGGGCCTCATTTTGCTCCCGGGTGGACACTCGAACATAGCCGTATTCTGCCATAAAAATGCCTCCTTTGGTAAAATTTAACTAAATTTTACCAAAGGAGGCATTTTGTGGAAAAGCGTGACAAAAAATGTTTTTTCGTTACGATTCAAGATCGACCCCTTCCACAACGGTGTGATCCAGGGCGTACTCCAACAGGGTGCAAAGCACATCGTTTCTACTGCGGTTGGTTTGGGTTGCGATTCTATCCAGGTCGTCACAAATATTTGTTTTCATGCGAACGGAAAATACCTTGTGTTCATCGTCGCCTTTTAAGCGAAAAATCAATTTGTCTGGTGTCAAAACCACCACCTCCCTACGTGATTATTTTACTCTCTTTTTTTATGAATAAATATGATCTTATTTGTAACATAATTTTTGTTAGAAAAGCGGCTTTATTATTTATCAGTTTTCTATATGATACCATGGTTTGCTTTTATGTTATATATTATTTTTCAAATTGATTTTATAATTAAAATGTATTAACTATTGTAACATACTGTATATTATTAGGAGGTGTATCTTCATGGATCCTAACACGAAAAAAACTTGCTTTTTCTGCGGTCATGCTCTCCCCATTTTGCTCATGACCTGTTCCGAACAAAAGAAGCTGGAAAAACAGATCATGGCGGCGATTGAAAAAGCCTACCGGCTGGGCTACCGCTATTTTTTCTCCAGCGGAAGCCTGGGCTTTGATGCTATGGCGGCCAAGCAGATAGAAGATTTCCGGGATCATGGGCATCCCGAAGTGGAGGTACACCTAATTGTCTACGAGGACGAAAAACTACGGGCGTTGGCCAAGCAGACGGAGGAAAGAGGCTTTCCCAATATTTTCAGCCGGGCCGACAGCGTAGGCTATTTCCAAACCGACGACAACCCCGTTACCGCTCTCCGGAACCTTTATCCTATGCTCCAGGACTCCTCTATGGGCATTTTTTATTATGATTACGGGATTAACGATCATGTCGCTGCAATTTCCTTCTGTTTTCGTTTTCTCGCCGAAGAAGGGATGCGGTTGGTCAATCTGTGGGATGGCTTTCCGGAGGAGATTGTGTTTGGGCCGAGGGCTGGCCCGCTGGGGGAGTAGTTCTGTAAATCGCCAGGGGGAAGGCCCTCTCAGTCGCCTGCGGGCGACAGCTCCCGACAGAGGGGACGGCTACCGAGGCAGCTATCATAATCTCTTCTACATCGCCCTATTTTCAAAACAATATCACCGAAGTCATCTGAAGTATAGCACGTGCTTTCAGTGATGTCAATATAAAATCTTGTTTTTTTCTTTCAAATAAGGCATAATGAAATCACTCTGAAACCAGGAGGGATTTTATTATGGCGACTGAAAAACGCCCCACGATGTTACGTTTGCCGGAAGATATTTATGAAAAAATCCGGTATTTAGCGTTTGTTGAGCGGCGGTCAATCAATATGGAGATAGAACACGCTCTATCCAAATATATTTCCGACTATGAGAATCAGTATGGGACTATTCAACTTCCAAAGGCTCCTGGAGTTGAATAGCTGCCAGCACCTGCTGCCTACGCCAGAGCCTCCCCTGAAAGGGGGAGCCACGGCCTAAGAGCCGCCTACGGCGGTTGGCCGTGTGAGGTTGTGCCTGTCGTCAACCTGAAATGCGGAAGGGTAGGAACGAGGCTTTGTTCCATCCCCCCGCCGCCCGGCGGCGGCCCCGTAGGCCCAAAGGGCCGGAGGGGGTATTCCCCCCGCAGGGAACTACGAATAGCCCCGCAGGGATAAGAGGGTATGGGGCGTTTG
>CAJUFK010000168.1 GCA_910585535.1 uncultured Angelakisella sp. | reverse complement strand
CAACCACGGTGAAGGGCTTGCGGTGCTGCACCCCGCCTATTACCGCCGTATCTGCGAAGCCGGGGCGGAGAAGTTCGCCCGGTTCGCTGTCCGGGTCTGGGGCGTTTCCCCGGAGGGAAAGACCCAGGAGGAGCTGGCAAGGGCCGGGGTGGAGGCGCTGGCGGACTTCATCCGGGAGATCGGGATGCCTGCCACCCTGAAGGAGCTGGGCATCACCCCGGAGAACACCGACCTTCTGGCGGTGGCCAACTCCTGCGCCATCGTCTCCGGCAGCTACAGGAAACTGAGCCATGAGGAGATCTATGAGATCTTCCGGGAGTGTCTGTAACATTTAATTCTTTCAAAAGGAGAGCCACCATGAAAAGAATAAAAAAAAATTCTGACTTCTCTATTAGCGGGCGTCACCGCCCTCTCCATGCTGGCAGGATGCCAGACGGCACCCTCATCCTCCAGCCAACCATCTTCTTCCTCACAGCCTTCCTCCGCACCGGAGGTTTCCCAGCCGGAGGAGGACGGCGTTCTCCGCATCCGGGAACAGGGCCTTTTCTCCGCCGGGGGCATCACCGTCACCTCGGAGGGAACCTTTGACCCGGAGAACCAGTGGGAGGACACCGGAGCCGGGCAGACCGCTCATGTGGACCACGCCAATGTCTTTTATCAGATCCCTGCCGATGAAACCGGCCTGCCTATGGTGTTCCTCCACGGCTACGGCCAGTCCCGGATGGGATGGATGACCACCCCCGATGGCCGGGAGGGCTGGTCCGATCTGTTTCTCAAAAAAGGCCACAGCGTTTTCCTCATCGACGAGCCCCGGCGGGGAGAGGCTGGCGGCACTTCGGTAGCGGGAACCATCAGTACCAAGACCCTGGATCAGCGGTGGTACACCCAGTTCCGCATCGGGCGCTGGGTGGACGGGAAATCGGTGGCCAACGAGGGGAGCCAGTTCCCCAACGACGACGCCTCGGTGGACCAGTTCTTCCGCCAGATGACCCCGGACACCGGCATGAGCAGCGACATGGGCGGGGATTTTGACAACGAAACCGTTTCCAAGGCTGTCGCCGCCACCATCGACGAGGTCTATACCCGCACCGGCAAAAACTCCATCCTGGTGACCCATTCCCAGGGCGGCGGTCCCGGCTGGACAGCAGCAAATTACACCGATCATATCGCGGCTATCATCGCCATCGAGCCCGGCGGCGCCCCCGGAGCGGACAGCCCTGACTTTGCGGCGGTGCTTTCCAAAAATATCCCCGTCACCATCTACTTTGGCGATTACATTGACAACGGCGATCCCGCCATCCAGGCAACCGGAATGTGGCAGATGATGCGCCAGGCCTGCTACGCCTTCCGGGATGCCTATAACGCCCAGGGCGGAAACTGCACCGTCGTTGATCTTCCCCAGGAGGGCATCACCGGCAACGACCACTTCCTGTTCCAGGACCTGAACAACGATGTCATCGCAGACCATGTGGAAAACTGGATCGGGGCCAATGTCAGCGCCGACGGGACCTATGCGCCCATCCAGGTTTCCGCTCCTGCCAGCAGCGAACCTGCTCCTGTACCGGAGGAGCAGCCCTCCGGCAGCGAACTCGAACCGGAAACAGCGGCCCCGGCTTCTTCCAGCGAGCCTGCCCCTGAAGCCCCCGTGGAGCCCGAGAGCGGAAAAACGCTGGTGGTCTACTTCTCCGCCAGCGGCAACACCAAGGCGGTGGCGGAAGTGATCGCCAAAACCGTCGGAGCGGACACCTATGAGCTTACCCCGGCGGAGCCTTATACCAGCGCCGACCTCAACTGGACCGATGAAAACAGCCGGGTCAACCGGGAGCACAATGACCCCAGTCACCGCACCGCCCTGGCCGGCACTCCGGACCTCTCCGGCTATGATACGATTTTCCTGGGCTACCCCCTGTGGTGGCGGGAGGCTCCCAGCATCGTCTGGAACTTTGTGGAGAACGCCGATCTTTCCGGCAAGACCATGATCCCCTTCTGCACCTCCACCTCCAGCCCCTTCGGCAGCAGCGGCGACACCTTAAAGGGAATGGCTCCCAACGCCAACTGGCTTGCCGGTGAACGCTTTGGCGAAAACCTGAATGAAAGCGCTGTTACCCAGTGGGTGAACAGCTTAAACCTTGCCGGTTAAGAAAATTTGTGATGAGGGGGGCCGGGAAGATATAAACCCGGTTCCCCCATTTCGGAAAGTGAGGCACAACATGAAGAAGCTCCTTCTCTTGCTTATGGCTGCGGCAATCGTCCTTTCCCTTGCCGCCTGTGGCGGGAATGCTCCCTCATCCCAATCACCGTCTCCTGCGGCAGATGCCGCTTCTCCGGCTGCGGATACGCCCTCTTCTTCCACTGAATTTTCGGAGCCCACAGAACCCTCCCTGTCCTCCAAAGGGGAGGAAGACGCAGAGGGAGAAGAGGGCGGCTCCAGCAGCAACATCCTTATCGCCTACTTTACGGCAGCGGAAAACAGCGGGGTGGACGCTATCGCTTCCGCCAGCTTTACCACCATAAACGGAACAGCGGTGGGCCGTCTGCGGGCGGTGGCGGATATGATCCAGGCAGAAACCGGCGGCGACCTGTTCTCTATTCAGACCTGTGTTGTTTATCCTGCCGATGGCGGCGAACTCATCAACTACGCCTCCCAGGAGCAGGCTGACAATGCCCGCCCGGAGCTGACCAGCCATATTGAAAACTTAGACCAATACGATGTGATCTTCGTCGGCTTTCCCACATGGTGGTACGATCTGCCCCAGGTGCTGTACAGCTTTTTTGACGAGTACGATTTTTCCGGAAAGACCATCGTCCCCTTTAATGTCCACAACGGCAGCCGCTTTTCCGGCACCATTGGCACCATTAAAGAATTAGAACCGGGGGCCACCGTGGTCGAGGACGGATTTACCGTCAGCGAACAAACGGTGGCGGCGGCACAGGCCGATGTTGCCCAGTGGGTAGAAGGGCTGGGATACAAATGAGCTGGAAGGAAAAAGGAACGGCTCTTGCGCTGGCGTTGCTTCTGACTGGGTGCGGGGCGCCGGAAAGTACAAGCGGCCTTCCTGCCGAAGCCGCGCCCTCTATGGCATCCTCTTCCCAGGTCCGGCCGGAGAGCAACCTCTCACCGGGATCGGAAGTTTCTGTCGGGGAAAGCAGTTTCTCCGCTCCAGCAGAAACCGACCTGCCGGCCATGCAGACCGGCCTTGTCCGGGAGCAGCTTTTGGACAGCGAGGAAAGCCCCATCCATTACAGCTATTTCCTGCCGGAGAACTACGACGGCCAAAAAGCATACCCTCTCGTAATGACCATGCCCGGCTATGACCGGATGTGGTTCGGGGAAGATTCCTCCGGCAGCAACCTCACCTGGAACGGTTTTACCGCCTGGACAGAGTACCCGGAAGAGATGATCGTGGTATCCGCCCAGCTTACCGATTGGGGAGAGACCTCCGCCAAGCAGGCTGTTTGCCTGACAGAGCATTTTATCGAGAATTTTGCGGTGGACAAAAGCCGTGTCTACGCCGCCGGGTATTCGGCGGGCGGGGAAACCATGTCCAGAGCGGTGGCGATGCGGCCCGACCTGTATGCCGCCTACCTCCACGGCGGCTCCCAGTGGGATGGGGACTACACGCCGGTGGCGGAAAACGGTGTGGCGGTTTATATCTTTATGGCGGAGAACGACGAATATTATGGCTCCCAGAAGGCCCGCGACGCTTACAACAATCTATATGGGGCATACCAAAAGGCCGGATACACAGAGGAGCAGACCGCGGCGGTTTTGCAGGCGGAGATACCGGACAACGCCTATTTCAATGCCTTGTGCATTTATAATTATCACGGCGGCGGGTCGGTCGTGTTTGACGATGAAAAAGTCCTCCGCTGGATCCTTTCCCACCAAAAATCCTAGCAGAAAGGAACATCTACATGAAACGGACAAAGCAAATTTTATCCGTCCTGATGGCAGGAGCGATGATCCTGTCCCTGACCGCCTGCGGACAGCAGCCGGCCCCCTCTTCCCAGCAAAGCTCTCAATCGGAACCTCCCGCTTCCTCCTCCGCACCGGAGGAGGTTTTGGAAGATGGCGTGGTACGAACCACCGCCGGACTGGTCCGCGGCACCAATACGGACAGCATCCTCCGGTATCTGGGTATCCCCTATGCTCAGGCAAAGGAGCGCTTTGTCCCTGCCAGCGCAGCAGACCCTTGGGAAGGGGTCCGGGAAGCGGACAGCTACGGTCCCATCTCGCCCCAGGGCGCCATCCCCGGACTGGGCGGAGGAGACGGCCAGGAGGGCACCGACAACAACTGCCAGAATCTGAACCTCTGGACGCCGGGCATCCGGGACGGGAAAAAGCGCCCCGTGATGGTCTGGCTCCATGGCGGCGGCTTTTCCTCCGGCTCCGGCAACGAGGCGGGATATGACGGAGAGGCGCTCAGCCGCAGCGGGGATGTGGTAGTGGTGGCAGTCAACCACCGGCTCAATGTCTTCGGCCATCTGGACCTGTCCGCCTATGGGGAAAAATATCAGGATTCCGCCAATGTGGGAATCACCGATATTGTGGCGGCGCTCCAGTGGGTCCAGGAGAACATCGAAGCCTTTGGTGGCGACCCGGAAAATGTCACCGTCTTTGGACAGTCTGGCGGCGGGGCCAAGGTGCTGACGCTGATGACCGCTCCCTCCGCCAAGGGATTGTTCCATAAGGGTATCGTACAGAGCGGCGCCACCGAGACGATGGGGGTACGCTTCAATACCCAGGCTTCCAGCACAAGGCTGGCAGAAAACCTCCTCTCCATCCTGGAGATCTCCCCTGAGAATGTGGAGGAATTGCAAACTGTTGCCACAGACAGGCTGGAAGAGGCAGCCGCCCAGGCTCTTCAGCAGACGGGGGAGGAGCTTCAGATCCCTGCCGCTCTGGGTGGAGGATATTCGATGGATTGGGAGCCGGTGGTGGATGGTATCTTCCTGCCCACTGACCCGGTTACCGAGACCTCTTTTGCCGAGGCGGGGCGGGATGTCCCCCTGCTGATTGGCAGTAATCTCAATGAATGGAGCGGCTTTCTTCCTGCCGACCCCATTCAGCACACGACAGAGTTAGATGCTGCTGTTCGAGCGGCCTATCCCAATAAAGAGGGATTGACCGCAGAGCAGGTGGACAGCACAGTGATCCGCCTGCCCCTTCTCAAAATCATGACCCACAAGGCGGCACAAAACGGCGCACCAGTCTACGCTTATCTTTTTACCTATGGAAACTCTTACCATGGAGCGGAGATCCCCTATGTTTTTGCCAATGTGTCCGGCACACCGGAGGAGACCGCTCTGGCCCAACAGATGAGCCAGGCCTGGGTAACCTTTGCCCGCAGCGGCGTTCCTGCTGCCCAAGGCCTGCCGGAGTGGGAGCCCTACACCTATGACGGCGGGGCCACCATGCTGCTGGATACCGTTTCCGAGCTGGTCCATGGCCACGATCGGGAATTGATGGCCCTTCTGGCCCCGGACTACGATTATACTGCCAGCGGGGAAACCGGCATTCTTACCACCCAAGCGGAAGTGACCTTCCCCATCGGGATGGAGCTGGGGGCCAGTTTCACCGGCAGCGCTTACCTTGCCCCTATGATCCAGAACGATGACACCTATAATTTCCCCGCCACCAACAACATCGTCTTTGCCCCCGGCTCACGGAGCAGTTGGCACAGCCACGGCGGTATGGTCATCATTGGTACCGGCGGCGTGGGATACTACCAGGAGGAGGGAAAGCCCGCCCGGATCATCCGCAAGGGGGATGTGGTGGAATGCCCGGCAGGGGTTCGCCATTGGCACGGGGCCGCCCCGGACAGCTGGTTTTCCCAGATCGTAATTTTTGACTCCCATTACACCCCCT
>CAJUFK010000167.1:2419-5881 GCA_910585535.1 uncultured Angelakisella sp. | reverse complement strand
GCCAGGGCGGAAATCGTCTACAACGCAGACGAAAATCCGGTGACAGACCTGCTGAACGGAAAAATCACCTTCCATCAGTACCTGACCCCCTATCCCCCGGCAGAGGATATCCTGAACATTCTGGAATTCGACCCGAACGCCCTGAGCGATGCATTAGGAGGTTGATGAGAAATGGCAATCGCAGGAATCCCCGAAGTAATTCGGGACTTTAACCTTTACCTGACCGGCAACAGGCTGGGCGGCACCACCGGGGAAGTGGCGATCCCTGACTTTGAATCCACTACGGCCACCACCTCCGGAAACGGAATCCTCGGTGAGTACGAGGCCATCGTGGTCGGTCATTACGGCAGCATGGAACTGGAAATCCCCTTCCGGTGCATCTGCGAGGA
Source organism: uncultured Angelakisella sp. (assembly GCA_910585535.1). Classification (GTDB taxonomy): domain Bacteria; phylum Bacillota; class Clostridia; order Oscillospirales; family Ruminococcaceae; genus Angelakisella. The sequence goes on along the minus strand of CAJUFK010000167.1, from coordinate 5,492 downwards.
TTACTTCGCCGGAATCAATCCCTCCAGCGCCGTGGAGCTTATGCTCCGGGGCAGCATCCAGTACACGGTCAAGGCCACCCAGGACGCAGACGAAATGGGGATGCGTGTGGTGGTTCGGGGCCGGTGCAAGAAAATCGCCATCGGCACGGTGAAGCAGCGCGAGGGCATGGACAGCTCCATCACACTCGAACTGACCTACATCATGATCGAGATGGACGGGCAAAAGCGCCTGGAGCTGGACAAGCTCAACGGCGTTTTCAAGGTCAACAATGTGGATATGCTGGCGAAAACCCGCCAGCTCACCTGATAGGAGGAAAGCACTATGAGCAACGCAACAGAAAAAACCACCGTCGCAGCAACCCCGGAAAACCCCGCCGCCGAGAGCGACACGCTGATCAAATTCAGCAAGCCCTATGTTTTTGAAAACCAGACCTACACAGAAATCGATCTGGCCGGTTTGGAAAATCTGACCGCAAGGGACATGATCGATGCCGAGAAGTACCTGTTCAAAAGCGGCATCATCTCCCCGCTGCCGGACCAGACCTCGGAGTATATCTGCTTCATCGCCGGTCGAGTGGCCGGTCAGCCGGTGGAGTTTTTCAAGGGGCTTCCCCCGAAAGACATCACACGGGTGAAAAACAAAGTATCCAGTTTTTTCTACGGCGAGGATTAAGGCCGGGTGACGGGGAGGCGCTCCGGGACATCTGTATGCATCTGGCCATTTCCCTCCATTCGGATTACATCCAGTTTCAGCGGATGCCAATCTATGAACTTCTGGAAACGGTCAATGCATTCAAAAGGGCGGTGACAGCAGCGAATGGCAAGCGCAAAAAGTAAAGAATACCAGCTCGCAATCAAAATCGCCGGTCAGGTGTCCTCCTCGTTCAACAGCGCCATCGGAGAAGCAGAGGGCAAGCTGACAAATCTCGGCACTGTAGCGAAACAGGCGGCGGCGGTAGCAGCCGCCGCCTGGGGCGCTCTGCAGGTCGGACAGTTTATCTCGGACGCAGTCGGTACATACGGAGAGTTTGAACAGGCAATGGCCAATACCTCCGCTATCGCCGGTGCCACGGGGGAACAGTACGATGCCCTCCGGGCGGCGGCTTTGGAGATGGGAAAGGCAACGACCAAATCTGCCTCCGAATGCGCCGATGCCCTCGGCTACATGAGCCTCGCCGGATGGAGTGTGAATGATTCCATCGCCAGCCTGGAACCCATCCTCCGGCTCTCGGAGGCAACACAGATGGATCTGGCCCGCTGCTCCGATCTTGTAACGGACAGCATGAGCGCCCTCGGACTGGGGGTCCAGGACCTGCCCAAATACCTCGATGTGGCCGCACAGGCCAACAACAAATCGAACCAGACAGCAGAGATGCTGATGGAGGCTTACATCGGCGTGGGCGGCACTCTCAAAAATCTCCGGGTGCCGATTCAGGAGTCCGGCGCAGCGCTCGGTGTTCTGGCCAACCGGGGTATCAAAGGCTCCGAGGCAGGAAATGCTTTGAATGCCGTCCTCGTGAATCTTACCACCGGCACCGGACAGGCCGGGAAGATGATGGAACAACTCGGAATATCCGCATTTGACAGCGCCGGAAACTTCATCGGTTTGCAGGAAACCATCCAGCGGGTGTACGAGGCCACAAAGGATATGACAGAGGCAGAGCGCAACGCCGCCCTCGCCGCAATCGGCGGGAAGCAGCACACCGATGCGCTGAACGCTCTCATGTCCGGCCTGACCACCACCACGGCAGAGGGTGTCACCGAATGGAACGCACTCACACAGGCCCTCTACAATTCGGACGGCGCACTCGGCACCATGGCCGACACGGTCACCAACACATGGCAGGGCGCAACAGAGCGCCTGAAATCCGCCATGGATGACCTGAAAATCAATCTGGTTTCCACCTTCGCCCCATACGCAACAGCCGCCATCAATCAGGTGGCGGAATACATCCCGCATATCACGACAGCGGTCACAGCAGCGGCGCAGAGCTTCACCGAAAAAGCCCTGCCGCACATTATAGCCTTCAAAGACCGGGCGGTGGAGCTTTTCGGCATGGCTTCCAGCGGCATCGGCAAGGTGGTCAGCGAACACAGCGCCACCTTCGATAAGCTGGGAGAGCTGGCTTCCAGAATTGGCGCATTTTTCGCAGACCTGAAGGTCAATGGTGAGCCGGTTCTCGACTTCATCGCAGGGACAGCGCTCCCGGCCATTGTGGACGGCGCTCTGAATCTGGTAGACCGGCTGGCAGACCTCGGTATTTTCCTCACAGAGCATAAGACCCTCGTACTGGCTATCATCGCAGCCTACGCAGGATTCAAGGGCTTGACTGCCCTCTCCAACCTCGGCGGCAAGATCACAGCAGCGACAAAGACGCTTGAAGCCTTCCAGCAGGTGACGAAAGGCACCAGTCTGGTGACTTCCGTCCTGAACGGGAAGCTCCCGGCAGCCTCGGCGGCTTTCGGGGTGCTGACAGGGAAAATCAAGCTGACGGAGCTGGCCACAGAGGCCGCAAAGGGGAAACTGTCTGCTTTCACGGGCGGCTTTAAGGCAATTGGTTCCTTGGGGAAAACGGCCTTTTCCGGTTTGAAAAGCGGCGTCCTTGCCCTTGGCGGTGCGCTCAAGGGCATCGGGGCCAGCATCATGTCCTTCATGGCCACAAACCCGGTCGGCTGGGTGGTTTTAGCCATTGCCGCTGTGATTGGCGTTGTGGTTCTGCTTTACAACAAATGCGAGTGGTTCCGCGAAAAAGTGGATACCATCATCGCGGCGGTCAAGGTCTACCTTCAGGCGTTCTGGGAAAAGGCAAAGGTGGTTTTCCAGAATATCTGGGAAACGGTCAAAGAGGTTTGGGCAAAGATAGCCCCCTACCTGCAGGCGGCATGGAATACGATTGTAAGCGCCGTTTCGGCGGTTATTTCCTTTTTCCAGACCAATGTCCTGCCGGGAATCCGGGCGGTCTTGACCTCCATTGGCAAGGCGTTCTCCGCCGCTTGGGAACTGATCAAAACCATCTGGGATTTTGTAAAGCCCTATTTTCTCGCCATCTGGGAAGCCATCAAGGCTATTTTC
>CAJUFK010000167.1:0-2319 GCA_910585535.1 uncultured Angelakisella sp. | reverse complement strand
CATGGCGATTTTGCAGGGGCATGGGAGGCCATCAAGGGCGTTTTCTCCAGCTGGGGCAATTACTTCCAGACCCTCTGGGACAGCATCAAGAATATTTTCGGAGCTGTGGGCGAATGGCTCGGCGGCGTGTTCTCAGCAGCATGGAGCGGCATCGGGAATATAACAAGCACAGCGCTGGAATCCCTGAAAGGCTCCATCAACGCAATCGGTACCTTCCTCCAGGAAAAGGTGCCATTCCTGGGGGCCATTTTCACCGGCTGGGCCTCCAGCATTACCGCTGCCATTGACAACATCAAGGCAGTCTTCGGCGGGATCATCGAGTTTATCCAGAATGTGTTCTCCGGCAACTGGAGTGCCGCATGGCAAAACATCGTGGATATTTTCAGCAACATCTTCGGGGCCATCGCCAATCTGGTAAAAGCCCCGATAAACGGTGTGATTTCCGCCATCAACTTCATCCTGGAAAAAATCAACAGCATTTCCGTCACAATCCCGGACTGGGTGCCGGGCGTGGGCGGGAAACAACTCGGCTTTAATCTTCCGACTATTCCGCAGCTGGCAGAGGGCGGTGTTGTAAACCAGCCCACCCTGCTGGAAGCCGGGGAGGCCGGGACAGAGGCCATCATCCCGCTGTCGGAGCTTTGGGGCCAGATGCACGGCCTCATGGAAGATGCCATGAGAAGCAGTAATGTGATCCCTATCACAGACCTGCTGGCCGAACTTCGCGGAAACAGGGATAATCCGCCGCCGCAAGACGGCGGGAACGGCCAGCCTCCCATCGTAATCCACTACCAGCCGCAATACCATTTTGAGGGCGAAGCCCCCAGCCGTGAGGATTTGGAAGCGGCAGAAAGGATGTCCCAGGAAGAATTCAACCGTATGGCAAAACAATGGTTGAAAGACATCGACCGGACAAAACTCGCATAGGAGGGGTAACCACGAAAACCACAAGCACCATCATGGGGGATACCTGGGACACCATCGCCCTGCGGATTTACGGCAATGTACTGAGGGCGCAGGATTTGATGGAGGCCAGAGAGAACCGTCCCCTCCTCGATTATCAGGTATTCCCCGCCGGGGTGACGGTGGCCATCCCGGAAATAGAGGAAACAACCGCCACCGATGACCTGCCAGAATGGAGGAAATAGGATGCTCCCGCGACAGGCAAATGTCTCCCTGCTTTACAACGGCGCAAATGCCTCCGGGCAGATCGCCCCCTATCTGGCTTCATTTCAGTACACGGATGTGGCCTCCGGCTCCAGCGACAAAATCAGCATCCAGATAAACGACCGGGATCACCGATGGATTGGCGCATGGTTCCCCCAAAAGGGGGACCTGCTACAGCCCACCATCCAGACCTTCAACTGGTGGGGGGACGGGCAGAATTCCAGATTCCCGTGCGGTACCTTCCGGGTGGATGATTTCAGCTTTGCCGGAGGCCCTATCCGCCTGAGCCTGGATGCCGTGGCAGTCCCCGCTGACAACAGCGGATTCAAGGCCACCAAGCGGACGGAAACCTACGAAAAGACCACCCTGCAGGAAATCGGGCAGGCCATCGCAGACCGGTCCGGCATCTCCCTGTTTTTCGATGCCAGCGACATCGCCATTCAAAAGGTCGAGCAAAACAACCAGAATGACTGCGAATTTTACTGCGGCCTCGTGGAAAAATTCGGCCTCGCCCTGAAGATTTACAACAGCAGGATAGTGGTCTTTTCAGAGGGGACCTATGAGGCCAAAAAGGCAAAGGCCATCCTTACCCCGGCGGACTTTGAACCGGGCTGGTCGTGGAATACCCAGACCACCGGCACCTATACCGGGGTAAAGTACCAGTACACCAACAGCGACAAAAACAAGACCTTCACCGTGACCGCTGGGGGCGGTGACAGAATCCTCGAATGCAACGAACCGGCGGATAACCTGACTGAAGCGACCGCAATAGCGCTGGCCGCTTTGAACAAGGCGAACCGGGGGATGACCACCATGAGCATCACCATGATGGCCATGCCGGGCCTGATTGCTTCGGACTGCGTAGAAATCCGCGGCCTGAAAAGACTTTCCGGTAAATACTTTATCGAGCAGATCACCCACAGTCTGGGGAGCGGCTATAAGATGGCCCTGGATCTCCGGCTGGTGGAGCCGCTCATCACAGAAGCGTCCTCCATTTCCTGCGACTTTGAGAAAGAGAAGCAGGGCAGCCAAAGCGGCGGCTCTTCCGGCGGCGGTTCAGGCTCAACAGGCCCGTCAACTCCCAGCGCACCTGCAGGACTTCCCAAAAAGGGAGAATTGTACACGGTCACCAGCGACAAAAAGGGCTATTAC
>CAJUFK010000166.1 GCA_910585535.1 uncultured Angelakisella sp. | reverse complement strand
TTGGCGATGATCTTGGGCCAGAAGTAGGCGTTCCAGCCGTTGGAGAAGGTCACCAGGGTGACGGTGAAGATGGTGGCCTTGCACATGGGCATCAGAACATACCAGATGGTGCCGAAGCGTCCAAGCCCGTCGATCCGTCCGGCGTCAATGTAGCTTTGGTCGATGGCCAGGAAGGAGTTCCGCATCATAAAGATGTAGTAGGCGGAGACAGCCTCCGGCAGGATGAGCCCCAGGAAGGTATCGTTGAGCCCCCATCCGGAACACATGATAAAGATGGGGATAAAGGTAACCTGGAGGGGGATCATCAAAGCGCCCAGAACGATGTAGAACATGACGTTCCGCCCCCGGAACTTGCCGCAGGCGAAGCCGTAGGCCGCCAGGGTGCCGGTGCCGATCTGGAGGATCAGAATACCAGCGGTCATTACGATGGTGTTCCAGTAGTAGTTCATGAAGTTGGCCCGGGTGAGGACGTTAAAGTAGTTTTCCAGGTGAAACTCGTGGGGGAACAGGGTGGGGATCACCAGCTGGACCTCCGCAGCGGATTTCACCGAGGTGGCTACCATCCAGTACAGGGGGAAGATCATCACCAAGGTAATGAGGATCGCCGCCACGGTTTGGATGTGGTACCCCGCGCCGCGGCGCTTGCTGTTCATAAACATTTCTTGGTCCCCCCTTTAAGAATCGTAGTTGACGGCGTTGTTGGAATACTTCATCGTCGCCACCGTGATGGTCAGCAGGATGACAAAGAACATGACGGCAGAGGTCGCCGCCCGGTCCATCCGGAAGTCCACCATGGCGTAGCGGTAGATGAGGTAGACGAACACCTCGGTAGAACGGGAGGGCCCGCCGCTGGTCAGGATGTCCACCGACTGGAACACCTTCATAGAGGACAGGAAGGTGGTCACCAGCAGGAAGAGGGTGGTGGGAGACAGCAGGGGCAGGGTGATCTTGAAGAACTGCTCCCGCTTGTTAGCCCCGTCCAGGGCGGCCGCCTCATAATACTGGGGCGAAATGCCGATCATAGCGGACAGATAGATCATCATACCGTAGCCCAGCACACGCCAGCAGGTGGTCATCAGCACCGAGAGCAGGGCGGTGGACTTGTCGCCCAGCCAGTTAATAGGGGCAATGCCTACCTGCTGGAGCAGGTAGTTGAGAACGCCGTAATCGGTGTTGAGGATCCACATAAACACCACGGCGCAGGAGGACATGGCCACATACTTGGGGACAAAGAGGATGGCCCGCATGGCCCCGAAGGAGCGGGTCATCCGCCCAAAGAGCAGGGCCAGGAGCATCCCGCCCACCAGGGTGGCGAAGATCTCCCCCAGGGAGTACAGGAAGGTGACCTTCAGGGAGTTCCAAAGGTACTTGGCCCCGGATCCGGCAAAGAGCCAGACCCAGTTTTTCAGGCCGACGAAGTTCCAGGTGTCGTTAAGGAGGTTCCAGTCTGTAAGGCTGATCTGGACCAGCTTGGCTACCGGATAGTAGGTGAAAAGCGCCAGCAAAGCCATAGCGGGCACCACAAAAAGAAAGTCAATGAACTTAGACTTCTGCCGCTGGGTTAGAAACGGCTTCTTTTTCGGCGTATCCGCAGCTGCCTTGGGAGCTGTCGCGGGAGAAGCGGTCATGGTAACAGATCCTTTCTTCGTGGGATGGGCCGCCCCGCGCCCCGATCCGGGACGCGGGAGGCCGTCAAGGAACAAGGAAAGGTCGGCCGGATCAGTCGGCCAGGATCTCGTCGATCTCCTGCACCATGTCGTTGGAGTTCTTCTCCACCTCACCCTTCTGGTTCATGATGGTGTCCATGTAGTTCTTCCAGGTGGTGGCCAGTTCGCTCCAGGCGGCGTTCTGGATACGGGGGTTGATGAGGTCCAGGTTGTCAAAGACGCACTGGAAGGCGGGCTTCTCCTTGAGGAAGTCCACACCCTCCTGGGTGGTGAGGACCGAGTTACGGGTGGGCATATAGCCGGTGATGGTGGCCCACTTCATGTTGACGTCCTTACCCACCAGGTACTGCAGGAACACCCAGGCGGCGTTCTTGGTCTGCTGGTCGTTCTTGGCGGGGATGCCCAGGACGCAGCCGCCCACCTCGGAATTTTTCTCGCCGGTGGAACCCGCGGGGTACCAAGCCATGCCAACCTCAAAGTCGCACTTGTCCACATAGTTGTTGTACAGGGAGGAGGTGTGCATCACAGAGAAGGTCTTGCCGTCGTAGAAGTTCTGGCGCATCCCGGCGGAGGCGTCGGGTCCGAAGGGCCAGGCGATGAGGCCCGCGTCGTACCAGCTCTTCAGCTGGTTGGTTACCTTCAGGGCGGCCTCGCTGTTCAGGTCGCAGGTGTTGTCAGGGGTGATGATGTCCACGCCCTCGTTGAGGTACAGGGTCTCAAAGTACCACTGGTCCCAGCCGGGGACCATGGTGCCGTAGCCGCCGCAGGCTTTGGCTCCGGCCTCCAGGAATGCCTGGAAGTCCTCGATCTTTTCGGGGACCTTGATGCCCTTCTCGTCAGCCATGGTCTTGTTGTAGTAGATGACCTGGGTGGAGTGCAGGAAGGGCATAGCGACCTGCTTGCCGTCATACTGGGAGCTGAGGATAAGGCCCTTGGAGAAGTCCTCGATGTCGTAGCCGGTAGCCTTGATGTAGGGGCCAAGGTCCTCATAAAGGCCGCCGGCGCCGTACTGGGCCACATAGTCGGTGTTGGCCACAGCCAGGGCGGGCAGGCCGGCGCCGGCGGCGTGGGCGGCCACCAGGGCCTCGTTGATGTCCTTATAGGCGCCCATGTACTTGGCTTCCACGGTGATGAGATCCTGGCTCTTATTAAAGTTCTCGACGATCTCGTTCACAGCCTCGGTATACTGATCCTCCAGGGCGTGCCACCAGGTGATGGTGATAGGCTCGGTGACGTCGTAGGTACCGGCTGCAGGGGCCTCGGGGGCTGCGCTGTTGCCGGGATCCGCAGGAGGGGGGGTGCTGTTGTTATTGCCGCCGCCGGTGCTGCCGCTGCAGGCACAGAGGCTGAGGACCATGATCGCGGTCAGAAAAATCGAGAGAAATCTTTTCATGATAAATCTCCTTTTCATCGATACGATGGAATTGTTGTTAAGGATGGCTGATGCCCTTTCCTGCCTTTGGCAGGAAAGGGCTCTTTTTTGTTATGCCAGGAATGCGTAGCAATTCCGGCATAACGGATTTTTATGGGATTCGCTATTTTGCACACAATTATTTTACCACAGATCCCCTCTTTTGGCAAGTGTTTAATTCCCATATTTTAATGGACCGTTAAGGATGTTACCATTTTGTGGACAAGCGCCGTCCCTTGGTCCGCTGATGGAAAACAAAAACCCGTATTTCTGTGCTTTATCGGTGAAACCCGCCAGGGCCTGGCGGGAAAACCCCTGTGTTTTTGGGCCAAATATCCCTTGCGTGCCGCCATGGTTTGTATTATACTTAAAAAAGGATCCCCCTGGACCGGCCCTTTGCAGGCAGTCTGTCGTTCCGGCCCAGGCTGGCGGTCCCGGGAAAAGGTCCATGCGGAAGAGAGAGGGCGGGTTCCTGTTCGTGATCCCTTAGAGCCTGCGAAGGGTCTTAGGAGGAGGCGGGCAGTTTTTTTATTGCCCTTGCCGCCGCGCTTTGGACCAGACAAAATCGACGAAGGAAAAGAGAGGATCTGTCATGACCACCATCAAACTTGGCGACAAGCAGGTAAAGCTTGTGGCCCATCGGGGACTCAGCGCCCTGGAAAAGGAAAACACCTGCTCCGCCTTTGTTGCCGCCGGCAACCGGGAAAGCATCTTCGGCATCGAAACCGATGTCCACCGCACCAAGGACGGGCAGTTTGTGCTGTTCCACGACGACAACACCCAACGGGTGGGGCTGGACCACCTGGTCCTGGAGGAAAGCACCTTCGAGACGCTTCGCAGCCTCCGCCTGACAGACCTGGACGGCAAGCGGGGCCGGGCCGACCTGATAATGCCCACGGTGGAGGAATACATCGGCATCTGCAAGCGGTATGAAAAGACCTGCGTCTTTGAGTTCAAAAACCCCATGGCGGAGGAGGACATCGTCAGACTGGTGGAGATCTTCCGCCGGGAGGACTATTTGGACCATGTGATTTTTATTTCCTTCCAGCCCCAGAACCTCCTGTTCCTGCGCCAGCACTACCCGGAGCTTCCCGCCCAGATCCTTCTGGAGAAGTGGGTGGACGGGGCTTTGGAGCAGATGGTGAAGTACCGCCTGGACCTGGACATCGACCACCGGGCCCTGACCAAGGAGCTGGTGGAGGAGGTCCACAAGGCGGGTCTCTTGGTGAACTGCTGGACAGTGAACACCCTGGAGGACGCTCATAAGGTCCTGGAGATGGGCGTGGACTTTATCACCACCAACATTCTGGAGTGACGGGATGATACAGCTTTTCGACCCGGAAAACAAATTTTGGCAGTTCTTCAGCAAGCTGGCGGATGTGGCCTGTCTCAGCTTTCTGTGGTTTCTCACCTCCCTGCCTCTGGTGACCCTGGGGGCGGCCACCGCCTCCTTTTACGATTTCACCATGCGCCAGGCCCAGAACATCGAGGGGACGGTGCTGCGGGCCTACTTCCGCTCCTTCCGCAGACACTTTAAGCGGGGCACGCTGCTTGGACTGGGGCTTTTTGCCGGGATGCTCTTCTTCGCCGCCGACCTTCTGGCGGCCTGGAACTTTTATCTGGCCCGGGGCGGCCTTTTGGGCATCGCCCTGATGGGGGTAGTGGGCTGCTGCGCCCTGGTGTTCCTCTGCTGCTCCTTCTACCTGTACCCCCTTCTCACCGTCTATGATCTCCCCTGGAAGGAACTGCTCCTGAACAGCTTCTTTCTGTCCATCGGGAACCTCCATGTCACCATCACCCTGGCGGTGCTGCTGATCCTGGCGGCGGTGGGGATCTTCTTCCTCAGCGGGCTGTTCTTCATCTGGATCGGAATGTATATCTTCTTTTCCTCTTATTTTTTGTACGGGGTGTTCCTCCGCTGTCCCTGGCTGGGCATGGAGGAAAGCCAAAACGGCGGGGAGGACGGCGGAAACAGTTCAGGCGCCGGCTCCGCCCCCCAAGGCGACGAGATGTGGCTGGTGTGATATGACAAGGATCCGCAACTGGTACCGCGCCGAAGCGGAAAAACTCCGGGCTCTGTCCTGGAAGAAGAAGCTGCAATACCTTTTTGTCTATTACAAGGGGTGGTTCGCCGGCTTTCTCATCCTGCTCCTCTTTTTGAGCTACGCTGTAGACGTTGTGGTCCAGGGGCAAAAGGAGACGGTCCTTCAGGGCTTTTTCACCAACGATGTCTACAGCGCCTTCCCGGTGGAGGAGATCCAAAAGGACCTTGCCTCCCGTCTGTCCCTGGACAGGAGCCAGAAGATCCTTTTTGACGACGACCTGTACATCGACCTGGGCGGGGAGGCCACCGAGTATTCAGCGGCCAGCAACGGCAAGATCATCGCCTACATGGCGGTGGGGGATCTGGACTTTGTTGTAACCACCGGGGAGGTCTACCGGCATTTCGCCGGAGACATTCCCATGCGGGATCTGTCCGAATTTTTGCCCCAGGATCTTTACCAGCGGCTCTCCCCCTATCTGGTGGACGCCCCGGACCAGTACGGGGAGCCTGTCCCCAGCGCCATTGAACTGTCCGGCTGCCGCTTCCTCCGGGAGCGGGACGACCTGCCGGAGGGGACCTTCTACTTCTTCATCCCCCACAGCGCCCCCAGGGACCAGGCGGTCTTGGAAACCATCCGGTATCTTTTTGAGTAAGAAGCTGTACCAATAGCCGCCGCACCCATCTGGACGGCAAAATTTCCGTCTGTCTTTGCCCCAAAAACTTGAAAACCAGAAAGGATTCCGGCGTTTTTGTGGCTTCGACAGTCAAAAATTTTCCTCGCCC
>CAJUFK010000165.1 GCA_910585535.1 uncultured Angelakisella sp. | reverse complement strand
CAGGAGCCCTACAAAAACGCCAACCGCAAGTTCCACCCGGAGGATACCGTCATCCGGGTGGGGAACACCCAGATCGGCGGGGGGAGCCTGACCATTATGGCGGGGCCCTGCTCGGTGGAGTCGGAGGAGCAGGTGGTGACCATCGCCAAGGCGGTGAAGGCCAGCGGGGCCACCATGCTCCGGGGCGGGGCCTTTAAGCCCCGGACCTCCCCCTACGCCTTCCAGGGCCTGGGGGAGACCGGCCTTGCCTACCTCAAGGCGGCCAGGGAGGAGACCGGTCTTCCCATTGTCACCGAGCTGATGGACCTTTCCCAGCTTCCCCTCTTTAAGGATGTGGACGTCATCCAGATCGGGGCCCGGAATATGCAGAACTTCGACCTTCTGAAAGCGGTGGGGCACCAGGACAAGCCGGTGATGATCAAGCGGGGGATGTCCGCCACCTATGAGGAGTGGCTGATGAGCGCCGAGTACGTCATGGCCGGGGGGAACGAGCAGGTCATCCTCTGCGAGCGGGGAATCCGCACCTTTGAAAGCTACACCCGGAACACCCTGGATCTGGCGGCGGTGCCGGTGCTGCGCCGCCTCACCCATCTGCCGGTAATCGTGGACCCCAGCCACGCCACCGGGAAGAGCTGGCTGGTGGACCCCCTGGCCATGGGGGCGGTTGCCATCGGGGCGGACGGCCTGCTCATCGAGGTTCACAACGACCCGGCCCACGCCCTCTGCGACGGTCCCCAGTCCCTGCGCCCGGAGGACTTTGACCGCCTGGCAAAGAAGCTGCTGGCCCTCCACGGGGCCGTCCGGGGAATGGAGGAATAGGGAATGAAGGTAGGCATCGTCGGCCTGGGACTCATTGGGGGATCCATGGCAAAAAGCGTCAAGGCCCGGACGGAACACACCGTCTACGGCATCGACCTGGACCAGGAGACCATGACCCTGGCCCGGCTCTGCGGGGCCATCGACGGGCGCTTGGACGGGGAGACCCTGCCCCGGTGCGACCTGGTGCTGGTGGCCCTTCGGCCCCAGGCGGCCATCCAGTGGGTTCGGGAGAACGGGGAGAAGATCGCAAAGACCGCCATCCTGGTGGACCTGTGCGGGGTGAAGCGGGTGGTGGTGGAACAGCTGGCCCCCTTGGCGGAAGGATACGGCTTCGCCTACATTGGCGGCCATCCCATGGCGGGGAAGGAGCGGGGAGGCTTTACCGCCTCCAGCGAGGACCTGTTCGTGGGGGCCTCCATGATCCTCACCCCGGACCAGCGCACCGATATGAGGCTTCTGGAGACCCTTCAGGCTTTCTTCCTGGATGTGGGCTTCGCCAAGCTGACCTTTTCCCAGCCGGAGGAGCATGACCGGATCATCGCCTTTACCTCCCAGCTGGCCCACATTGTCTCCAGCGCCTACGTCAAGTCCCCGGAGGCCCAGCGGCGGCGGGGCTTTTCGGCGGGGAGCTTCCGGGATATGACCCGGGTGGCCCGGCTGGACGAGGAGATGTGGACGGAACTCTTTTTGGACGACGCGGATTTTCTCACCAAGGAGCTGGGGATCCTCATTGGCCACCTGGAGGAGTACCGGCAGGCCCTGGAGGCTGGGGACGAGAAGCGGCTCTGCGCCCTTCTCAAGGAGGGCCGGGAACGGAAAGCCTCCGCCGGGGGTAATTAAGCGGGCAAGCGCCCGCCGGCCCTCCCTACCCGGGCCTTCGGCCCTTGACGCTGCGGGTTATCTTAGGCCCTGCCTGGAGACAGGGGCTGCAAATGGCGAAACGCGGGCAAGCGCCCGCCGGCCCTCCCTACCCGGGCCTTCGGCCCTTGACGCTGCGGGTTATCTTAGGCCCTGCCTGGAGACAGGGGCCGCAAATGGCGAAACGTAAAACCCAACCGGTTTTCTCTGCCGGAAAGGAGTGTTGTTTTTATGTCCCAAACGATCCAAACCATCCCCGTCCGGACCAAGCCGGAATACAGCGCCGCCATTGGGGAGGGACTGCTGGACCGGTGCGGACAGCGGCTCCGGGAGGTCCTGGAGCCCTGCCGGGCCGCCGTTATCACCGACAGCAACGTGGGGCCCCTTTACCTGGAAAGGACAAGGGCCAGCCTGGAAGGGGCGGGCTTTGCCGTCAGCGCCTTTTCCTTTCCCGCCGGGGAGGGGAGCAAGAACCTTGGCACCCTTGGGGAGGCCCTGGAGTTCCTGGCCCGGGAACGGCTGACCCGGACCGACCTGGTGGTCGCCCTGGGGGGCGGCGTCACCGGGGATATGGCGGGGCTGGCCGCCGCCCTCTACCTGCGGGGGATCCGCTATGTCCAGCTGCCCACCAGCCTGCTGGCGGCGGTGGATTCCTCGGTGGGGGGCAAGACCGCCGTGGATCTTTCCGCCGGGAAGAACCTGGCCGGGGCCTTTTTGCAGCCCTCCGCCGTCCTCTGCGACGTCACCTGCCTTGCCACCCTTCCCCCCTTGTTTTTTGCCGACGGCATGGCGGAGGTCATCAAAACCGGGGTCCTGGTGGGGGAGGAGCTTTTCTCCCTGCTGGAGCCAGGTCCCCTGACCCCGGAAAGCGGTCTTCTCCCCCGGATCATCGCCCGGTGCATTTCCTATAAGGCCGGGGTGGTGGAGCGGGACGAAAAGGAACAGGGGGAGCGAAAGCTCCTGAACCTGGGCCACACCGTGGGCCACGCCATCGAAAAGGTAAGCGGCTTTTCCATCCCCCACGGACACGCCGTAGCGGCAGGGACGGCGATTATCGCCCGGGCTGCCGAGGCCCTGGGCTGGACCGGGGAGCCGGTGGCGGGACGCATCATCCCCTGCCTGGAGCAAAACGGCTTGCCTGCCGACACCGCCTTTTCCCCGGAGGAACTGGCCGAAGCCGCCCTTGGGGACAAGAAGCGGGCCGGGGACGCCATCACCCTGGTGGTCCCGGAGAAGATAGGACGCTGTGCCATGCGGACCGTCCCGGTGGGGGAGCTGCTTCCCGTCATCCGGGCGGGAATGGGGAGGTAGACAGATGAACGTTGAGATCACACCGAAAAAGCTGGCGGGGACCGTTGCCCCGCCCTCCAGCAAGTCCATGACCCACCGGGCCATTCTGGCCGCCGCCCTCTCCCAGGGGACCAGCACCCTCCGAAACGTCTCCTTCTCCCAGGACATCCGGGCCACCCTGGACTGCGTCACCGGCCTGGGCTGCCACTGGGAGGAGCCGGAGCCGGGGGTCCTCTCGGTGCAGGGCATTTGGGGCCGGGAGTGGGACCCTGCGGGGCTGTCCGTCTTTGACTGCGGGGAGTCCGGTTCCACCCTGCGCTTTCTTCTCCCCGTCGTCCTGGCCCTGGAGGGGGGCGGGCAGTTCACCGGCCGGGGGCGGCTGATGGAGCGGCCCCAAAAGCCCTACTTCGACCTCTTCCTGGAAAGGGGGATCCACTACGAGCAGGTGGATAACATCCTCACCGTCCAGGGGGAGCTGGAGCCGGGGGAGTTTGCCTTGCCGGGGGATGTCTCCAGCCAGTTCGTCACCGGGCTTCTGTACGCCCTCCACTTTATGGAAAGGGATTCCCGGATCCTTCTCACCACCCCCCTGGAATCGGCGGGGTACGTCCGGATGACCCTGGAGGTCCTTTCCGCCTTTGGGGTGGAGATCGAGAACCGGGACTTCCGGGAGTTCCTGGTCCCCGGGGAGCAGTTCTGCCAGGCCCGGGATCTCACCATGGAGGGGGACTGGTCCCAGGCCGCCTTCTGGTACGCCGCCAAAGCCCTGGGCAGCCCGGTGGAGATCGCCGGCCTCCGGGAGGATTCCTCCCAGGGGGACCGGGTGGTCCGGGATCTTTTCCCCAGGCTCTGCCGGGAGGAGGGGGAGGTGGAGCTGGATCTTTCCGGCTGTCCCGACCTGCTGCCCCCCCTGGCGGTGATGGCGGCGGGGCGGCGGGGGATCACCCGGTTTACCGGAGCGGCCCGGCTGCGCCTCAAGGAGAGCGACCGCCTGGCAACCGTCCACGGCCTGCTCTCCGCCCTGGGCTGCCCGTCGGAGGAAGGTCCCGACAGCCTTTTGGTTTACGGCGGGAAGCCCCTTTCCGGCGGGGTGGTGGACGGGGCGGGGGACCACCGCATCGTCATGGCCGCCGCCATAGCCGCCACCGCCTGCCAGGGGCCGGTGACCATCCTGGGGGCCGGGGCGGTGGAAAAATCCTACCCCGCCTTTTGGCAGGATTACAAGGAGTTGGGAGGGGAAGTCCATGTCCTCTAGCTTTGGGAAGCTGTTGAAGATCTCGGTGTTCGGCCAGTCCCACGGGGCGGCCATCGGGGTGGTGGTGGACGGCCTGCCCGCCGGGGAGGCCATCGACCGGGAGGAGCTGCAAGCCTTTTTGGACCGCAGAAAGCCCGGGAAAAGCCCCCTCTCCACCGCCAGAAGGGAGGGAGACATCCCGGAATTTCTCTCCGGGCTGGAAAACGGGGTGACCTGCGGCTCCCCCCTCTGCGCCGTCATCCAAAACAGCGACCAGCACAGCGGGGATTACAAGGCCCTGGAACAGAAGCCCCGGCCTGGCCACGCCGATTACACCGCCTGGGTCAAATGGGGGGGCCAGGCGGATATGCGGGGAGGCGGCCACTTTTCCGGGCGGCTCACCGCCCCCCTTTGTCTTGCTGGGGGCATCGCCAAGCAGATCCTGGCCCGGCGGGGGATCTTCGTAGGGGCCCACCTCCATGGGGTGGGGGGGCTTACCGATCTGCCCTTCCCGGAGGACGTGGGACCGGAGCTTTTCCGGGAGGTGGCCGCAAAGCCCTTTCCCGTCATCGACGACGGGGCGGGGGAGCGGATGCAGGGGGCCATCCTCCGGGCAAAGGAGGAGCTGGACAGCGTGGGCGGGGTCATTGAGTGCGCCGCCACCGGCCTCCCCGCCGGGCTGGGGGACCCCATGTTCGACGGGGTGGAGAACCGCCTGGCCGCCGCCCTCTTCGGCATCCCTGCCGTGAAGGGGGTGGAGTTCGGCGCGGGGTTTTCGGTGGCGAAGCTCTCCGGCTCGGAGAACAACGACCCCTTCCTGTTGAAGGACGGGGAGGTCGTTACAGGGTCCAACCACGCCGGGGGCATCCTGGGGGGCATCACCACCGGTATGCCCCTGACCCTGCGGGTGGCGGTAAAGCCCACCCCGTCCATCGGGCGGCCCCAGCGGACGGTGGACCTTGGGACGATGGAGGAAACGGAGCTTACCATCCGGGGCCGCCACGACCCCTGCATCGCCCACCGGGCGGTACCGGTGGTGGAGGCGGTGACCGCCGCCGTTCTGTTAGACTTACTATTGGAGGGAAATCATGGAACTTTCTGACATTCGCAAAGAGATCGACTTGGTAGACGACCGGCTTCTGGACCTCTTCCTGGAGCGGATGGCCCTTAGCGAAGCGGTGGCGGAGTACAAGAACCAAAAGGGCCTGCCCATCCTCAACAGGGAGCGGGAGCGGGAGATCCTGGCCAAGGTGACCCAAAGGGCGGGGGAGAAGGAGCGGTACGCCTACCACCTCTATTCCACCCTCTTTGAGCTGGCCCGGTCCCGCCAGGCGGAGCTGATCTCCGCCCCCACCAGGGTGGCCGCCCAGGTGGAGGCCGCCCTGTCCGCCGGTGGCCCGGTCTTTCCCCAGACGGGGACGGTGGCCTGCCAGGGGGTGGAGGGGGCCAACTCCCAGGCGGCCAGCGACCGCCTTTTCCCCCGGGGGAACCTGGTCTTTGTCAAAAGCTTTGAGGCGGTGGCCGCAGCGGTGGAATCGGGGCTTTGCAGGTTCGGGGTGCTGCCCATTGAAAACAGCTCCAACGGCTCGGTTCGGGCGGTGTACCAGCTCCTTCAGGAGCGGGGGCTTTCGGTGGCGCGCTCCACCCGCCTCTGCATCCGCCACGAGCTGCTGGCCCTTCCCGGGGTCCGCCAGGAGGAGATCACCGA
>CAJUFK010000164.1 GCA_910585535.1 uncultured Angelakisella sp. | reverse complement strand
AACAGCTCAAACGGCACACGGCCATTGATGGGGAACCAGGCCAGCTCCCTGCAGAAGGCCATGGTCCTCGTCTTAACGCAGAGGAACAGGTTCGCCAGATCCCGGTTCAGGTCATTGTAAACTTCGATCTGTCCCCGCTGGGGACTTCGCCCAAACAGGAGGGCCCCGCTCCCGCCGAATACCTCCACGTATCGGTCGAACCGGTGAGGAAACAGCCGGTATAAAACAGGCCGCAAGGCCGTTTTCCCTCCCACCCAGGGGATAAAGGGCTTCAATCACGATCACCTCTTTCTGGTAACAAAAAAGCGCCGCTTCTCCCGGCCTTCGGGAAAAACGGCGCTTCGGCGTTTTCTTCTTCTGTTTTACATCGACATGGTGCAGCCCTGTTCCGGCTCCAGGTCAAAGCGGTGGATAGGCTGACCATCCGTCCTTTGAATGAGACCGTATTCGGTATCTTAGTGGTACTCCCCAATGAAATGTAACTTGTCCATCGTCTTCGAGGTGACCCGTTCCACCGCATCCACCATCTCGTAGATACTGGCGGGAAGGGTCAGCGCCGCCGAACAGGTGTACTGGTCCTTGCCCGCCACGCATAGTTTAAAGACTTTGTCCAAGGTCCATCCCTCCCATCTTCTGCTGGCCAAACAGCTCCTCCTTCGTTTGGAGGCTCCAGCCATCGCTGTTCCACAGGTGGACATTGAGGATCCCCTCCGCTGTCCGAATGTCCCGCTGCTCAAACCCTTCCCCCCAGCCATCTGACGCTTGACCGGTGATGTACTGTTTCAGGGTGTCCATCTCCTTGGTGGTAAGATCCCTCAGCAGCTGGCATTCCGCCACCCCCCATAGCTGCTCATCCCGTTTCTCCAGACGGAATACCACCGACCGGACCTTCTCATTGACACTGTCCTCCTCATGATACCAGTGCATGATGCCTCGTTCCGCCTCCTCCGGCCCCCGGTAGTCCTCCGGGGCTTTTGCGATCTGCTCCACGTACTGATACAGTTCACATCCTTCCAGATGCTCCGGTTCCTGGTCGTAGTCGAACTGATCCTCGAAAAGCTCCGCCGTGAGGGGCATATACAGGCGGAGGGTGGATGGTCCTGTGGACAGGGGCCGCAAGGCGTCATCCAGCTGTTCCACCTTTTTCATCAGGGCAAGGAATTTTTCCGAGGTGTCCGGCTCGGTGAGGTAGACAGCAGCTTTCAGCTTCTCCATCTCTGCCGGGGGGATGTCCTCCAGTACCTCCGCCAGCCGGTTGAGCATAAAAATATCCTCCTTCTCCAGCGAGAGGGAGGATATGATCTCTTCCATAGGGGCCTGGTCGATATAGCAGAGTTCAAAGTTTTTGGGGTCGATAACACCGCTTCGTTCCAATTCCCGGCACAGCCTGCTTTCGGCCATAGGGAGGAACAGAAAGTTTTCTTCACTGCCCTCCTGGGGCTTAAAGGCCACAACCAGGGGTTCCCCGCAGCCGCTGGCGGGGAAGGGGCCGCCGGTGTAGAGGGGGTGCAGCTCCATCCCGTTATTGTAGGCCACGCCATAAGGGGTAATTTTACCTTCTCCGTTTTGCAGAAGGTCCTGTGCCCTTTTTCGGAAGTCGGTGGCTTTCAACTCCTCCATACTGATACAGCCGCCATTCAGCGCCATGACATGGTCCTTTCCGATCTGCTCCAGGTCCCGGAAGTCCTGTACCACCGTGACCTGCTGACAGCAGAAGGTCAGGTTGATGAAGTCCTGGATGGACGAGATGCCCTTCGCTGCCGCTACCGCCTGGAATTGGAGGGCTTCACCCACATCGAAACCATCCAGCCGCTTGGCCAGGTAGTCCAGCTCATCCAGTTCGACCAACGTTTCCTCCAGCCGTTTCAGGATGGAATAGTGGCTGTCGATGGTTTCCACCTGGCAGTCCTGGTCAAAGGGGCTGCCGATACCCAAGGGCTTCAGCTGCTCCAGCACCCGGTCGTATTCCTTCCGGTGGATGGGGAACTGGATGGTGACGCCGCCCAGGGCCGAGTCGGTTTTGCTGCGGAGAGTTGCCTTGATCTGATACATTTTCTCACTCCTTTCTTCCAACACGATACCGGTTTCCTTTCCAAAAGGGAACTACCAACATCAACAGGAAACACCTCCTTTTCCCGCCCTGATCCGGTGCTTTTCACTGAGCCGCTCCACGTCGGTCCGCAGGCAGCCGCCATCCCGGTCCCGGCAGATGAAGCCCACATGGGGATAGGGGCAGCCCTCGCACCGGCTGGGGATGGGAACCTCTCTCCAGCGGATGGTCGTGGTTTCTTGGGTCACTTCGACGATCATGTTCTTCTCCTTTTTCTTTTTTCCCGGATATGCAAAAAGCGCCGTTCTTCCTGGTGGGAAAAACGGCGCTTTTACATCGTTATAGATATGGACATAGCTGGCGGCTTCTGATAATCCTCCAGTGTGCGGGGATTTTCCTCCCCATACAGGTCATAGAGGATGTCATCCGCTGCCTTGCGGATTTGGGGGTCGTTTGTTAAGACATTATAGCGGAAACCGGATGTTGAGTGGTAGGGGAGTTCCTCACGGATCACCTTGAGAAACTCCCTGGGGTCGGTGTATTCAAACGTCTTTCCGTTTGCGAAAGTGACTCTGCCAATGAGCCCCTCTTTCTGACCACAGCTATTTTTCTGGTCTGTTTTCATGTTTATACTGCTGCACCTCACTTTCTTTTTGTTTTTCCCAGAAATGCAAAAAGCGCCGACATCCTGCTTTCGCAAAACACCGGCGCTTGGGGGGACTTTGGTTTTGGGGGCTGTGCCCTTTTTGAAGGGGAAACAAAAAAGGCCCAGCTGCTTTTCCCAAACGGGAAGAACGGCTGGGCGCTGGATATGGGTTGTAAGGGTCTCCGGGGCTGGTGCCCTTTTTCAGCTGATGGTAAAGCAAAAAGGGCGCCAGTCTGTTGGCTGTGGATAACCAACAAAACTGGGCTTTTATTTTCGGTTATCTTTTTTCGGGAAAGTCACTGCCTTTTTTGTAGGCCCCTGCTCGATTCAAAAAGGGCACCGGCCCAAAACTGCCCAAAACGGGGAACTTGCGGGGTTCAAATCCTGCCGGTTACCCTTAAGACCTCTTTTGCATCTATCGTTTGACCGGCTGATTTTTGACCCTTAAAAAGTCCACAAACACTTGATGCCATGCGGGTTTATCCGCATGGCATCTAAAGTGTTTGGGTTAGTTGGTGCCGCCGACGGGACTTGAACCCGTAAGGGATTGCTCCCGGCAGATTTTAAGTCTGCTACGTGTGCCGATTTCGTCACGGCGGCAAATTTCTCTTCAAATAATACACCTACAGCGGGGAAAAGTCAACCCGCCCCCCCTCTTTTCAGCCGGAACAGTCCAGCCTTGCACAGGGCGGTTCGTTCAAAAAGCACCCCCTAGGGGTCTAATTTTGAAGGGCAGTGGCTTCGTGCCAGAAGGAAATCCTAGAGCAGGCCCGTTATGCTGCGCTTGTTACTTCAAAAAGCAGCCCTCTTCCCAAAGTGGGAAGAGGGCTGTCTTGTTATGGATCGATGATGATGGTTTGGTGGGTGTAATACTCCTCCATGGCTCCCAGGGGGATGACGCTCTCCTTCTGGGACCAGTCGGCGGGGGAGTCGGCAAAGTCCGGGACGCCGTGCCAACTGCCCATAGAGAGGAATTGCCGGGGCCCATCCACCGGGGCAGCCCGGAGGTAGGCGTATGGGGCTCCCCGAAGATGGAGGCGAATGGTTCTCCCTCCCTCCCCCTGCTCCAGTTGGAAGTATTGGCTGGTGGGCTCCTTAAAGATGACGCCGTTGTCCAGCTCCTTGGCGGAAAGGGGGATGACCCCTCCCTCCGGCTCCCACATCCGGCTTCCCCGGGTGAGGAACCCCGACTTGTCCCGTTCCAGAAGGGTGAGAACTTCCGGCTGCTCCAGGCGGACCTGGTATCCCTCCCCACCGTCCAGGCACTGGAAGGCGGTGGTAAAGCCGCATCGGAAGTACATCTCCTTCTTGTCGTAGTTCAGCACCTTCATCCGGCTGGAGACCCGGTTCTCCTTAAGGGCATAGGTGGTCTTGACCGCGAATTTGCAGGGGTAAATCGCCTCGGTCTCCGGGGTGCTTTCCAACCGCAGGCAGATGAGGTTCTGGTCGCAGCAGACCAGCTTGTGGCGCATCCGCAGGGCAAACCCGCCAGGGGGCATCTGGTATTGCTGGCCCTCCGCCTCAAAGCGGTCGTCCAGCAGGGGGCCGCACACCGGGAAGAGGAGGGGAGCCCGGTGGGGCCAGACAGCGGGATCCCCCTGCCATAGGAGTTCCCGACCCGCGCTCTTGTCCCAAATGGAGGCGATCTCCGCCCCCAACATCTCAACAACCACCCGGAAGCGGCTGTTTTCCATTACAAGTTCCATCCGGCTGTCCTTTCTCAGCCCGCGCCGACTGACGCAGGGACTGACACTTTGCTTTTCCTGCCTTCTTTCCAATAAAAAACCGTTTCTTGGCTGTTCCTTCCTTGCACTTTCCCCAATAAAGTGTATAATATTGAGGAAAGGGTTTTTCCGTTCCCATTGGTTCAACGCAAAGGTACTTTTTTTATTCTATACTTTTTCCGGGAACATTTCCACCATAAAAAGGGGTCCAGGTGGGGAAACCACGAAATTTTACGGGAAATTTACATTCAAGGGAGATTGTTTATGGCGCCCATCATCACCACAGTTACTAACATCCAGGCCTTCCTGGACGGCAGGCCCAAGCCCTGCAACCTACGCATCAGCGAAGGGCGCATCCAGGGCATCCTCCCTCCAGGGGAGGCCTATGGCCGGGTCATTGACGGCCACGGGATGCTGGTGCTTCCTGGCCTTATCGACGCCCATCTCCACGGAGGCTGGGGCATCGACCTGGGGGCGGTCACCAGCCCCCGGGAGGTGCGTACCCTCCGGGATTTCTGCGCCTCCCACGGGGTCACCACCTTCCTCCCTGCCCTTGTGTCCGACACCGAGGAGCATCTTCTCCGGGCCGTCTCAGCCATCGGCGGGGCCAAGCGCCAGGGCTGTCCCCAAATCGCCGGCATCCACCTGGAGGGGCCTTTTCTGGCGGAGGGCTGGCAGGGCGCCGCCCTGAAAAAGCATCTTCGGGAGCCGGATTACGCTTTATTCCAACGCCTCCAAGAGGCCAGCGAAGGCATCATCACCCGGGTGACCCTCTCCCCGGAGATCCCCGGCGCCGCCGATTTTACCCGCCGCCTCACCGCCGATGGGATCCAGGTCTTCCTGGGCCACTCCGGGGCCAGCTACGAAGAGGCCATGGACTGCATCCAGGCCGGAGCTGTGGGGATCACCCACATCTTCCGCCACACCGCCCCTATGGATCAGCAGTCCCCCGGCCTTGTGGCCGCTGCCTTGGAACAGGATCTGTTCTGCGAAGTCCTCTGCGACCTGGACTGCACCCCCCTGCCGCTGCTGCGGCTGCTCCTCCGGTCCAAGGGCGCCGCCCGGACGGTGGCGGTCACCGCCGGCCTCTCCCTCACCGGTCTCGCCGACGGCCTCTATCCCCTGGGGGAGCGCAGCGCCGCCCTTCGGGGCGGGAAGCTTTTATACCTGGACGACGAAAGCTGGGCGGGGAGCGTTTTAACCGCCGACGAAGGCCTGTGGCGCCTTTCCGCCGCGGATGGCCTTACCTTCCCCCAGTGCCTGCCCCTCTTCACCACCTCCCCCGCCCGGATGCTGGGCCTGGCCCACCGCAAGGGCAGCCTGGAGGTAGGCAAGGACGCCGACCTGGTGTTCCTGGACAAGACCCGCCGCGTTCGCCTGACCATGAGTCAGGGAAGCATGATTTACGACTCCTCCAACTGACCGCAGACCCTCCCCGGCGCTCTGCGGCGGGCTAGCGCCCGCGGGCAGCCCCTCCCCGGCGCTCCGCGGCGGGCTAGCGCCCGCAGGCAGACCCTCCCCGGCGC
>CAJUFK010000163.1 GCA_910585535.1 uncultured Angelakisella sp. | reverse complement strand
TTTCGGAGCGCAACCGCCGTAGGCGGCTCTTAGCGCGGAGATCGGGCGAAATGCCTTGAAACGAGCCTGACAAAAAAGGCCGCGCAAAAAACAGAGAAGCTAAGAAAGGGTGCAAAGCATCCTTTCTTAGCTTCTTTTTCTCGAAGTGACAAGCGCGGCCGGTAACGTGCCTGCCCCTGGTGCAGCCGCCAGGCCCTGCTCCTAATTACCGGCGCCTATAACAAAAAGCCTCCCCGGCCCAAAGGCCAGAGAGGCGTTCTTTCTCGAAAAAGCCGCGGTGCCGGCGAACCGGATGATAAAACCCGTCTTACGACAGGTGGGTGCCCGCCCTACGCTTCGCGCTCCCTTCGTCCGGTCTGAAGGCCGGGAGGTCTGCAATCCACTTTGGAGTCAAGGCTCCCGTAATATAAGTGTTGGATTATATTAACCGGTCCAATCGAACACCGCAGCTTGGTTAATCCCCTGTGTCACACCACGCTCAGGCGCCTTCTGTACAGCCCAAGCCCGGGGAGGAGGTCACGCCTCCTCTTCCTCCTCCTCAAAGTCGAAGTAGTCCTCCAGGCGGCCCATGAACAGCTCAGCCACCTTGTTGTACTCGTCTTCGTTGTCGATGGCGTCCAGGTACTGGCCGCCGTCCTCGTCCTCCTCTTCGCTCACCCGGAGGATCACCAGTTCACCGCTGTCCTCCAGGGCCTCCTCCGCCTGACTTTCGTCATAGAGGGGCACCAGAGCCAGGTATTGCTGGTCGTCCAGTTCCAGGGCGTCTACGATCTCAAATTCATGCTCCTTGCCTTCCTCGTCCAAAAGGCTGATAATGTCTTTTTCCAATCGGTCATTCTGCTCCATATCTCTGTCCTCCCGTCCTTTTTTGGGGTAGCTGACTGCATTGATCCCAGGGTCGGGGTCAATCCGGCAGTCCCTTTGGGGTGGTTCTTTTTCCTGTATATAGTTTACCCTATTCCGGGGGGAAAAGTCAACTGCCAGCAGGATTTTCCTTTCCCTTTCCTATCATCTTCTTCTAAAAAGTTTCTCTGTTTCCCTCGTTCCCGCAAGCATCCCTGTTCGTTTTAAGCCATCCTTCGCCCTCTTTTTCCCCAGTCGCCCTTCCGGACGAAAACTAATAAAAATTTTAGAGAAAGCTGTTGACATTTCTACCGCAGTCTGTTATAATAACAAAGCACCAAGGGATTGGTGAGTATGTGCGGATATGGCGGAATTGGCAGACGCGCTAGATTCAGGTTCTAGTGAGGTTACACTCATACAGGTTCAAGTCCTGCTATCCGCACCAAGCGATTGTAAACCGAACCTTTTTCCCATTGGGGACGGGTTCGGTTTCGTCGTATATCTGGGAGCATAGAAAAAAGAGCGGCAGGCCATAGGCGCTGTCGCTCTTACGCTTTTCCTTATGTTTGGGTTTCTTTTTTCTGATTCTCTTGTTGCCAGAGGGCAAAAGCCTGCTTTCCTTCTACGCTTTCCAGGTATGCCCGCATGAAAGGCAGGAGAGTATGGGCAAGTGTTTCGATTTCCTGACGGGGAATCCCCGTCCCGTAATCGGATTGCTTTTTCCTTGCCACTTCCAGCCCTCCCCGTATGCTACAGCTTTATGGAGAGGTAACCAAAAATGGCCTCACAGTGCCGGAGAAAAGCCTGGTAGTCGCTGGTGGTGTGAATGGCATCTATGTTTTTCCGGGCAAATTCTACCAGCAACAGAGGCGCCTTTTTGCGATGCACCAGAGATAAAGTCTTTGGGAGTAGTTCCAAAACGGCGGTTTGCTTCGCCTCAAAGGGAAGGGTACGCTTGTTGGACCGTTTCAACTCCTGTATCAGACGGAGGAAGTCTGTAGACCTCATGCCGGAGATCTTGTCCGCTATCTCCTTTGCCTGCGTGCCCACAAGCTCCGGGCGGAGATAGGGGATGCCATTCTCTGTGACGGCATAATATCCGCCCGCCAAATAATCCGGGGGAAAGGTATCTTCTGCATTGGTCATATAAAGCACCTCTTCATTATAATAAATCAAACTGCTGGTAGTCTGCTACCTCTTCAAAATCTTCATCTTCCTTGGTTTTGGGCGGAAAGATGTAATCCAGGGCGGCCCCATGGTCAATGGAGGAACCATCGCTGTAGTATTCTACAACATGATGGATACGCCGCAAGAACGCCTTCCAGGTTGCA
This sequence comes from uncultured Angelakisella sp., assembly GCA_910585535.1. GTDB lineage: Bacteria > Bacillota > Clostridia > Oscillospirales > Ruminococcaceae > Angelakisella. The sequence continues at coordinate 3,864 of CAJUFK010000163.1, read as the reverse complement.
AGTTCATTCCTCTGCACAGTTGGGTACTGCTTGGACAGATCAATATTTGATATAATGTAAACTGTTTCATAACATGCTTGACGGTTGGCGTATCTTGCAGGGAGGGCTAATGGGTAGCCGTCCAGATAGTCCAGCATGTCCCCTATTAAAAGGCTGCTGCGAAACTCATCCAGACAAAGAACAGGCTCCTGTCCATATCGGTCAAATGGGTGGGTATAATCGCTGACCCGGTAAACATTCCGGTAACCATTCGTTCCCATGACTCCCCTGGTTTTGCCGGTTCCAGTAGGGCCGAATATGTATGTTACCTCCAGGTCCCGCCACTGCTCCTTGTAGCGGTTCTCCAGTATGTCTTGGCGTATCTTGTCCATTTTGCCGATAAACTTTGCGGAACTGGGATTTATGGACATGATTTCCGCATTGGATAAGCCCTCCGCTATCTGCCGGTAAACTTCGGCAATATCGGTCCGGTAACCCTGCCCTGCTTCCTGGGGCATCTTTCCCCACTCCTCGAAAGTGCCGGGGACGCTGGTATCCTTCTTGGGGTCAGCGGCCCACTTGTCGGACTTTTCGACATACGCCCGGTTCTCCGTACAAGTCCCCTGTGCAAATTCGATGTGTGCTTCCGGGAAGCGCTTTTTTAGGGTGGTGAACCGCAAAGGAGTTTTTGCTACTATAAATAGATGAATGTGAGGTGTTCCCTTTTCCAGGCCGATTTCGTCCGCCATGCAGTAGTAAATGATTGACTTTATGGTGGCGAGGATGGCCTTGATTATCTCATGGGTGATACCATGCTTCTGGGGGTTGTTGATGGTGATTTGGACCTTCCGTCCGGATTGAGTAGAGGGCATAAGGCCCACCTCCTTTTCCTGCTACAAATGTTGCGGGAAGGGGTAATACTAAGCCCTTCCCGTTCGGGCCACTTTCCGGGGACCGGAGACAGCGGCGGGGGCGGCACGCTCCGCCTGGGGGCTGCGCTTTCGCCGCTTCCCCCGCCGCAAGGTCTTAACGAGTCACCGAAATGTTAATGGTCTTTCCGTCCTCACTGAAATAAAGCTCGAAGGGCATCACCTTCATGCCAACGACTTTATTCTGACTTTGGACAAAGGCGGAAAAATTGGGCCACAAATCCACCCGGTCCAGCTTTGCAAGATGGGACGGGACCGTTGTGGAAATCTCCCAAACAGCGTGCAGGCCGGACCTGGTCCGCCGGTGGGGGACCTTTGGCGAATAAGGAAAACCTTGCTTCAGAAGCCAGAGAAACAACATGTAGAAGACCTTCGCATCAAGATTAGACATAATAATACACAGCTCCTTTCCATTTGGCAGCGTCAACCGTATGGACGCCGCCGATTTCAACAGTCAAGCGGTCGTTTATCTCTTCAATAACACGCACCCAGCGGACCCCATAACCGCAGGGCCCCAGGTAATTCGGGAGCTCCTGGGTGAGCGACGCCTCCAGCTTCGCCACCGGAACCAGCGGGGTAGGCTTCTGCTGCAACCGGGCATGGCCCACCGCTACAACCTCCGGCATTGGCCGCTTCCACTGGGCGCGGAAGCGAAACATCACCCCGCCCTTACCATCCGGGGCGACCCGCTCTAAAGGCGGAAGGATGACATCCTCCACCCGCGATGGGATGATAAACTCCGGGAACTTCTTCCCCAGGGCCGCAAAGCACCGCAAAACTCCGCCTGCGAAGGGGATGTAGTGCGGGTAAGCAACGGCAAGCATCTGCTGAAGCCTCTGCTGGGCGTACTGCTTTGCCTGGGCCTCCTGCTGGAGGCGAAAAGCCGTCTTTAACTCCCGGAAGAGAATGCTCACCCAAGCAACCAGGGCTTTTATAAAATTCAAAAAACCCCCTCCTTCATCATAAAATAAACAAATATATATGTCCCTTTATCGGTGGCCCTGACCGCTGGCAATCCAGCGGAACGCAAGGCCCGGAGGACACCCTCCAAATCAGCGGGGGGCGGGCCCCCCTGGGGATATGGGCAACGGCGTTTGTAAAGCCGCCAGCCGCGCTTGTCCAATTTAAGCCGGAGCAGACCATCCACCTCCATTGGCGCCAGCTCCCGCAGATACGGAAGATAAGCCAGGGTGAGGATTGCCGGGTCCGGGCTTGTCCCCAGGAGGGCCAGAACTGCTGACGCGATCTCCGCCCTGCTCAAATCTCGATGTCCACCACCTCCAAAGGGTCCGAAACCTTCCGAACCGTTGCGACTTTGCCGAAACGATTGAACAAAATTTCTACTTCATCCCCCACCTTGGGGACGAAATCCAGGGAAGCCAGGCGGGTCTTGGAAAGAAAAAACTTTTCCGCCGAGCAGCCGCTACCGCCCTTGGCAGGGTCCAGGGGGGAACTCGTATAGATAGTCGTTCCTTCCACGAGACTGCCGTCCTTGCCTTTGAAGGATAAGGGGGCGGTGCCAATCACTTTGGACATGCGTTATCACCTCTACTTTAATCAGATTTTTTGTGGGCGGAGGCCTCCAGCCACTGACTCCAGTATACAACAATTTTTTGGAGGTGCCATCGTCATATTTGATACGGTTTAGCCTCCGGCTAACAGCCAGTTCAAGTCAACATTAAAAAGCAGGTTCAGCTGTTCTAAATATGTAAGCGGTATGGCGCGACTCCCGCACTGCGTGGCATTTAGCTCAAAGTGCCGCCAACTATCTGGTGCACATCCAAAAAGATTAGCCATTTCCTGTTGGGTGTATCTTTTGCCTGTTGCTGGATTGATAAGATTCATTCTAAAATGAGCCACGCGCTGCCCTACAGTTTCCCAGGACTTCGGGATTGGGTTCCCAGGTGTGAATGGATTTCCGGTCCCGGCAATTATGAAGTTCAGATTTGCATCAAAGCCCTCTCGTAACCACACCAGCCTCTTTATACAAGGCAAACATTTGCCCTGCTCATACCGCTGCCATGCTCGTATATCAATGAACCCTTTCTCTTCGTCATCACATAAACCTTTGTTGCGAAAGTCATCTAGTAATTTTTGCTGTGATAAAGGTTTTCCGTCTTGATCTCTTAAAGATTTTCTAACGAATGCGATTCTTTGGCCAAGTTCCTTCCGATAAGTGTCTTTTTTCAGCTTTGTCATAGGTAATGTCTCCTCGATTTTGGAAATTTTCCTAAATTCGGAAATTTTTTATTACCTATACTCAAAAGCCTATTTTTAAGCTGTCCGGTGTTTTTAGGGACGCTCTCACACTTTTGGAACGCTGTTTATTTTTTCTCCGATGTATATCAATGAAAGGGAACGCCTATTGCAAAAAAATAATGTATAACCTTCTCAAAGCAACGCCTACCGCAAAAAAACAATGTATAGCCTTCTAAAAAGTAACGCCTATCAAAAAAAGAGGGAAAAACCGTTTTTGGACATAAAAAAACTCCCTTTCCCAGGAGGGAAAAGGAGTTCACTTTTTACTCATATTCTATTTTGTAATAAAATTGTAATATCTTTGGCTGTCCAATTGGGTTTTCGATTAAAGTAAAAAAGCCTACCCCATTTTTAGTGAGGTAGGCTTTTTGCTGGGTAGTCATGTTCAATATCTAAGCATAAACTTTTACCGTTCTATGCTCTAACAATAATTTTATGTTACACCGGTTACATCGGTTACAGTGGTTACACAGGCCAGATGGTGTGTTATGGGTGTGACAAGTATCAAAAGCTGTGATATAATAGCATTAGTCCCAATTGATTTCACTACCATCTGCTATCCCTGAACCTGTACCTCCTCCGGTACCGCTACCGCCTTGTGGTCCTCCAGAATGCCCCGGTAAGTTATCGAGTATTCTCTGCAGTTCCGCCTGCTGCTCTGGGGTAAGAGGACTTGAACCTCCACTATTTCCTCCTG
>CAJUFK010000162.1 GCA_910585535.1 uncultured Angelakisella sp. | reverse complement strand
GCAGAAGCCTTCTTTGGAACCACTCGCCTAGCGAGTGGTTTTCTTATACAAAAAACCCTCCCCGCTGGCGGGGAGGGTGTGCGGGTGCTAACCCGCCCTAGAAAGGGGCGTTACTGCCTTCCGCCTTCTGCTGCTTCCGACTCCAGGCACAACCTACGCCCCTGCACAACCCTTAGCCGCGAAGCGGCGGGGAGGGTGTGCGGGTGCTAACCCGCCGGCGGGGAGGGGGCGCGCCGTACTTCTATGGCGCAATGCTCCTGGCTGGAGGCAACCTCCGCTTCCCATCCCCCAGCTGTCTGCCGGAACCCAAAGTCCTCCCGGACAATCTCTACCCCCTGGGTATTTTCCAGCCGCGCTGTGATCCGCCCAAAGGCCAAATTGCTCCCCAGACGAGTCCCCAGGTCAAAACCGTACAGCCCTTGGTTCTCGGTTTTGGCGCAGGCGTAATCAAAACTGGGCTCCTTCTGGTACCGGGCAGTGATGGTAACCCTTTCCCCCGCCGGAATCGTCACCTCCGCCGTGGTCCAGACTACCCGGGTGCTTACCAATGCCAGCGACAGATGATCCTCTAGGAGGAAATCGTCATATTGCCTTCTCCCTTTGGAAAGGAAACGATCCATTTGTCTTCGGACGGCGGTCTTCATCTCCTCCAGGCGCCGGAACTCCTCCCGGCCCTCCTCCACCAGCTGGTCTAACAATTCCCCTAGCGTTGTGGTAAAGGCAGACATCTGGGCAGAGACCCCCTCCAGGACCTTTTCACAGCCCCCATCCTCGTATCCCTCCATGATGTACCCCTCCGGGACTTCCCCCAAGAAGATGAGCAGACGCCGGCTGTCCCGATCTTGCTGCCTGGGGACGAAGTAGCTGTATCGACGTGTTCCGTCCTCCCCAAACTCCCCGCCGTTGAAGCCGTAGGTAAAGACCTGGGTCTTTTCCTCGTCCAGTTGGAAGCTCACCCCCAGGGTGGGGGCTCCCTTGCCGGTATCCGGGGCGACGCTGTCGGTCAGCTCCCAGACAGTAACGGTCTGCTCCAGGGCTGGGGCCTCCTTCTGGGCGTTTTCCAGGCAGCTCCCATCCTCCAGAAGGATTCTCACATCCTCCCAGCTTTCCAGGCGGGGGGCGCTCCACATCGGCTCTTCTTCTTTTCCCTCCTTGGCGTCCCCCCACAAAAGACTCGCCTTTAGGGCTTTTCCATCCGCTGTTAGGCTGGGAAGGGATTCCCCTTCGGTGCGAAGATCGGCAGTGACCGGATACCCCACCGTAATGGTAAGATCCTCCGCCCCATCGTTGCGGATGGTGGTGGAATCGGTAACTGTTACCTGGTAGAAATCCCGGCTCCCGGTCTCCCCTGGGGTGGCAAAGTCCCAGGATACCTCCCGGTCAGCGGGCAGACCATCCGGACCGTCTACCACTGTGAGAGGCAGAACAGGGCCGGCATAGGACATAAAAACCGTCGCCCCGGGGGCGGCACTGTCACCGCTGATCCCGGCTCCTCCGGCGTTGCCGCCTATCCCTATCACAGGGAGGAGATAGACCGCCCCTGCCACCAAGGCAAAGACTGCCGCCATTGCCAGCCACCGAAGGGGCCTTTTCTCCCGGGGTTCCCCGGGCTGTTCGGCCTCGCTTACAAGGGCCTCTGTCACCCCGCCGATGGCCAGGAACAGCTTTTCTGCCCGTTCCGTGTTCATACCGACACCCCCTCCCCTTTCAAATGCTCCAGAAGCTTTTTCCGCAGCCGGTGGAGACGCACCGACAGATGGTTTTCGGTGGTCCCCCGCGCCTTGGCCAGGAGACCCAGGGGGTCCCCGTACCAGTAGCGCCGGAGGAAAAGGGTCCGGTCCCCAGGGGGCAGCCCCTCCAGCCAGCGGCTGATGATCCCGGAGAGCTGCTCCTCCTGGCAGAGGACCCCCTCCCCGGGTTCCGGCAGGCACTCCTCCAGCTCCGAGAGGAGGAGATCTATGGTCCCGCCGCCCCGGCGGGCGGCCCGATTCTTCCGCCAGCGGTTTAGGGAGAGGTTGCGGACGATCCTTCCCAGATAGGCTCCCAGCGAATTGGGGCGCTGGGGCGGGATGCTCTCCCAGGCCCGTCCCCAGGTGTCGTTGACGCACTCCTCGGCGTCCTCCGGGCTGTGAAGGATGTTCTTGGCAATGCCGCCGCAAAGGCCGCCATACTTCTTTTCGCTCTCGGCGATGGCCAGCTGGTCCCGAGCCCAGTACAGGCCGATGATCTCCAGGTCGTCCACGGCTGCGCCTCCTTTCGGATGAATTGCTTTCACCCTGTATGACCCCATTTCGGGCGGGATATTACAGAAGCCGGCAAATATTTTGTTTCTTTCTTGATTGCCACCCTTTCCCTCCCCGAGGGAAGCTCCTTCCGACCCCATGGGCTTCGGGGAGATGCCGGTTTCCCGGGCGGAGGTGGCGGACATCTTCTACCTGGAGCAGCAGCCTTACGGATGCTCCCCTGGCAGCTCAACCTTGTTCTCCCACTGGTGACCTTCTTCCGGCGAAAAGATCCAAACCGTTTCCGGCGCTCCCTGCCAGAGGATCCGAGATCCAGGATAATACACCGTGATGATCTCTCCCACCCGGAACTCCATTTCCCGGCTGTACCCAGGCAGGAGGAAGGCGTGGTTTCGGGTCAAGTGCTGAAAGCTGCTTTGCCGGAGCCCCTTTGGAAGGGTTTCCCGAAGCGTGTACCGCCGGCCCTTTTGTTCCGTAATCTCTCCGGTCACTTCCAACAGATTTCCCGCTGCCAGCCGGGCAATCGCCTGATGATATTTCCAGATATACCAGCAGTAAAAGAGGAACGGCGGCAGCAAAAAAACCAGGGCGAGCAGAAGAAGCGGAATCGCCCTTTGCCCCAGCCCCTTTTGGGCCCGGACCCAGGCCCAAAGGGGCCGCCCTAAAATCACGGCGGCGTAAAGGGCCAGGACCACAAAATGAAGGACCTGGCGGCGTTTGTACCGCCCTACAACGCGAATCAAGGCCTGCTGATAGGCGGTATCGTTCACGACGGGACACCCCTTTCTCTTCGCTTCTGTTTGTGATATACTGATCTAGGAAGGAGGCGCCGTCCATGAAACTATTTGGACACTTTGAAACGGTCCCCGTTCGAGGGACAGAGCGAAAGGCCACGGTTTACGTCTCTAGTCTTCTGAAAGATATTCTGATCTCCCTGGCAATCGCCGCCGTGCCCTTTGCCATGTTTTTCTCCGGCAGATCCGCCCCGGAGAAGGTCCCGGAGGGTCTTCCTGACCCCTGGTTTCTGGAGTTCATCGAGGATCTTCACGACCCCTGGTTCCTGGGCTTCACCCTGGTGCTGTTCCTGGTTTCCTTGATGGTCTTTTGGGGCAACCGGCTATTTGCCAAGGACGTCCGGCGGATGGTGGCCGGGGAGCTGGTGGCCCGGACTGGGGTGCTGTGGGCCATCGGCCAGGGGGGCAGCAGGAGGTATCCCGGCCCCTGGCGCTTGGTCATCGATACCCAGGACGCGGCGGGGAACCCCCTCCGCAACGAGATCTACGACATCTCGGAGGAGCTGTACAGGAAGCATATGGCCAAGCGCGCCCCCGGCGGGAGGGGGTACGCCTGGCTGGTGGAACTGGCGGTCCTCCCGGTCCCGGAGGGCGGCCAGGAGTTCACCCAGCCCTCCCTGCCCACCGCTGGGGAGGCGGACACTCCTTTGGACCCCATGGGCTTTGGGGAAATGCCGGTCTCCCGGGCGGTGGTGGCAGACATCTTCTACCTAGAACAACAGCCCTACGGCTGTTCCATCGACGACAGGGCTTTGTTCCCCCACCGGTAACTGCTGTCCCACGAGAAAAGGCCCTGCGCGAAAGCGTTGGGCCTTTTTCGATTCACTTCTGTTCTTCTGTGGTAACGAACATCTGTATAATCTTTTTGTATAGGTCTCTTGAGAAGGATCCTCATCGATGATTTTGCACAGATCGAAGGCCATTGCTTTTCTTTTGTCCTGTCTTTCTGCTTCTGTTCTCATTGCTTCATTCCCCATCCCTCTTTGTCCCTATCATAGCACATTGGTCGCCGCCAGTCAAGAAAGATCCGCCGGACAGAAAAGGCCCCCATGCTTCGGCATGGGGGCCTTTTCGAGTTCAGACAGGACAACTGCCGGAATTACTCGTTGATCTTGATGACAACGCCGGAACCAACGGTACGGCCGCCCTCACGGATGGCCAGACGGAGGCCCTCCTCGATGGCGATGGGGGTAATCAGCTCAACGTCCATCTCGACGTTGTCGCCAGGCATACACATATCGGTGCCCTCGGGCAGGGTGATGACGCCGGTCACGTCGGTGGTACGGAAGTAGAACTGGGGACGGTAGTTGTTGAAGAAGGGGGTGTGACGGCCGCCCTCGGACTGCTTCAGGACGTACACCTGGGCGCGGAACTTGGTGTGGGGATGGATGGAGCCGGGCTTGCAGAGAACCTGCCCACGCTCGATCTCGGTGCGCTGCACGCCACGGAGCAGAGCGCCGATGTTGTCGCCGGCCTCGGCGTAATCCAGGGTCTTGCGGAACATCTCAACGCCGGTGACGACGGTCTTCTTGCGCTCGTCGGTGAGACCGATGATCTCCACTTCGTCGCCGGTCTTAACCTGGCCACGCTCCACACGGCCGGTAGCAACGGTGCCACGACCGGTGATGGTGAAGACGTCCTCAACAGGCATCAAGAAGGGCAGATCGGCCTTACGCTCGGGAGTGGGGATGAAGTCATCCACCGCAGCCATCAACTCATGGATGCAGGCATAGGTGGGGTCGGCGGGATCGTTGCTGGCGCACTCCAGCACCTGAAGGGCGGAACCCTTGATGATGGGGGTGTCGTCGCCGGGGAAATCGTAGCTGGACAGCAGGTCGCGGATTTCCATTTCGCACAGCTCGATCATGTCGTCGTCGGACTGGTCGACCTTGTTCAGGAACACCACGATGTAGGGCACGCCCACCTGACGGGCCAGGAGGATATGCTCACGGGTCTGGGGCATGGGGCCGTCGGCGGCGGAAACTACCAGGATCGCGCCGTCCATCTGGGCAGCACCGGTAATCATGTTCTTGACGTAGTCGGCGTGTCCGGGGCAGTCAACGTGGGCATAGTGACGGTTGGGGGTCTCGTACTCCACGTGGGCGGTGTTGATGGTGATGCCGCGCTCTCTCTCCTCGGGGGCCTTATCAATCATATCATAGGCCTCGTACTGAGCCTGGCCCTTCATCGCCAGCACCTTGGTGATGGCGGCGGTCAGGGTGGTCTTGCCGTGGTCAACGTGGCCGATGGTCCCGATGTTTACGTGGGGCTTGGTACGCTCGAATTTCTGCTTAGCCATTGTTCTTGTTCCTCCCTTTTATCATAGGATCGTTTCTGGTTTCCGCCTGGCGGCGGCTCGTATAACCGTATTGTAACAAGTTCCCAGCAAAATTGCAAGGGAAAGTTGCACAGTTTAAGGGTTTAGTTCTCTCCGCCCTTGCCTCTGGTCGCCATGATCTTTTCGGCGATGCTCTTGGGCACCTCGATATAATGGCTGGGCTCCATGGTGTACTGGCCGCGCCCCTGGGTCTTGCTTCGCATATCGGTGGCGTAGCCGAACATCTCGGACAGGGGGACAAAGGCGTTGATCTGCTGGGTGCCCAGGCGGGCCTCCATGCCCTGGATCTGGCCGCGGCGGGAGTTGAGGTCGCCGATGACGTCGCCCATATACTCGTCGGGAACGATAACCGCCACCTTCATAATGGGCTCCAGGATGACCGGATCGGCCTTCTTCATGGCCTCCTTAAAGGCCATGGAACCGGCGATCTTAAAGGCCATTTCGGAGGAGTCCACCTCGTGGAAGGAGCCGTCGTACAGGGTGACCTTGCAGTCTACCACAGGGTAGCCCGCCAGGATGCCGCTCATCATGGCCCCCTTGATACCGGCGTCTACCGCAGGGATATACTCCTTGGGGATGGCGCCGCCCACGGTGGCGTTGATGAACTCGTACCCCTTGCCGCTCTCGTTGGGCTCCAGCTTAATCTTAACGTGACCGTACTGGCCCTTACCGCCGGACTGACGGGCGTACTTCATATCCACGTCGGCCAG
>CAJUFK010000161.1 GCA_910585535.1 uncultured Angelakisella sp. | reverse complement strand
CGGTTTCTGGTCCGTCCCCTAGGGATGGGCTCCGGCGGCGGTGGTAACAATGGCATCTTGGCTTTCTGCTCCCACTTATGTCCGTCCGGGCGTTTCCGGCCTACGCTCAGTTGGCCGTATATGGTGATTTTCTCTGCGGAGAAAATCGAGCCCTTCGGGCTAGAGCTGCTTACGACTCCAGGCACAACCCGGGTTCCAGCACAACCGTTAGCCGCGGAGCGCCGGGGAGGGTGTGCCTGCGGGCGCTAACCCGCCGCGGAGCGCCGGGGAGGGTCTGCCAGCGGGTGCTAACCCGCCGCCGGGGAGGGTGTGCCTGCGGCCGCAGGGCCACCGGCGGGGAGGGGGTGCTGGGATCTTGGCTTGGGCACGGAAATGTGCTATACTTGAGGCAGTCGCTGCAAAGGGGGAGGTTTTCTTGGGGGATTACGACTTTGAGGTCATCGGACCTCTCCGGGTTTGCATTTCTCGGGAACATCGCTTTGGCACGGACGCCTTTCTTTTGGCAAGCTTCGCCCGGCCTAAAAAGGGCGCCAAGGTTTGCGATCTCTGTTCCGGGTGCGGCATCGTGCCACTGCTCTGGTTCCGGGATGAGAAAAAGGCCCCCTCCTTGGCCTACGCTGTGGAGCTTCTTCCCCAGGCGGTGGAACAAATGGAAATCACCCGGCGGGAAAACGCCTTGGAGGGACGGTTTCTTCCCCTCCTTCGGGATCTTCGGGCTTTGTCTGAAAAGGACATCCCGCCAGCCTCCCTGGATCTGGTCAGCTGCAATCCCCCCTACAATCCGCCGGGGGCGGGGATGCCTGCACAGTCGAACCACCGGCTGACCGCCCGTCACGAGGTGGCCTGTGACCTTCCCGCCATCGCCGGGACGGCGGCCCGGCTGTTGCGGTTTGGGGGGCGCTTCTGCCTCTGCGGGAGGCCCCAGCGCCTCCCCGGCGCCATGGAGGCCCTTCGATCCGCTGGTCTGGAGCCCAAGCGCCTGCGTTTCGTCCAAAAGCTGGCGGAGACACCCCCTTGGCTCTTCCTTCTGGAGGGGCGCAAGGGCGGCAGGCCCTTTCTCCAGGTGGAGCCTCCCCTCCTTATGGAAAATCCCCAAGGCGGATTTACCCGGGAGGTGCTGGAACTCTATGGGAAAATCGATCCCTGATTCTACAACATTCCGGATAGGAGGGGTTTCTGTGTCGATCCTGTATATTGTGGGCACCCCCATTGGCAACTTGGGGGATATGAGTCCCCGGGGGCGGGAGGTGCTGGAGACGGTGGATTTTATCGCCGCCGAGGATACCCGGGTCAGCGTGAAGCTGCTGAATCACTTTGGCATCAAGAAACCGCTGGTAAGCTACTACCAGCACAATCTTCGGGAACGGGGGGAGCAGATCCTGGGGCGGATCCAGGGAGGGGAAAGCTGCGCCATCATCACCGATGCGGGGATGCCCTGCATCAGCGACCCGGGGGAGGATCTGGTGGCGCTTTGCCATGAGGCAGGAATCCCGGTGCGGGTGGTACCGGGGCCCACGGCGGCCCTTTCCGCTTTGGCGGCTTCGGGGCTTCCCACGGGGCGGTTTGCCTTTGAGGGGTTTCTTTCGGTGAAGGCCAGCAGCCGCCGGGAGCGGCTGGAGGAGGTGAAGGACGACCCCCGGACCCTTATCTTCTACGAAGCGCCTCACAAGCTGCGGGACACCTTGGCGGATATGGCGGCGGCTTTTGGGGAGGGGCGGAGGCTGACACTTTGCCGGGAGCTGACCAAGATCCACGAGGAACTGATTCGGACCACCTTGGGGGAGGCCGTTACGCTATATCAGGAGCGGGAGCCCAAGGGGGAATATGTACTGATTCTGGAAGGGGCGGTTTTGGACCGGGGGCCAAAGGTTTCCTTTGAGGAGGCTGTAGAATTGGTGGTACAGATGGCAGGGTGCGGGGTATCACTGTCGGAGGCGGCCAAGTCGGTGGCGGCGGATGCCGGGTATAAAAAAGGAGAATTATACCGAGCGGCGATTGAGAAAGCTGGACGCTCAAAGGGCCACAGCCTGACAACAAGCACAACGTAAGCAATCAGGAGCAGGCCCCAGCGGTTCCCCAGCAAAAGACCAAGCAAAGGGGCGTTACCACCTTCCGCCTTTTGCTGCTTCCGACTCCAGGCACAACCCAAGTCCCGGTACAACCGTTAGGCGCGGAGCGCGCCCAATCCCCCGCCGCCCGGCGGCGGCCCCGTAGGCGCAGCCGAAGGGGGTATCCCCCCGCAGGGGATCTACCAATAGCCCCGCAGGGATAAGAGGGTATGGGGCGTTTGCCCCATCCTGGGCCTAGGGGAGTTCTCGGGGGGCACCGTATGGACAGGGATTTTTCCGTCCAGCAAGGAACAAAGCGCAAGGAATACTTTATGTATTCCGAGCATTTGTGACGCCGTCTGGGCGGGAAAGGACTTGACCAGGCGGTGTGCCACGAGAGCTTCCCTAGGCCCCGAGAGAGGTCCAGGGGGAACCCCCTGGTAGGATTCCCAAGGGCAAAGCCCTTGGGGCGCTCTTTGGTTCCTTTCTGTCGACAACAGAAAGGAACCCCCCGCCGGGTAGGCGAAACGGCACGGAGCCATCAATAACAGCCAATCCCCAGGATGGAATCCCAAAGATGGAACGCTCAAAGGGCCACTACCTATAAAAGGCAGTACGTTTTCCATCAGGAGCCGAACCCAGTGGCTGCCCAACAAAAGACCAAGCAAAGGGGCGTTACCACCTTCCGCCTTTTACAGCTTCCGACTCCAGGCACAACCGTTAGGCGCGGAGCGGCGGGGAGGGGGTGTTTGCCGCGATTTTTTATCTTGACTGGAGGTGCTTTTTATGCCCCGCTGTATCATCTTCTGTGGGAGGCCGGTGGAAGAGGCCGACCTTTTGGGGCTCCGGCGGGAAGCTGGGGATTTGGTGGTGGGTGCGGACAGCGGATACCTTACCGCCCGGCGGCTGGGGTTTCCCCCCGACCTTATCCTGGGGGACTTTGACTCCGCTCCTATGCCCCAGGCCGCCGGAAACGTAGAGGTCCACCCCGCCCATAAGGACGAAACCGACTGCGTTCTTGCCGTGGACGCCGGGTTATCCCGGGGATTTACCGACTTCGTCATCCTGGGGGGAACCGGGGGGCGGCTGGACCATACGGTGGCCAACCTTCAGACCTTGGGCTACCTGGCTGGCCGGGGGGTCAGGGGGGAGCTTCGGGACCGGGACTGCTGGGCCCGGGTGGTCCGGGACGAGACCGTTACCATCCCCCGGGGGGCCTTTCTGGGGGAGGGGGCTTACCTCTCCCTCTTCGCCCTGGGCGGGACCTGCATTGTCACCGAAACCGGGGTGGAGTATCCCCTGGACCGCTACCCCCTCAGCCCCTTCTATCCCCTAGGGGTGAGCAACCATATCCTGAATACCGCAGTTATCACCGCAGAGGGAACCCTTTTGGTGATGCTGTGTCGATCAAACTAGAAGGAGGGACCTTTTATGAAGGAAATGATGGCGGCCCTGGAGGCTGCCGCCCAAAAGAAGCAGGTGATGGCCATCTACCGGGATGATACCGGGGACAGCTGGAGCGGCATCCCGGTGATGACCGGCCCGGCCCTGGTGGTGCTGGCCCGGGAGCGGGATTTTACCCTAGACGGCTACCTGGCCATCGCCGCCGGACAGATCACCGGGGTGGAGCAGTACGACGACAACGACTTCATCCGCCGGGTGATGAAGGGGGAGGGGATCTATGAAGGATGCCGCCCCCCTGCCATCCCCAGCTGCCGGGACTGGAAGGAGCTTCTGGCGGGGATCGTACAGTCCTTTGACCGCTGGTGCATCGCCGAATGCACCAACGAGGAAGAGGGGGAGCTGTACTTCTATGTCGGAAAGGTGGAAAGCCTGGAAAAGAACCACTTCACCATCCGCCCTGTAAACGCCGAGGGCGGATGGATCAAGGAGCCTGTGGCGATCCCCTACGAGGACCTTTGCACTGTGGGCTTCGGCGGGAACTACGTAAGGATCTACCAGAAGTACACAAAGGGGAGGTAGGAAACTGCCATGCTGCAAAAGGGCGGGCCGGGCTGGACCTTCTATGTTCCGGACGGCTACACCGACACAAAACAAGAAATCACCAAAAAATTAAAGCGATTCTGGATCTTTATAACGGCAGTGGATCTTTCCGCGCAGGTTTCTATGGTGGGGGTATGGCTCTTTTGGATCTATGATCGGTTCCTGGGGATCCGGCAGATGGAAGGGGGACTGTTGGGGCTGGTCCTGTTCTCCCTTTTTGCCCGTTACGCAGCCTATGCTGCAATGTGGGGGCTTCATCTGGTCAGTCCGTCTCACGACCTAAGGGAGCGCTTGAAACGCCTCAAAACAGCCCGTCTCTATATGCTTTTTATCCTTTTGGTAATCCCCATTTCTGCCCTTGAATTTTTCTGGGGGAGTTGGCCGGCATATATTTTTGCGGTGTTGGTGGGGCTGTGGGTGTCCAGCGGCATTGGGCGATACATCCGGAAACACTGGAAAAGGATCGTCGAAGAATAAGAAGTTGTACCATTAGCCGCTCAGATGGGTGCGGCGGCGATTGGGACAACTTCTAAAAGGAGGATTTGCCTATGAACGCCACCGACCCCTGGCTGGCCTGGGCCGTGGAACTCCAAGCCCTGGCGCAGGCCGGGCTCCATTATGGCAAGGACCGGTTCGACCTGGAACGGTATGAGCGCATCCGAGAGATTGCGGCGGAGCTGGTGGCCCGTCAGGGGGACATCCCCCTAGAAAAGGCCAAGGATCTCTTCTGCTGCGAAACCGGCTACCAGACCCCCAAGCTGGATACCCGGGCGGCTGTCTTCCGGGGGGAGGAGATCCTCCTGGTCCGGGAGCAGGACGGCCGCTGGTCCCTCCCCGGGGGCTGGGTGGAGGTGGATCTTTCGGTAAAGGAAAGCGCCATCAAGGAAGTAAAGGAGGAGGCCGGCTTGGACGTGACGGCGGATCTGGTCATCGCCGTTCAGGACCGGGAGAAGCACAACCAGCCCCCCTACGCATGGCGGGTCTGCAAGATCTTTCTCCTCTGCACCTGCCTGGGCGGGTCCTTTGCCGAAAACAGCGAAACCACCGAAAGCCGTTACTTCCCCCTGGACGCCCTCCCGCCCCTGGCGGAGGAAAAGAACACCCCGGAGCAGGTAGCCCTCTGTTTCGAGGCCTACCACGCAGAAAACTGGGTGACCCGCTTCGATTAAGCCCCGCCGAACCCTGACATTCCGCCCGATGAGACAAGGTCATCGGGCCAACTTCATTGTCTGCACGACAATATTTGCACAGAAAAAAGGAGAGGATGGTTTTTCATCCTCTCCGTTTTGCCGCACGACGCCAGTTAAACTGTTGGCATCCAGGCGGGCGCACCGGCGAACAATTCAGGCGCAAACTCCCGCAGTTCCCGCCAAAGCCGGGAGACAGGGAGGCCCATTACGGTGTAGTAATCCCCCCGAACCCCCCGGACCAAAAGGGAGCCCAGCCCCTGCACCCCGTACCCCCCAGCCTTGTCGTAAGGCTCCGGCGTAGAGGCATACCAATCGATCTCCTCCCGGGAAAGGGGCCAGAACTCCACCCCCGCCGTCTCGGTAAAGACCCGCCGGTCCTCCCCCCGGAGCAAAGCCACCCCGGTGTGGACCAGGTGTTCCCGGCCGGAAAGCGTCTGGAGCATCTCCAGGCAGTCCTCCCGGCTGTGGGGCTTCCCCAAGATCCTCCCGTCAATGGATACCACCGTGTCAGACCCGATAACCACAACCTCCCCGGGGTCCTTCTGAAGCCCCAGAACAGCCGCCGCCTTCCGAAGCGCCAGCTGCTCCACCGCCGCCATCGGGGAAGTCCCCGGAGCCAGGGTCTCGTCGGCATCAGAGACCTGAACCGAAAAAGCCGGCAAGATCAGCCCCAGCAGCTCCTTCCGCCGGGGAGATTGGGAAGCCAGGATGGGAGTAGGAACAGACATAAAAAGAACTCCTTTCTATTTGCAAGTCAGCGGCCCTGCGGCCCCCTTCGGTCTGCGGTGGTCCTGGGTACTGCGCCTGATTGCTTACGTTGTGCCTTTCGTCAGGCTGTGTCCCTTTGAGCGCCCCATCTCTGGGATTCCATCCTGGGGTTTGGCAGCGGTAGATGGCTTAATGCCGTTTCGCCTACCCGGCGGGGGGTTCCTTTCTGTTGTCGACAGAAAGGAAC
>CAJUFK010000160.1:5086-6256 GCA_910585535.1 uncultured Angelakisella sp. | reverse complement strand
AGCGGGTTGCGATTCCCCTGGCGTAGCAATACGGGCAGTCGTGCAGGCAGCCCGTCACAGGGTTAAAGGTGCTGTCACACCATTCGATTTTGCTCTTAATCACGTCGTCTGCTCTCCTCTCAGAACGGCAGGCCGTCCCCGTTCTCGTCTCCGAGATCCTCAAAGCCGCCGTCGCCCGAATATCCATAGCCCTCTCCACCATATCCAGGGGCGCTCTCGCCACCGGAACTGCTGGAATCCGACTTTTTGCTGTCTCCGAAGTAAATGTTGTCGGCCACTACCTCGGCAGAACGGCGCTTGTTGCCGTCCTTGTCCGTCCACTGCCGAATCTGGAGACGGCCCTCCACCACTACCATGCGCCCTTTGCTGAAGTATTTGCTGACGAACTCGGCGGTGTTCCGCCAGGCCACAATATCGATGAAGTCAGTCTCCTTGTCCTCTCCCTTCTTCCCGTGGTCACGGTCGACGGCGATAGAGAAAGAGGCCACCGCAGTACCGGACTGTGTTCTTCTGAGCTCAGGGTCCTTCGTCAGCCGACCCATCAGGAAAATCTTGTTGAGCACTTTCAGCTTCCTCATTGCGCTTCAGTCTGTAAATTCGGCACAGGTCTTTATCCAGTATGACCCCTCCACTGAGGTGGTGCCTATTGTTGAACGTGATCTGCCCAACGGTGTGGGCTTCAGTGTGGTGCTCCCGGCAAAGCGGGAGCACCTCCATTCCCTCATGGATAATCTCTTCCCGGTCTCTTCCGCTCCCGACGTGGTCGAGGTGGTGGAGATCGGAGGGGCGCCCACAGATGCAGCACTTCTTGTTCACCAGGCAGGCGTAAACATAGCTCCTCACATCGTCCACAAAGTCGAGCAGAGGGAAGCTGCACGGGATGTCCCAATCAAGTATGAAGTTGACAAGGAACCGCTGGAATGCGCACACCAGAGACATCGGGGCATTGCTCAGGCTGAAAATCTTATCGGCCGTTTCATTCAGGTCCTCGGCTATGAACTTCAGCTTCATCCATTCCTTCGTCGGGTCGAGCCCCATTCCGGTGTAGTTCGAGATTTCCCGTATCAGTTTGTAGCAGGTACGCCGCTGCTTATCTGACAGCGGCCGGCTGTCTATCATCTGCACGTTGCACTCTCGATAGCCACGTTTCACCATGATCGGCCAGTCTGG
>CAJUFK010000160.1:0-4986 GCA_910585535.1 uncultured Angelakisella sp. | reverse complement strand
ATGTCAAACAAGACCTCGTTGCAGTCCTCGCATTCAATGGAAATGTTCACGATCTCGTCATTGCCGTATCCGACGCAGGCAATGGTATGCCCGACATGGGGCTCCAGCTTTTCCTTGGGGCAATAGAACGGATTGTCCGGGCTCGTGGCGGATGACAGTACAACCTTGTTGCCGTCGGTGCGGACCGTGAAGTTGCCCATGGCCTCAGTGACGTGCATCGCCTCGCCAATGAACTGCCGCAACCAGCCAAACGGCTTCGACGGGTCATGAGCCGGGTCGATTTCCTGCTCCTCAAACTCATCTGCATCACCAGGAGCGCCGTCGTCCTGGTCTGCCGGTACATCTCCATCCTCCTGCTCCTCGGCCTCCTCAGCAGCCCCAGGGAGGGCACGGGGGCCTTCGCCAAGAGCCGGCGCCCCATCTCCGTCTGGGACAACGGTGAAATCGGCGTCGATCACTTCTCCGTTTGCGGCAGCGGGCCCATCCCCGTCAAACAGGGTGGTTTGCCCGTTCTCGATGGGCCGAACCACGTAGGTCCCCGTGTCCGCATCAAATACCAGCTCATACTCGCCGGCGAAGGACCCGGTCTTCTTCTCCTTCCGCTGGATCACCGCCGTGATGGAGTGCTCAAACTTGGGCTTCGTGATCTCCCTGGTCTGGTGCCCGCCCGCGACAGTGAAGTCCGGGGCGGAGCTCTCCGTCAAGATGATCTTCACCTTCATGTTGATTTCCGCCACGTCCTGCTCGGTGTCGATCATACCCCGCATGGTGCTGTGGAGGACCTCGTTGAAGTCACTCCGCAGGGCGGCAAACGCTTCGCCGCTCAAAGACAGGTTCATGTCGTTGTTCTGGCTCATAATAATTTCCTCCTCATTATTTTGTGGTGTCCCTTATGAACTGGTTCCTGCATCGCTCGCAGCAGAAGTCATGCCACTCGCCGTCCACCTTCGTGGTGATCCAGCCCAGGCGATCTCGCAGGTCTTTCCTGTGCTGTTTCGAGTCGATGTCCTCGCTGCCGAACGGGAAGGACTGGCTCTGGTGGCAGCAGTCGCAGGAGTAGACCGCATCACCCTCCCAGTATCCGGTGAACTCAAGCTCCCTGCTCATTCCCGAGCCTCACATTCCTCGCGCCCGTTGTCGCAGGTGGTGGCTATGACACGCCGCTCAATCTCCTTCAGGAGGCTTGCGGTATCGACACGGCTCAGGTCTACGGTATAGTTGTCGCACTCACCATCCGCCTGCTCCTCCTCTTCGTCCTCTTCTACAGAGACCAAGAGTTCAGAGGTAAGTTTCAAAGCGGGGCGGATGCCATCGGTGTTCGAGCAGTGGTTCGTGTGGCTGGAGTTGCCACTGGAGTAGACGACCCAAGCGTAGCCGGAGCCGTCGGTGTCCGGGGAGCGGAGCCACGGGCAGGCCCAGGGGGTCACCAGCCACCACCAGTCATCCTCATTCAAAGGGATGATGTCCTTGTACTTCCCGTACTGCCAGAGCGTCAGCGGGGCGGCATATACGCCCTCCAGGATCCCGTACCCCTCGGACCGGTCGGTCGGGCACAGCTCCACATCGAACTTGACCATGTCCTCCAGTCTGGCTCCGTGTTCGATGAGATAGAGCAGCCACACATTCTCGATCTCTTCCCGCAGCGTGGACTTCTGGTAGTTGTTCAGCGGTCCATCGCTCCCACTGTTGAACGGGACGGACCTGCTGCTCTGCTCCAACAGGCAAAACACACCGTCGTCCATGTGTTCAAGGACAACGAACCGCTGCCCGCCGTAGGCAAAGCTCTTGCCGGGGCTGATACTTCCGATTTTCTTTTTCACCATATGTAACCTCCTATTCTGCTTCCTGGATGGTAACTACCACCCTTGGGTTGCGGCTGTAAAACTTCCTGACTTGGGCATCAACAACCTGGGCGTCATCGTTGTATGCCCTTTTGTTCAGGGAATCGCAGACGATCTTGCCGATATTGTCGAAGTCCGGCTTCTTTGTGGGCCTGATTTTGCCTTCCTCCATCAGCTTCGCCTTCTTCTTGCTGGTGCTTTTGGGGATTTGATAATAGGCTATAATCCTCACGTCAAGTTGGGCGTCATCCGGGAACCGGTGGTTTGCGCATTGCTGCTCGTACTCCAGCTTAACCAGATTCTCATAGCTCACCGTTTTTTCTGGGGTATACGTCCGACCCTCTCTGGTGAAACGTGGACGTCCTTTCCCCGCTGGCTCCCCCAGAATCGTGAACTTTACCTTCATTCCGGGACCTCCACATCTTCAACGTCCTGCTGGCCGATCCAGAACTTCACCAGATATTCATAGCTCCGGCCGTTCTTTTTGCGGCGGACGGGCTGGACGCTATACCCGTTGGCGTACAGGATGGAGGCCACCGTCACCCGGTCCGCCTGGTTGGCGATCCTCAGATAGAACACCTGGCTACCTTCTGCCATCACCCGGCACCCCCTCGCCCTCTCCAAGAAGTGCCTCCATCTCTTTGAACCGTTGGTTCGCCGCCTTTTTCCGCCAGCTCTGCCCAGCAAACTGCATTGGGTAGCAAACCTCAAAGATCCTGTCGTAGATGCGGCTGTACCGCCGGTCCGTCTCCTGCTTCATCTCGTCAATGGTCAGGTTGGTCGTCAGCAACATGGGCTTCTTGCTCCGATACCGGCTGTCAATGATGTTGTAGATCTTCTCAAGGGCGTAGTCCGTATTCCTCTCAGCGCCGAGATCATCAAAGATTACCAGCCTCGCACTGTTCAGCCTCGAAATGATGTTGGACTCCTTTTCGTCGCCGGACTGCACAATCTCCAGGATCTTGACCAGCGAGGTCATCACAACCGGGATGCCCTTCGAGAGCAGCTCATTCGCAATGCAGGCGGCCGCATAGGATTTTCCGGTGCCGACATCGCCCCAGAAGATGAGCCCCTGGTTCTTTTCCATCATCTCGTCGAACCCGCTCACATACCTCTGGCAGAGCTTCAGGTTCCGGGCGTTGTACTTGGTGACTTGGAACTCCGAGAACCTCGCCCCACGGAACTTTTCATCCATGAGGCTGGCCTTTTTTAATCTGTCCACTCGCTCCATGTCCTTCCGGGCCTGTTCACGGCGCTTCTCCTCGGCCTCTTTTTCCCGCTCGCATCTGCACATACAGGCCACCTTCATGGTAATGGTGGTATCCTGGCCATCGGGTGTAACCGTCGGAAGTTCGATGTTGTGCTGCCTGTGCTCTTTGCAAACTCCACATACCAGGAAGCCTTCCTTGTCCACATAGTCCCCCGGATTCACCTGCTGATTTTCGAGCCCCCTGGCTGCGATCTGCCGCATAAAATCCTGCGCATCAAAAGCGCCCATCACTCATCCTCCTTGTACTCCGCAAACGGATTCGATCTTCCCGGACCGCCAGGGTCAGGCGGCGGCTCTTTTTGCTTCGGTAGATAGTCGAGGAACGGCGTACTATCTCCCAAAAATGTCTTCGGGTGCTTTATGTACTGCTTCTCGGTGTTCTGCCGCCTGCACTGGAGAGCGTAATTCTTGGCCGCCTCAAGCAGCTCCGCAGGAGAGTACCCATCATTCAGTCTGGCCTTGTACTTTTTGTAGGCCATCCCTTTGTCGGCCTTCCTCGGATAGGTGTCCCAAAACGTCTCAAAATCCGTCGTATACTTTGCGGGCTCCGGTTTTGGCCGGTCTTCTGAGGTTGGTGCATCTCCTTCTTGGGCTTCCTCAGCCGCCTCTTGCCCCGTGTCCTGCGGACTGTCCACCGGACTGTCCGCATTTTTGTCCGTGGACGCCTGTTCTTCTTGCCCCGGCGGCCTACTTCTGCGACTCTCGCGCTTTCGTCTTGCGTCCTTCTCCCTGGCCTCTTTGGCTTTATACCACTGGTCCTGCCACATCACCCAGTCATGGATGCAGATTCCCATGGGAGACCATTCAAGCCATCCGCTGTCAAACAGTGCATCGACGACCTTTCCGGCATCAAGTTTGCACCCGGAGCCGGCTCCGTATAGGTATCTCTCTATGTCGCTTTTGTCCGCATACAGGATGAGTCCATCCTTCTCAGCGTTCATGAGCCCCCAGAACCACAAAAAGTTCAGGATTCCGAGCGCTTCAAACTTCGAGCACCCGAGCTGCTTATATAACTTCCGCAATTTCGGCCCGTCAACGCTTTCATGTACGCTGATCCATGCCATTTTCTCACCTGCCTTCCTAAGCGGCGGTTATGCCGCTTTGGTAATCACTTCTCGCCCTTGAAATCCGGCTGGTCGCCGTTTTCGGGTTCACTCTCCTTGGCGGGCTTGCTGGCGAGCGTACCACCGGAAGACTCTTTGGGATGGGTCGTGTCGGCAGGCTTTTCTCCACCGCTCGCAGCGCTCATCACCTTCTCTGTGATCCTGTTGAACACCGACGTGGGCAGCCCATCTGTGGATTCGTACCCCTCCTGAGTCAGCATCTCCTTCAGGATCTTGTTCCCGTCTTTCCCATAGGCGCTATTCACCATTTGGAAAAGTGTCTGCCGCTGCTCCTGGGTGATCGGCTCATCTTTCTCGACCTCCTGGACCTCGCCGGTGTCGGGGTCCACCACCAGAGCGAAGCCATCCGCCGGGATCTCATTCATATCGAGGACTTCCTCCTGGCTGTAGATGCCCATAATCATGTCCGGGCAGTTCATGCGCCCAAAGAAAGAAGCGGCCCGGTACTGGATCATCACCTGCGGCATAGTCTTCCACTTGCTTCCGTTCTTCGTGGTCCACTGCTCGGCGTTTGCCATGGTCATTGTGATCTTGGGCCCGTAGACCTTATGCCCAGCATAGTCCTCGGCCCACGCCCGGCAGCTCAGCCCGCCGTCCTCCTTGGCATTCCCGAACTCGAACTGAAGCTCGGTCTTGTACCGGCGGCTGCTGTTAATCATGGCGATGATCCACTGGCTCGACCACGCCGGCCGACCATTCACGATGTAGAGGTTCTGCATGACCATCATCGGGCTCGTGTTGATCCGGGACG
>CAJUFK010000159.1 GCA_910585535.1 uncultured Angelakisella sp. | reverse complement strand
ACGGGGCTTTGCCCCTTCGGGTCCTCCGGACGTGGGCTGCGCCCAACATGGACTACGCCCAGTCCTTTGAAAAGGGCGGCCCTAAACTTTACACCCTTCGTTACGCAGCCGTTTACGTGGGTCCTGCCTGGAGTCCTAACGGCATTCTGTCCGAAGCGCAAAATCGCCTCCCACAACCTGGCAAGGGGCGATTTCTACCTTCCACCTTCTACTGCTTCCGACTCCAGGCACGACCTAAGTCCCAGCACAACCCTTAGCCGCGGAGCGGCGGGGAGGGTGTGCCTGCGGGCGCTAGCCCGCTTCCGACTCCAGGCACAACTTAGGCCCCGGCACAACCCTTAGCCGCGGAGCGCCGGGGAGGGTGTGTCTATTTTAATGGAGAGTTCTTTCAGACTCTTCTCTTCTACCGTGTCCGGACAGCCGGTCATCAACTCGCTGGCATTCTGAACCTTGGGGAAAGCAATCACATCCCGAATGGAATCACACCCCAGCATCAGCATCACCAAACGATCCAACCCAAAAGCCATCCCCCCGTGAGGCGGCGCGCCGTATCCAAAAGCATCAATCAAAAAGCCAAACTGCTCCCGTGCCCGCTCCGGCGTAAAGCCCAGCGCCGCAAACATCCGCTCCTGAATCTCCGGATCGGTGATCCGAATGGAGCCGCCTCCAACCTCGCACCCGTTGAGGACCATGTCGTAGGCCCGGGCCCGGCAATGCTCCTTGTCCGTCTCCATCATGGGCAGGTCCTCCAGCATGGGGCTGGTGAAGGGATGGTGCTTCGCCGCGTAGCGGTTTTCTTCCTCGTCGTATTCAAAGAGGGGGAACTGGGTGATCCACAAAAAGTCGAAACTGCCTTCGGGGATAAGCTCCAGCTGTTTCCCAAGACGCACCCGCAAAGCCCCCAGGCTGTCGTAAACCACTTCCTTCTTGGCGTCGGCCACGATGAGCAAAACGTCTCCGGTCTCGGCCCCCAGCCGCTCCCGGATGGCCTTTGCCTCCTCCGGGGTGAGGAACTTCTCGTAGGAGGAGCTTTCTCCCTCGGCGGTCAGCCGGGTGAAGGCCAGGCCCTTTGCCCGGTAGGTCTTGACGAACTCGGCCAGCTTGTCGATCTCCTTCCGGGAGAGCTTCCCGGCGGCGCCTTTGGCGTTGATGGCCCGCACCGAACCGCCCCCGTCAATGGCCCCCCGGAACACCTTGAACTCGGTCCCGGTGAGGAGGCCGGTGATGTCCTGAAGCTCCAGACCGAACCGGGTGTCCGGCTTGTCACTGCCAAAGCGGTCCATGGCCTCCTGGTAGTTAAGCCGCCGGAAGGGGGTCTGGATCTCCTTGCCCAGAACCTCTTGGAAGACGTGCTTAATGAACCCCTCGTTGACGGTCATTACGTCGTCCTCGTCTACGAAGGACATTTCCAGGTCGATTTGGGTAAACTCCGGCTGGCGGTCCGCCCGCAGGTCCTCGTCCCGGAAGCACCGGGCAATCTGCATATACCGGTCGTACCCGGAGAGCATCAGAAGCTGCTTATACTGCTGGGGGGACTGGGGCAGGGCGAAAAACTTCCCCGGCTGAACCCGGCTGGGCACCAGGTAGTCCCGGGCCCCCTCCGGGGTGGATTTGATGAGGCAGGGGGTTTCGATCTCCAAAAAGCCGTTCTGGTCGTAGTAGTCCCGGGCGGCCTTGACAATACGGTGGCGCATCATCAGGTTGCGCTGCATCTCCCCCCGGCGCAGATCCAGGTACCGGTATTTCAGGCGCAGCTCCTCCTTGACGTTGGTGGTCTCGGTAATTTCAAAGGGCGGGGTCTGGGCCCGGCCCAGGATCCGCAGGTCGGAAACGTAGACCTCCACGTCGCCGTTGGGGAGGTCCTTGTTCACAGACTCCCGGGCCCGCACCACGCCCTTGGCCATCAGGACAAACTCAGCCCGGGCGGTCTGGGCCTTCTGCCGGAGCGCCTCGGGAGTCTGATCGTCAAAGGCCAGCTGTACAATACCGGAGCGGTCCCGCAGGTCGATAAAGACCAGCATCCCCTTATCCCGGATCTTCTGCACCCATCCGCAGACCACCACCTCTTTGCCGGTCAGGGCGGAGGTGGTTTCGCCACAGTAGTTGGTGCGCTTTAGTCCTGTCATTACGTCTGCCATTTTTACAACTTCCTTCTGTTTATTGATAAGCTCCCTGGAGGGAGCATAGGATCCTCAGAAACGCAACTTCATTTGTTCCAGCTTGCGCTCCAGGTCGGAGGGGCCGTAAAAGACGTCCAGCACCACAATAGCGTCCCCCCGGATGAAGTAAAGGACAACGTAGCGGTCCACGACCAGCCGCCGAAGCTCCTCCGGAAAATCCGGCGTGGAGATCATCATGGGACACCGGTGGGGAAAGGTGGCCAGCCGCTGTATCGCCTTGGCGATCCTCCGGTACTGCTCCTCGGCGGCTTTGGGGAAAACAGCTCATACCGGATGTAGTCGTGGATCTCCTGCATATCCCAGGCGGCGTCCTCTGAAAGGATGACCCTATAACGCTTCATAGCCATGGCTTTCCATAAAACTGGAAAACACCTCGGCGGCAGGCTTGTAGTTCCCCGCCTCCACCTTCTCCAAACTCCGTCGCAGCTTTTGGAGCAGCTCTTCGCCGCTCATTACCTCGGCGTTCACCGAGGGCGGGGCCTTGGGAAGGGCTACCTCAAAGGGAAGCTTTCCTGTAAGCCGTACCTGGTTGAGAAATAGGTTCACCGCTGTGGAGAGAGGCATCCCCAACTGGGAAAAGACTTTTTCCGCCTGCTCCTTGACCAGGGGGTCCACTTGCAGGTTCAGAGTTGTGGTCTCTTTCATGCCTGGGCTCCTCCTTTTAATTCATCAGTGCCGGTGGTCCTGGGGCGGCAGGCCCAATTCCGCCGCCGCTTCCTCCAGGTCCGCATAAGCGTTTTCCATAATCGTCTCGTATACCGTGTCGGAAAAGCTCGCATCCAGCTTGATGGGAGAAGTCCCCCCGTTCCGCATGGACTTAAGCTGCGCCTCCCCCTTCTCCAGCTCCGTATCCCCAAGAACAATGACATACTTCGCCCCGATCTTGTTGGCATACTTCATCTGGGCCTTCACCGACCGCCCCATTAAATCGCTTTGTGCAAAGAATCCTTCGCTCCGTAATAGGTTCGCCAGCTGAAACGCCTTCACCCCAGCCGCCGCCCCCATGGACGCAATGTACACGTCACAGGTCTGCTCCGGCGGGAAATCACATCCCTCCGCTGTCATGATGGAAAGAACCCGCTCCAGCCCCATGGCAAACCCGATGCCCTCTGTGGGGTTTCCCCCAAGCTCCTCAATGAGACCGCCGTACCGCCCGCCGCCGCCGCAAACCAAACGCTCCCCGTCCGGGGCAGTGTGAACCATCTCGAAGACGGTGCGGGTGTAGTAGTCCAGCCCACGAACAATGGTGGGCTCCACCCGGAAGGGGATCTCCGCCGCCGTCAGCCGGTCCTGAACCTCCTGGAAATGCGCCTTGCAGCCGTCGCAGAGATATTCCAGAATGCTGGGCGCCCCGGCAGCAATCCTCTTGTCCTCCGGGCTCTTGCAGTCCAGCACCCGCAGCGGGTTCCGGTCCAAACGCTCCAGGCAGGTGGAGCAAAGGCTTCCACGGTACTGGTTAAAGTAATCCAGCAGAGCCTGGGTATACCGCTTCCGGCACTCCGGGCAGCCCAGGGAGTTGATCTCCAGGGCCACGTTTTGGATCCCCAGCACCTGGAAGCATTCGTAGGCCAGGGCCAGGACCTCGCTGTCGGCGGCGGGGGAGGGAGAACCGTACAGCTCCACCCCGAACTGATGGAACTCCCGGTAACGGCCGCTCCCCGGCTTCTCGTACCGGAAGCAGGTGATGTCATAGCTGATCTTCAAAGGCAGAGCATCCCCCAGAAGCCCATGCTCCAGGGCCGCCCGCGCTACCCCGGCGGTGCCCTCCGGACGGAGGGTGACGCTTCGGTCCCCCTTGTCGGTAAAGGTGTACATTTCCTTTTGCACCACGTCGGTGGTGTCCCCGACAGACCGGCTGAACAGCTCGGTATGCTCAAAGGTGGGGATTCGCATCTCCCGGAAACCGAACAGCTCTGCAGTCTCCAGAAGGGTCTTTTCCAGGTACTGCCACTTAGGGGTCTCCTCGGGCAGGATGTCCTTGGTGCCCCGGGGGGCAGAGGTAAGATAGGCCATAGTAAGGGCTCCTTTGGTGTTAGTAAGAGGATTGAGGATTGGGATTTACAATGTCCCGCCAATCCAGGTCCCCATGCTCCAGGGCGTGGATGAGGGCCTCGGCGGTGGCGATGTTGGTGGCCACCGGGATGTTGTACACGTCGCAGAGGCGCAGAAGGCTGGCCTCGTCCGGTTCGCTGGAGCTGACATTGGGATCCCGGAAGAACATAAGCAGGTCGATCTCGTTGCAGGAGATCCGGGAACCAATCTGCTGGTCGCCCCCCTGCGAGCCTGCCATAAAGCGGACGATCCGCAGTCCGGTGGCCTCTGAGACCATCTTGCCGGTGGTCCCGGTGGCGCAGAGATGGTGGCGGCTGAGAACACCGCAGTAGGCGATGCAAAACTGGACCATCAATTCCTTTTTCGAGTCATGAGCAATGAGGGCGATATTCATGGTATGTCCCTTCTTTCTTTTTACTCTTTCCTATCTTTTCTTTTGTTCCAGTCAGAGGAAAAGGGCAAGCTCTGCCCGTTCCCCCAAAAGCCGGCGGGCGATGGCCTCCAGCTCCTGTCCCAGCAGTCCCGGCAGAGGCTCCTCCCCAGGGGGAGGCAGCCCTCCCTCCCGCTCCGGCAGAGCCCCCAGAAGCTGAACGCCGCAAAGGTCGATGACATCATCCAGATCCCGAAGGGCAGGCGTGGGGACAAAATCCCGGGGAATCCGGTTGATGACCAGCCGCTGGGCGGCCAGCCCCTCTCGGGCCAGCAGAACAGAGGTCTTCCCGGCAAACCGGGCGGCCACCTCCTCCGGGGTGGTCACTAAAATGCCCAGATCGCAAAGCTTCGCCAGCATAGGCAGGATGGGCGGGAAGGCAGGCGGCGCATCGATGAAAAGGAGGTCCCACCGCTCCCGCCCCCAGGAAAAGAAAGCGGAAAGCCTTTTCTCCTCCGGCAGGTAGAAGGGATCCTCGGGCGCGGGGATCAGACGGAGCTGGGTCTCCTGGTGAACCAAAAGGGCGTCCCCCAGGCTGCAGCGGCCCTCCAAAGCATCGGAGAGGTCATAGACGGTTTCTCCTGGCAGCTCCAGGGCGATTTCCAGGCCCCGAAAGCCCGGGGTTGCCTCCACTACCAGGACCCGAAGGCCCCGGCGGGCCAGGGCGCCGGCCACATGGAGGCAGAGGGAAGATTTTCCGGTTCCTCCTTTCCCGGAAGCAAACAGAACAGAACGGCTCATCGACAATACCCCTTAGTACAGTTTACCACATAATTTCACAAAAAGGAATGGGGGACTGGCAATTTTTTTACAGGAATTAGGGGCGGAGCGTTTGTCCTCCGGGGGGAGACGATCCATTTACAAACCGTGTTCCAAAAATTTTCACTCTGTTCACCAAATGGCCCCTGTCTGGGTGTTATGATGAAAACACAAAGGGGGCGTTAGCCATTGAATTGGTTTCGCAGATTTATGATGGGGCGGTACGGGGTGGATCAGCTTTCCTTTGCCATGCTCCTTTTCTCCATGGTTCTGGTGATGTTTACCCGGGGGCGGTTTTGGCCTTTGGCGATTTTAGGGGTTATTATTCTGGGGCTTTCGTACTACCGGATGTTATCCCGGAACATTTCGGCCCGGGCGCAGGAGAACGGGAAGTTTCTTCGTTGGTGGTACCGGGTAAAGGGGAGTTGGGATGGTTTTGTGAATCGTCTCAATGACAAGGGGCATCGTTACTACCGTTGTCCCGGGTGCCGGCAATGGCTTCGGGTACCCAAGGGCCGGGGGAAGATTGCAATCACCTGCCCACGATGCAAGCGCGAATTCGTAAAAAAGACCTAAACCCTCCCCGGCGGCGGCCCTGCGGCCGCACGCACACCCTCCCCGGCGCTTCGCGCCTAACGGTTGTATGCTGGCTTGGGTTGTGCCTGGAGTCGGAAGCAGCAGAAGGCGGAAGGCAGTAACACCCCTTGCCAGGTTGCGGGAGGCGATTTTGCGCTTCGGGCAAAACGCCGTTAGGACTCCAGGCAGGACCCACGTAAACGACTGCGTGACAAAGGGTCTAAAGTTTAGGTCAAGCCTTTTCAAAGGCTGGGCGTAGCCCATGTTGG
>CAJUFK010000158.1 GCA_910585535.1 uncultured Angelakisella sp. | reverse complement strand
ACGGCGGGCATCTCCCATAAACTGGTTTGAGCCGTCCCACCTGGGGACGGCTCAACGCTTTGGCGGGTCCGGGGCGGCAGCTTCAGATCAGCTTGAGCATCACCGGCTGGCGCTCCCGGTAAAAGGCGAAATACTGGAATCCGATGCCGGTAAGGATGTCCATAGCCACGTCGAAATCGGCGGCGATGTCCTCGGCCTGGTGGGCGTCGCTGCCCAGGGTGACGATCCGGCCCCCCAGCTGGAAGTACCGCTTGAGGATGCCCAAAACGGGGATGGTCTTTCCCAGCCCCTGGCGGTAACCGGCGGTGTTTACCTCCAGGCCCTTGCCGCTTTCCACCAGCAGCCGCAGGGTTTCCTGGATGACCTCCTCATAGGGGAGGAAGTTTACCGGGATCCGGTATTTCCCCCAGATGTACCGCTCCGGGTAGCCCAGGTGGGCCATCACGTCAAAACGGCCCCATTTGGCCATCTGGTAGCTGCTTTGGAAGTACCGCTCCAAAACCTGGGAGACGGTGACCCCGGGGTCGTTGAAGTTGATCTCCCCGATGTCCTGGCCGGGGTCGGCACAGTGGACCGAACCCAGAACAAAATCAAAGTCCAACCGGTCCAGAACCTGGCTGGCGGTCTCCGGAAGGAGGTGTCCCTGGCCCAGCTCCACCCCCCGGGTGAGGCGGATCCGCCCCTTGTTCTTCTCCTGGAGGCGGACAGCCTCCTCCAGGGTCTTTTCAATGTCCGCCTGCTGGGAGGGAATGTCACACTCGAAATGGTCGGTAACGCAGACCCCCATCACCCCACGGTCCAAGGCCCGGGCACAGAGTTCCTCCAGGGTGGAATGACCGTCGTGGGATTGGATGCTGTGGACATGGCTGTCAAAGAGATTGAGTTTCATTCTGTACCACTCCCAAAAGAAAGATCTCCCCAGACTGATGACGGATTGGAAATCGGAATCCGTCATTTACGAAGCCAGGGCACTGGGGCAATGGGGACATTATAGCACGAAAAACGGGAATTGTACAGGGGGTTGCAGAAAAACTTTTCATCTGCCATGCAGGATTTTTACCGGTGATGCTGCAAAAAAGCCTCTATCTTCTCCACCCAGCTTTCCGGAACAAAAAGCCCGCCCAGGCCGGTGCCCAGCTGGTTCGGCTTTCGGGCCCCGTGAAAATCGCTGCCCCCGGACCGCAGAAGGCCCATCTCCTCCGCCAGACGATCGGCCGTCTGCTCCCACTGGGGGCTGTACGTTGCGTACCGGGCCTCCAGGCCGTCCAGCCCCGCCTGGGTGAGGACCCGCCGGGCGATGGACAGGCTGTGGGCGGCGTCCCCCTTGTGGATGCGGTCCAGGTGGGCCAGAAAGGCCAGCCCCCCGGCCCGATGGATGATCTCGGCGCAGACCTTGGGCGGGGGGGTGTTTTTCTCCACCCACCCGGGCTTGCCGGGGATGAGATACCGCTCCAGGGCCTCCACCGGGGTGGCGGCCCAGCCCCTGCGGGCCATGGCCTCGGCGACATGGGTGCGGGTCAGAAGCCCCCCGGCTCCTGGGGTGATCTCCTCCGGGGAGAGGGGCATCCCGATTTCCCTAAGGCGGTCCAAAAGGCGCTGGTTGCGTCTGACACGCTCCTTTTTCCGCTCCGCCAAAAAGTCCAGCAGCTCCCCGCAGTCCCGGCGGAGGAACAGGCCGACAATATGGATCTCACAGCCCTCCTCGCTGGAGGAGATCTCCACCCCGGGGATGACCCGAACCCCCAGGGCCTCCCCGGCGGCCAGGCCCTCCTCCAGCCCCGCCACCGAGTCGTGGTCAGTGATGGCCACCGCCCCCAGGCCGGTATCCCTTGCCAGAGAGACCAGCTCCCCAGGGGTCAGCGTCCCGTCCGAAGCGGTGGTGTGGGTGTGAAGATCCACCCGGCGCTCTGTTCTGTCAATCATTTCGATCCTCCCTTTCCTGGGCTTGTCACGATCCCGTATTCTGCCTGGCACTCCTCCCGAAACCGCTGGTACAATTCCTCGTAGGGCCCTGTAAGCGCCGGGTCCGGAAGGACCGTCAGCCTGGTACGGGACATGGCCCTGGCCGCCTTGCCAAGGCCCCCCAGCTCCCCGGCGGCGGCCAGCATGGCGCACCCCACAGCGGAGGTAAGGGCCTGGGGCACAAGGATGGGCTTGTTGAGGATGCTGGCCCGGATCTTCAGCCAGACCCCGCTCCGGCTGGCCCCGCCGGTGGCCCGGACCTCCGGCCCCAGGACACAGCCCAGTTCCTCCAGCCGCTGGTAGCAGAGCCGTTCCCCGTAGGCCACCCCCTCCATAAGGGCGGGGTAAAGCCGCCCGCCAAAGAGGTTCCCCCGGAAGAAGGGCTCCGCCTCCGGATCGGAGAAGGGGAACCGCTCCCCTTTGCCGTAAAGGGGGTAACAGCGCACCCCGGTCGGGATGAGCCGTTCCGCCTCCGCGTCCATCCCCTTGTAATCCCCGCCGGCCACCTCCCCGACGCAGCGGCCCCCCAGATTGGTGGCCCCGCCGATAAGCCAGCGGCCCTCCGGCATCCGGTAGGGGTAGCCCACCCCGGAGGGATCCAGCACCCGGTTTTCCGCCACCACCTTGCAGACCAGGGTGGTGCCCAAAACCGATACCGAGTCCCCAGGGGACACCGCCCCGGCGGTCAGAACGGCGGCGTAGGCGTCGGTGGCTCCGGCGGCAATTTGGGTGTCGGGGGAAAGGCCCAGCTCCGCCGCCGCCTGGGGTAGGATCCTCCCTATAATCTCCCCGGGGGAAACCACCTGGGGAAGCTTCCGGCGGTCCAGGCCCAGGCAGTCCTCCAGTTCCCGGGGCCATTCCCCGGCCAGGACGTCGTACCCGGCCTTAAGGGCATTTGTATTGTCGGTGACCCACTCCCCGGAGAGTTTCCAAAGGAGATAATCCGCCTGGTGGAGAAGGATCCGGCACCGATCCCAGACCTCTGGGGCTTCCTCCCGGTACCAGATCATCCGGGGCAGGGAGAAGGAGGCCCCTATCCGGTAGCCCAGGCGGTCCTCCAGCCCCGGGGCCCGTCCCCGGATCTCCCCGGCCTTGCCGGCGCTTCGCAGGTCGTTATAAAGGATGGCATTGCCCAGGGGATTTCCCTCCCGATCCAGGGGAAGGATGGTCCCGGAGGTGCCGCAGAGGCTGACGGCGGCGATCTCCTCCGGGCGGGGCAGCTTTTTGACACAGTCCCGGACCACCTGGCAAAGGGCCTTCCACCAGTCCCGGGGAGACTGCTCATAGCGGTTGGGGCCCTGGCTGGGGGCGGCAAGGTTGAGGACAGGGTAGGCGTAGGCGCTTTCCGCCGCCGTCTCCCCCTGGGGGGTAACGACGGCGGCCCGGACCCCCTGGGTTCCGGCATCGATCCCTAAAAAGAGCATTTGGCACCTCCTCTTGCAGGTACAACAAGACCCCGCGCTTGCACGCAGGGTCTTGTTGCAAAGAAAAGAAAGAAAGTAAAACGATGCGGCAGCGGATGAGGGGTTCCGCTTTGGTACCGCACCCTTATTATACGGTGGAAAGCGGGAATTTTCAATCGTCAGATTATTTAACGATGGAAAAGACGAAAAAATATGTTTTGGACATTTTCGCCAAAACCTCCCGATTTACCGCCAGCCCAGCGGGAAGAACCCCCGATCCCGCCGGCGGCCAAGCGGCCGCAGGCACACCCTCCCCGCCGGCGGCCAAGCGGCCGCAGGCAGACCCTCCCCGCCGCTTCGCGGCTAATGGTTGTGCTGGGGCTTAAGGTTGTGCCTGGAGTCGGAAGCTGTGTTCGGCGGCGGCCAAGCTGTTTAGCGGCGGTCCAGATCGGTGACCAGCCAGGGCTCGGCCTGGCGCAGCTGCTCCGCCAGGGCCCGGACCTCCTCCCGGGTGGAAAGGCGGGAAAGCTCCGCCTGGGTGATCCCCACCAGCTGGAGAAACTCCAGCCTGCCGTAAAGGGTATCCAGCCCCTGGGCCTCGGTATCTGGCACAATGATAAGGGAGGTGAGGGCGGTATCGGTTCCGGTGCGGATGGGAGCGCCCCTGCCGTCCACAAACTGCCAGGGTTCAAAGAATCGCTTCTGGGTAAAGGTGTACCGGGCCAGGTTGTTCAGAAGGTCCAGGGCCCAGAGGCAGTCCTCCGGTTTTTCCCCTCGAAGCTTCATGGTCATCTCGTACCCCCACTTGCTCCACTCCCCACCCAGGGCCTCGGGTTCGGCATACAATTCGCTCATCCCATAGGTAACCAGGTGGAAATACCCTTTGGGGGAGGGGTAGATGGAACAGCCGTCCAGGAAATCCTTTCCGCCGAAGACGGCGCGGCTTACGGTGGCATAATGGAAGGGCTTTTGGCCGGGATAGAGGGCACGAAAAACCCCATCGATGGCCTCCCAGCCAGGGGCCCAGGATTCGTCTGCTTCCATTTTAGCCAGGAACTCGGCTTTGGTCATACAAAAAACTCCCTTCTCAGGCTGGGAACCGGAGCCTTCGGGCTATGGATCTGCGGGGCCGGGGCCGGTCCCCTGGCAGCAACCCCCGAAGATCAATTTACCGCAGGCTCGATCTTCTTTTGGAGCCACAGGTGGAGGGCCCTTACGCCGTAAAAGGCGGGGATGCCGGCCAGGGCGGTGTAGAGGCAGAGGGGGAGGATGCCCAGGGTGAAAAGGATCTCCGGGCTTTCGTACCCGCGGATGAGGAAAACAAAGAAAAAGGCCACCCCCTGGGACAGGAGCATGGCGGCAAAGACGAACAGGCAGCAGTTCATCACCACCGGGCGCATATAGCCCTGGACCAAAAGGCCCACCGCCAAGCAGCAGAGGAAGAACATCAGGGCGTAGTAGCCGAACCGGTAGTAGGAAAAAAAATCGCAGAGCATTCCGCCGAACGCCCCTGTAAGGGCCCCGGCGAACTCCCCCTCGAACATAGCCACCGCCACCACAAAGGCAGCGGTGAGCATGGGCTTTGCCCCGGCGGCAACCAACAGGTCCGGGGTGTTTTGAATGGTGCAGAGGACCACGGCGATACAGCCGTAAAGGAAGAATTTAAGGACCACGAAGCGGGTTTTCTGCACGGCGTTACTCCTCCTCCCCGGCGTCGGCGCCGTCGTCGTTTTCCGGCTCCTGGGACTCGTCCGAGGGGCCTGCGTTTTCGTCGTCCTTGCCGCCAAAGTCGGTAATGACCAGCACCTGCCTGGCCCCCATAATGTCGGCGGCGGGGGTGACGGCGGCGTAAAGGGACAGACCGGAGGTCTCCATCTCCACCTCGTCGATCTCCCCGATGATAAGGCCCCGGGGCAGCAGTCCCCCGGTGCCGGAGGTGACGATGGTATCCCCGGGTGTAGCGCCGCTTTCCCGGGGGAGGAAGCCCAGCTTGCACCGGCCCTCCCGGGCCAGGGGCAGGGTGCCGGTGACGATACCGGTATCCAGGGTGTTGATGTCCACCCCGCCGATATTCACCGAGGGATCCAGGATGGTCTGAACCTTGGAATATCCGTGGCCCACCTCGCTGACGATCCCCACCAGCCCCTCGCTGGTGATTACCGGGCACCGCAGGGAAACCCCGTGGTAGGTGCCTACATCGATGGTAAAGGACCCGAACCAGTCGTCGGGGGTGCGGCCTACCACGGTGGCGGGTTCAAAGATCAGGTCGGAGTTGCGCTCCTTGATCTCCAGCAGTTCCCGGAACTGTTCGTTTTCCATCTTCACCATCTCGTAGTCGATAAGCTGCTCTTTCAGGTCCTGGATCTCGGCCCGGAGGGCCAGATTCTCGTCGTGGACCCGCCCCGCCGAAAGGAAGGGGCCAAACCGCTCTTCGATAGCCGCTCCCGCAGCGGCGCTCATCCCGCTGATGGGCACCATAAGCATTCCCCCGGCGGAGGAGAGCAGGGGCATAAAGCCCCCGGTATAGATAGCCCGGAGCAAAAAGGAAAAAAGCACGCCCCCCACAACCAGGAGGACGCGGAACCGGAATGTCTTAAAGAAATCCTTCATGGGAGGCACCCCCTTTCCCAGGGTAATTAAAAAGCGGCGGTCCGACAAAGCGTCTGCGGGGCCGGCAGTGGTCCGTAGCCCCTATAGGAGGGATCCTTGGGCGTCATCGGGTAGGTTTTCATCCTAGGATTTGGTTTCTGGGCT
Source organism: uncultured Angelakisella sp. (assembly GCA_910585535.1). Lineage (GTDB taxonomy): Bacteria > Bacillota > Clostridia > Oscillospirales > Ruminococcaceae > Angelakisella. Next base: position 188 of record CAJUFK010000158.1, on the reverse strand, counting down.
GTGCAAAACGGCGTTTTTCTTTGACTGCCACACGGCAGGTCTACATCCTGGGTGCTTGGCTTCGTTTTGAAGGACCATAGCACCGTTTCGCCTGCCCGGCGGGGGGATGGAGGGGTACCCCACATCCAATCCCGGCCCGCAGGCCTAGTCGCGAAGCGACTCGTTCCCGCCCGCAGGCGGGAACACCG
>CAJUFK010000157.1 GCA_910585535.1 uncultured Angelakisella sp. | reverse complement strand
GCCAGCGGGTGGTGGGAGCCTGGGCCAACATCGCCCAGGAGTACGCCACCAAGCGGTACCGCTCCAACTGCATCAACTGGGGCATCGTGCCCTTCCTGACCAAGGACAAGAGCGTTTTGGCGAAAGGCGCTTACATCTTTGTCCCCGATGTCCGCAAGGCGGTGCTGGAGGGGAACGAAGCCATCAAGGCCTTTGTGATCCGGGACGGCAAGGTTACCGAGACGGTCTTTTCTATCGGCGGGCTGACCGCCGACGAGCGGAAGGTCCTTACCGCCGGGTGCCTCATCAACTTCTACCGCGGCGAGAAATAACCTTCTCCGCCTCTTGCTATGGGAAAGCTGAGAAAAAGCTGGCTGTCCTCCGGGAATCCCCGGGGCGGCCAGCTTTCGTCTGTCCCTTTTGTCCGCCTTATTCCCATGGGCTGGGGCGGCACGGTGTTTACTTTTCCTTTAGGGTATGGTACACTGGATTGGCAAAAAACAGGGGAGGAGCGCGCCTTTTTATGACCAGTATTCTTTTTGTCTGCCTGGGGAACATCTGCCGCAGTCCCATGGCGGAATTTGTTTTTCGGGATCTTGTCCAGAAGCGGGGGCTGGGGGACCGGTTCCATATCGCCTCCGCCGCCACCAGCGCCGAGGAACTGGGCAACCCCGTCCACCCGGGGACCCGGCGGCGGCTGGCCCGGGAGGGGATCTCGACAGCGGGAAAGACCGCCGTCCAGCTGACCCGGCGGGACTACGGAAGGTACGATCTTCTGATCGGGATGGAGCAGCGGAACCTCTCCGCTATGCTCCGTATCCTGGGGGGAGATCCCCAGGGGAAGGTCCGCCGGCTCCTGGACTTCACCGGCTCCCCCCGGGACATCTCCGACCCCTGGTACACCGGGGACTTTGACCGCACCTACGACGACGTTTGGGAGGGCTGTTTGGGCCTGCTGGAGTATCTGGAGGCGGAAAGCCGCTGACCGGGCCCCTGCCAAAAGGTACCTCCCCTCTCTGTCGCCGGCCGCCTTGACAATTTAGGACGGTGGGAATATACTTTTTCCAGAGATCCTGTTAAGACGCCGTCTGGGGAAGGGAGAAAAGTTATGCACATCACCTTGGAGTCAGATTACGCTGTGCGGATCGTCCACTGCCTGGCCCGGAAGAGGGAGCGGATGGACGCCAAGCGCATCGCCGAGGAGACCGGCGTTACCCTGCGGTTCTCCCTAAAGATCCTCCGCAAGCTGGTGACAGGGGGGCTGGTAAACTCCTACAAGGGGACCAAGGGGGGGTACGAACTGGCCCGGGACCCGGGGGAGATCTCCCTCTGCGACGTCATCGAAATGGTGGAGGGCCCCTATTCCCTGGCGCGGTGCCTAAGCGAAACGGACTACCACTGCAACCGCAACGTGGAGGCCTGCGGGGCCTGTAAGTTCCAGCAGGTCTACGCCGAGATCTCGGAAACCGTCCGGGAAAAGCTTAGCGCGGTAAAGTTCTCCAATACCTGAAAAAACACCGTCAGCACAGTGCTGACGGTGTTTTTCTGTCTTGGATCAGTACCCGGGCCAATAACTCCCGATGTAGTTCGCCGGGTTCATAATGGCGCCGTTGATCTTGATTTCAAAGTGGCAGTGGTTGCCGGTGGCGTTGCCGGTACGGCCTACCAAGGCGATGGTATCCCCCTGGCGGACATACTGGCCGGAGGTGACAAAGACCGCGCTGCAGTGGGCGTACCGGGTGGTCACCCCGTTGCCGTGGCTGATGTCCACCCGCTTGCCGTAGGGCCAGATGGAATAGTTGGTGGCGTAGGTCACCTGGCCGTCCTTGGCCGCCCGAATTTCTGTCCCATAGGGAGCGGCGATATCCATGCCGGTGTGGCCCCGGTAGCCGTAGAGGCCTGCGCTGACCTTTCCGCCCTTCACCGGCCACATGAAGGATTCGCTGCTGTTGCCGCCGCCGGGCAGATAGGTGAGGATGGGCATGGTGCCTACCATGACCCTGGCATTGACCGGTTCCTGAAGGACGACAGGGGCGCCGATGCGGCTCTCACTCACCTGTTCCCCGTCAATGTAGGTCACATCCGCCGTAACCTCCTGTTTGCCGTTGATCCCGGCGGAAAGGGTGACCTGATAGCCCTTGTAGTAGCGGCTGTCCTCCACGTTGGTGGTGCTGTAGGGAATGTCCTCGGTGTACACCTCCCGGCGGGTCACCTGGACCCCCAGGTCCATGGTCACCCGGGCCACGGTAAGGCGTTCCCCGGTGATTAGTGAGATGGTGGCAGGGTCGGTTTCCCCGGTCTCCTCGTCGGTTTGGGCCTCCCGTTCCTCCAGCATGGTGTTAAGCTCCAGAAGGTTCTCCACCGTCGTCTCGTAGGCTTCGGCAATTTGGGGAAGGGTCTCCCCCTCCTCCACCCGATGCTCAATGATCCGGGTGCGGTCCGACTCCATTTCCTGGGTGATGCGGTAGAGGGGCATCACCGAACTGGTGGGGTAGACCCCCCGTCGGACTGTAATGCTCTTGACGAACTGCACCAGCTCGTGGTCGATGCCGGTGCGGTAGTCCTCCAGAATGCTGTCCAGGTAGATAAGGAACTCACTGCCGTTTTTCAGGGCGCCCAGGAAAGCCCCCTCGATGTAAACGCCGTCGGCCTCCTCTACCTCGTTTTGGGAGATGGCGATCAGGCGGTTGGCCAGGGTCTCGGTATCGGTGAGGTCCTTCTTGTCGGCGATGACGATGCGGAAGATGGGCTGATTGGTGTCAGCGGCCTGATATTCCTCGTTGAGCATACGGTCCAGAACCATCTGCTGGGCCTCGTAAAAGTCGTTCTCCTGGGCAACATAGCCTAGGTGCTGGCCGGAATACTCCACCGAAAGGGCGTAGTTGATCCCCTGGAAATAAGTCAGGGTGGCGGCCAGGATGGTGATGCCCACAATCGGGGCGACAAAGTTGGCAATGTGGTTCAGGGGCAGGGAGAGGGCGCGGAAATAATCCCACCAGCAGCCAAGCTTGACCTTAAAGCTTCCCTTGCCTCGTCCAGCCTCCTTGATCTGCTGGTAAAGGCGGCTGGTAAGCCGCGCCAATTCCCGGTAGGGGAACAGGGTGGTGTCGGAGATATGGTTGCAGACCCGCAGAAAGCGGCGGCGCTGTTCCTCAAACCAAAGGGGGGCCCGTTCCCACAGCCAGTCCCGAAGCTTTCCAGCCTCCCGGCGGAACAGGTGCATATCCCGAAGCAGCTGAATGCCGATGTAGTAGATTTCAATGTAGATCCATTCCAGCACCGAAGGCTCCCGGTCCTGTTCCGGGACGGGCTCGGCGATCGGAGCGGGATCCAGTCCCCGCTTTTCCGCCTTGGCGGCCTTTTTCCCCTTGCGGGGGGCGGGGGCTTCCTCAACAGGCAGGGCCTCAGCAGCAGGGGGCGCTTCCGGCTTTGGAGCGGCCTCCGGCTGGACTGCGGCTCTCCGTTTCTCTTTTTTGGTGCGCTCCGGGGGCTCCTGCCGGTCCTTGGGGGACCTCTCCAAGGAATCCAGTACCTGGCTCAGCTCCTCCCCGGCTGGCGGTTCCTCCCGCACCGGTTCCCGGAGGATCCGGTCCCAGCGCTTTTTCCCCTCCTGGGGACGGGGGGCGGGCTTCAACTCCTCCAGCTTCAGGGGCGGCGCCTGGGGCTCCTCCTCCGGCTCTTTCTGCTGGGGGGCGGCTTTCTGGCCCCGCTTCCGGGCGAACTTCCCTTCCCCCGGGGCGGATACATCGGAAAGCAGGGTGCTGATGATCTTCTTCTTTTCCCGGGGCGGAGGGGGCGGCTCCGGTTCCGGCTCCGCTGCATCCTTGTACCGGGACAGCAGGGAATCATAATCCAACTCCCCATCGCTATGGGCCCGATCCCTTTTCTGTTCCGCCATGGCGTTCCCTCCTTTCCGAATAACCTAGTTGGCGCGCTGACGGTTTTCCGCCAGCAATCAGTATTATAAAGCTTTCTGGCGAAAAATGCAACTCTCTTGTGCTTTTTATTCTACATCATTTAGAACTTCTTTTTGTTAAGAATCTGTAACGTTTTTACAACCCAACAGAAAAAAAGAAATTGCAAGTATTATTTACAAAAATGTTTGCAAATTACTGTGAATTATGTTAAAATAAACATGAAAAACCAGAAATTGGCTTGCCGCCTAACGGCGGCGGGAAAAACGCGGCAAAGGAGACACAAACGATGAAATACGTTCCTATTATGGAAAAGATCGATCTTCCCGCCAGGGCGGAACTGCTCCAGTGGGATCCCAAGGCCCTTATCACCTCTGAGGAAAAGACCTTCCACAAGCGGGTGGTAGAGGTGTATCTTCGGGCGGAGGCGGAGGACTCCCAGGTGATCCTCCTCAGCGGCCCCACCTCCTCGGGCAAGACCACCGCCTCCCGCATCCTGGCCGAGGGCCTGGGGCGCAACGGCCACAAGGCCTGCCGTATCTCCCTGGACGATTTCTACAAGGACCGCAAGTACACCCCCCTGTGGGAGGACGGCCAGAAGAACTTTGAGACCATCGACGGCTTGGACCTGGACACCCTGGGACAGTGCATGGAGGACCTGCTCACCAAAGGACATACCAAGATGCCCATTTTTGATTTCACCACCGGCAGCCGCTCCACCTTCACCCGGGACCTCACCTTTGACGAGGACACCTGCCTCATCTTCGAGGGGCTTCACGCCCTGAACCCCCGTATCGCCCCCCTGGTGGAGAAGTTCCGCATCCTGCGCCTCTACATCAGCGTACACAGCGATTACGTCGACCACTCGGGCAAGGTCCTTCTGGCCGGCCGGGAACTCCGCCTTCTGCGCCGGCTCCTTCGGGACCGGGTGCGCCGGAACACCGAGGCGGAGGAGACCCTGCGGCTGTGGGATTACGTTCTGCGGGGAGAGAACCTGTATATGCAGCCCTACCGCCCCCTGGCGGACCTTCACATCAACTCGGCCCACGGCTACGAGCCCTTCCTCTACGCCCGCCAGGGTGCGGAGATGCTCCGCAGCATCCCCAAGGACGACCCCCACCAGGAGCTGGCCCAGCAGCTCATCGCCGCCCTGGAGGGCCTTCCGGAGCTGGATTGGGACCTCATCCCCAAGATGTCCCTCATCCAGGAGTTTATCAACCGGAAATGACAGGTGAGCAGACGAACGCCCGCTGACACCCCCTGCGTTGTGCCAGGACCAAACTTGTGCCTGGAGTCTTAAACTGTGCAGGGTGGGAAGCGGACAAATCTACCGCTTGGCTGGCGCCAAAGGAAAGGGGTGGGGAACTTGGGCCGGAAAAGACCAGGCGCGGTCCTTCTGGGGCTTGCGGCCGCGGCAGTTGTCCTTTGGCTGGCGTTCTGGAGACCTGTCCCGGGGAAGCGGCTGGTGGAGCAGCTTCCGGGGGAGGATGCCGTCCGGGTGACGGTGCGGGAGACGTTGGAGGACGGGGAGACCGTCCGGGAGCTGGACGCCCGGGAGTTGACCCCGGAGGAGGTCCGGGAGCTTTACCGCCGCCTTTCGGAGGTGAAGCTCAGGGACCTTGGGCAACAGGCCTTTTCCATCACCGGCCCGGAGCGGTACTATCTTTCCTTCGCCGGCGACCAGGACTCCGGCATCGCCGCCATAAAGCTCTACGGGGACAAGACGCTGATTTTTGACCGTGTCTATGGGGACCGCCCCGCCATCCACAAACGTTATTCCATTGTTTCCTCATAAAGCTGTAGCCATTTGGACATGGACATTGCCCCGGGCTTTCCGGGGACTAGGAAAGGACGGATCGTATGAAACTGCGATTTTACGGCGCGGACAAGGAAGTCACCGGCTCCTGCCACCAGCTGGAGGCCCGGGGGAAGAAGCTGCTCATTGACTGCGGCCTGCAGCAGGGGGGCGACGAGCTGGAGGACAACGCCCTGCCCTTTGCGGCGGGGGAGATTGACTGCGTGCTGGTGACCCACGCCCATATTGACCACAGCGGGCGGCTGCCCCTGCTGGTAAAAAACGGCTTCAAGGGACCCATCGTGGCCACCCGCCTCACCTGCGACCTGCTGCGGATTATGCTCATGGACTCGGCCCGGATCCAGGAGATGGACGCCCAGTGGAAGAGCCAGAAGCTCTCCCGGGCGGGCATCGACCCAGTGGAGCCGCTTTACACGGTGGAAGACGCCCAGGCAGCCCTGGAGCTTTTGCAGCCCTGTGAATACGGGGAGGAGATCCGCCTTTTTGAGGGCATCACCGCCAAGTTCATAGACGCTGGGCATCTGCTGGGTTCCGCCAGCATCCTGGTCACCGCCCGGGAGGCGGGGGCCACCCGGACCATCGCCTTTTCCGGGGACATCGGCAACACCGACCAGCCCATCATCCGGGACCCGGACTACAT